>DATDPS010000318.1:0-9294 GCA_035292625.1 Lysobacterales bacterium | reverse complement strand
GAAGGACCCGACCGGGCTCATTACCTGCTGGAAAAACTGGTGGATTTTACCCGCCGGTCAGGGGGCTACCTGCCATACGACGCCACCACAGCGTACATCAACACGATTCCTCCGCACATGGAAAAGCGCAGCCCGGGAAATTTCGAGCTGGAGCACCGCATTCGTTCCTTTATCCGCTGGAACGCGATGGCCACGGTGCTGAGGGCCAGCCATCGCGGGGGCGAGCTGGGAGGTCATATCGCCAGTTTTGCCTCCGCGGCTACACTGTACGATGTGGGATTCAATCATTTTTTTCGCGGGCCGCAGCATCCCGGCGGCGGCGACCTGGTTTATATCCAGGGCCATTCCTCACCGGGGATTTATGCCCGCTCCTTTCTGGAAGGCAGGATCTCAGAGCAACAACTAGACAGGTTCCGTGAAGAATCGGAAGGCAATGGCCTGAGTTCCTATCCTCACCCCTGGTTGATGCCGGATTACTGGCAGATGCCCACCGTTTCGATGGGCCTGGGCCCGATCATGGCCATTTACCAGGCGCGATTTCTGAAGTACCTGCATAACCGCGGAATTGCCGATACCTCCGACCGCAAAGTCTGGTGTTTTCTGGGTGATGGCGAAACGGACGAACCCGAGTCGCTGGGCGCCATTTCACTGGCTGGCCGGGAAAAATTGAATAACCTGGTATTTGTGGTCAACTGCAATTTGCAACGCCTCGACGGGCCGGTGCGGGGCAATGGCAAGATCATTCAGGAACTGGAAAGTGTGTTCCGCGGAGCTGGCTGGAGCGTGCTGAAGTTGATCTGGGGGCGGTATTGGGATCCACTTTTTGCCAAAGACAAGGATGGCCTGCTGCTCAAGCGCATGGAGGAAGCCCTCGATGGCGATTACCAGAATTACAAGGCCAAGGGTGGCGCTTACACCCGCGAGCACTTTTTCGGCAAGTATCCGGAACTGCTGGAAATGGTTGCCAGCATGTCGAACGAAGACATCTGGCGCCTGAATCGCGGTGGCCATGACCCGCACAAGATCTACGCCGCGTACAGCGAGGCAGTAAAACCGCGCGAACGGCCCATCGTGATCCTGGCCAAGACCGTTAAGGGCTACGGCATGGGCGAAGCCGGCGAGGCGCAAAATATCACACACCAGCAAAAAAAAATGGATGTCGACTCCATCCGGCAATTCCGTGACCGTTTCAGGGTTCCGATCCCGGATGAGGAGATAGAAAACGTGCCTTTTTACCACCCGGGCAACGACAGTCCGGAGATTCAATACATGCTCGAGCGCCGCAGGGCGCTGGGTGGGTTCCTGCCGCAACGCCGGTCTGCATCTGAGGCGTTGCAGGTTCCAAGCCTGGAAGTATTTGAACCCCTCTTGAAAGCGAGTGGCGACCGCGAATTCAGCACCACCATGTCATTTGTGCGGACGCTGGCCATCCTGTTGCGCGACCAGGTGCTGGCGTCGCGCATCGTGCCAATCGTGGCTGACGAGGCTCGAACCTTTGGCATGGAAGGCATGTTCCGGCAGTTGGGCATTTACTCCTCGGTTGGGCAGCTGTACACGCCAGTCGATTCCGACCAACTCATGTTCTACAAGGAAGACAAGAAAGGCCAGATTCTGCAGGAGGGAATCACCGAGGCGGGCGCCATGTCATCCTGGATTGCCGCGGCCACGAGCTACTCCACCAATGGCGTGCCCATGATTCCGTTCTTCGTCTTTTATTCGATGTTCGGATTCCAGCGCGTTGGCGACCTGGCCTGGGCTGCAGGCGATATGCGCGCAAAAGGCTTTCTCATCGGCGGCACAGCCGGTCGCACCACGTTGAACGGAGAAGGCTTGCAGCACGAGGATGGCAACAGTCACCTGATTTCCGGCATGGTGCCAAACTGCATTTCCTACGATCCCACGTTCGCTTATGAATTGGCCGTGATCATCCAGGATGGCTTGCGCCGCATGTATGCGGAAAAAGCGGATGTCTACTACTACATCACGGTTATGAACGAGAATTACCCACACCCTGAAATGCCCCAAGGTGCCGAAGAGGGCATCCGCAAGGGACTCTACCTGTTTCGCCGGGGCCCCGATGCTGGGCGCAAAGTGCAGCTGATGGGCAGCGGGACGATCTTGCGTGAAGCCATAGCGGCTGCCAGTATTCTGGAGCAGAATTTCGGCGTGGCGGCGGATATCTGGAGCGCTACCAGTTTTACCGAACTGCGCCGTGATGGCGTGGAATGCGCGCGATGGAATCGCCTGAACCCCGAAAAGGAACCGCACATTCCCTGGCTCACGCAATGCCTGTCCGATTGCAAGGGCCCGGTCATTGCCGCCACTGACTACGTCCGGGCATTCGCCGACCAGGTGCGCGGTTTCCTGCCACAGGACGACTTTATCGTGTTAGGCACCGATGGATTCGGCCGTTCCGACCGGCGGGAGAAATTGCGTCGCTTTTTTGAAGTTGACCGTTTCAACATCGCCTATGCCGCTTTGTACGGGCTTTACCGCAAGGGATTGTTGGGCCAGGGCGAGCTGATAGGGGCACGGGACAAGCTCGGGATTGATCCCGGCAAAAACAACCCTGCGCGTTCTTGAGCGAAAGCTTTGATGCAGCGGAGCGGAAAGTGAAGACAACGATCGAGATCAGGATTCCGGACATTGGCGATTTCACGGATGTGGCGGTGATTGAAGTCCTGGTGTCTGCCGGCGACCGGGTGAAGATCGAAGATTCTTTGCTTACCCTGGAAAGTGACAAGGCAACCATGGAAGTACCGGCACCGCGGGCCGGAGTGATCCGGGAGGTGCGGTTAAAGGTTAACGACAAAGTCTCGGCAGGCGACGTGGTTGCAATCCTGGAAGTCTCTGACGAGGAAAACAGGGCAGTGCCAGTATCCGGACCAGGCGTCCCCACCAGCACTCCTGGTTCCGCCCCGTTGACTGCGCCAGGGCGCTCCCTTGCCACGGCTGGTGCCGCAGTTTCCGGGCCTGCCGGGACCGCAACCCCGGGACTTACACAAGCTGGCGCGTCACCGGAAGACGCATTCACTAAAGGACCTGGGCCGGCTGCCATGGATGTTTCATCGGTTCCCTACGCCAGCCCTTCGGTACGGAAGTTCGCCCGTGAACTGGGTGCGGACCTCAGGCAGGTCAAAGGCAGCGGAACCAGTGGCCGCATCCGCAAAGACGACGTTACGGCATTCATCAAATCCGTAATGACCCAGCCACCGATTGATCGTGGCGCCACGACCGGGTTTGCGTTTCCACCGGTGCCGAAGGTTGATTTTTCACGTTTCGGCACGATTACCGGGCAACCCCTGTCGCGCATTCAGAAATTGTCCGCCGCTCACCTGCATCGTAACTGGATGGGTATACCTCATGTAACCCAGCATGACGAAGCGGACATCACGGATATGGAAGACTTCCGCAAATCGTACGCCGCCGATGCCGAGAAACGGGGATTCAAGCTGACGCTTCTCGTGTTCCTGATCAAGGCCAGCGTGGCTGCGCTGAAGAAATACCCGCAGTTCAACGCCTCGCTGGACGCCGGTGGTGAAAACCTGATTCTCAAAAGCTATTACAACGTTGGTATTGCTGTCGACACACCCGAGGGCCTGGTGGTTCCGGTGCTGCGCGAGTGCGACCGCAAAAGCATCATGGAACTTGCGCAGGAGTTGGCAGAGCTCAGCGCGCGCGCGAGAGACAAGAAGCTAAAACCACAGGACATCCAGGGCGGTTGTTTTTCCATCTCCAGCCTGGGAGGAATCGGCGGCACAGCGTTTACGCCAATCATCAATGCGCCGGAAGTGGCGGTCATGGGGGTGTCGCGTTCGCGCATTCAAGCGGTATGGAACGGCAGCGAATTCAGGCCTCGCCTGATGCTGCCACTTTCGGTGTCTTACGATCACCGGGTAATCGATGGCGCTAACGCAGCCCGGTTCACGCGGTTCCTGGGCAGCCAACTCGAAGACATCAGGCGCTTGACGCTTTGACGCACCGCGCATGGATAGGCAACGCGAAGATAATTCGGGTGGTGGCCGGCGCCTGTACTGGGCAGCCATCGTTGCGATCATGCTGGGTATGACCGCCTTGTATCATGCCGTGATACGCAATGACGGCGGCATGAGCTTGCAGCAGGATTCCAAAGGCAATGTCATGGTTATTCTGCAGCGCAAACGCAATGGTCATTTCGCCGCCGATGGCGAAATTAACGGCCAGGCCGTGCATTTCCTGGTGGACACAGGTGCGACCGATGTCGCGGTGTCGGAACAAGTGGCGCGTTCCCTGGGTCTTGAATTTGGACCGCGCATCACGGTCATGACAGCAGCTGGGCCCATCGGTGGCTGGGTTACCCGGCTTGATTCTGTCACCGTGGGCGTTCTCACGCTGCAGGACGTGCGGGCGACCATAGCCCCGGGACTGGGCGAGGAAAGCCTTCTCGGAATGAGTTTCCTGCGACATTTCAGTATCGTGCAGGAAGGCAATACTTTGGTGATCGCCAGCCGCGGAGGCAGCAGTCCATGACTCGGATTCTTGACATCAAGGTGCCTGATATCGGTGATTTTTCGGATATTCCCGTGATCGAGGTATTGGTAAAACCGGGTGACCGGGTGAGCAAGGAGCAGTCCCTTATCACCCTGGAAAGTGACAAGGCGACCATGGAGGTTCCCTGTCCTGTGGATGGGCAGGTAGTTGAACTGCTGGTCGGGGTGGGTTCCAGGGTATCCGAAGGAAGCCTGATCGCCCGGGTTGCGGAACATGCCGCGCAGCCGGGGCTGGAGCCACGCGGCGAAACCATTTCCCATGCGCAAAGCGGAGCCGTTGCGCCCGAGGATACGGAACCTGCCGCCGCAGCGGGCCGGGTGGATGATCGGCCTGGTCCCACCGCTGGATTACCGGAAACCCATGGCGACTCTTCTGGCGCTGTGTCAAACAAGGCGTCAAAACATGACTATGACCTGGTCGTACTCGGTGCCGGTCCCGGCGGATACACGGCCGCATTTCGTGCCGCCGACCTGGGACTCAAGGTGGCGCTGGTTGAACGCTACCCGGCGCTGGGTGGCGTTTGTTTGAACGTGGGTTGCATACCGTCCAAGACCCTGCTGCACACAGCCCGCGTGATTGATGAAGCCGCCGCCATGGCACAACACGGTGTCCGGTTCGGCGATCCCGCGATTGAACTGGAGAAATTACGGGCTTTCAAAGACCAAGTCGTAAGCACACTGTCGGCAGGGTTGTCGGGCATGGCGGCCAGGCGCTCGATTGAGGTGGTCCAGGGTGTTGGTACATTTACCGGACCCAACGCACTTCAGGTTCGTAAAGCCGGTCAGGTGCGCTCGCTCGATTTTGCCCACGCCATCATTGCCACCGGCTCACAATCATTCGAATTGCCGGGCTTACCCTGGGGCGATCCCCGGCTCATGGATTCCACGGCCGCCCTGGCCCTGGAGGAAATTCCACAACGCCTGCTGGTGATAGGTGGTGGCATTATCGGGCTGGAAATGGCATGTGTTTATGCCGCCCTCGGGAGCAAGGTTACCGTGGTGGAGTTGACTAATCAATTGATGCCAGGCGCTGATCCCGACCTGGTCAAACCCTTGCAATCCCGCATCGGCAGCCGCTATGAGAATATCTACGTGGAAACCCGGGTGCACCGCGTGGACATTGCTGACGATGCCCTGGTGGCTCGTTTTGAAGGCCCGAAAGCACCCGCATCGGACCAGTTTGACCGCGTATTGGTCGCTGTAGGCCGGGTACCGAACGGCAGAAAAATCGGCGCTGAGCACGCGGGTGTCCAGGTGACTGAAAAGGGTTTCATCGAAGTGGACAGCCAGATGCGCACCAATGTGCCGCATATTTTTGCCATTGGTGACGTGGTGGGCCAACCCATGCTGGCGCATAAGGCCAGCCATGAAGGCAAGGTGGCAGCCGAAGTATGCGCCGGAGAGAAAAGTTACTTTGATGCCCGGGCGATACCATCCGTGGCTTATACGGATCCCGAAATGGCGTGGGTCGGGGTGACTGAAACCGAAGCAAGAAAAAAGGGCGTGGATTACTCCGTGAGCCGATTCCCGTGGACGGCCAGCGGCAGGGCGATCGGCATCGATCGCACGGAGGGTTTCACCAAGTTACTTTTTGATCCCCTGAGCAAACGCATCATTGGCGCCGGTATTACCGGCCCGCACGCCGGCGATCTGATTGCTGAATGTGCCTTGGCTATCGAAATGGGTTGTGAAGCCGCAGATCTGAGCCTGACCGTTCACCCGCACCCGACGTTGTCTGAAAGCATTGCCATGGCGGCCGAAGTATTCGAAGGCACGGTGACGGATCTGTATATCCCGAAACGCAAGGCGTAAGCCGATGTTTTGCTTTCCCGCCTCGCCTGGCTGGCCAGTGCTTCGGCAATGACCAGGTCCGTCGGGCTTTCGCCGCCGTCGAAGCGGGGAGAGAACAACAACATGCTCACCTCCGCTTGCCTACAGGTCATGGTTTACTCACCAAGAGTGCAGCTGCGCATCACTGACCAGAAAGTGCGGATTTCAGGGCAGGCAGTTTGGGGATAAAGCCCTTAAGGGGCTCCTTAAGCCTCACCAATCCAGTGCCAGCAGGCAAACGGCGGAAATCACCGCGACGCCGATGAAATTCATGACCAGGCCGGCGTGTGCCATATCCCGGATACGGAACAGATCGCTGCCATAGACAATGGCGTTTGGCGCGGTGGCCACTGGCAACATGAATGCACAGCTTGCACTCATGGTGGCGGGAATCATGAGCAGCATCGGATTGATTCCGGTTGCAACAGCCGTGCTTGCCAGCACGGGCATCAACAGGCTCGCTGTAGCCGTGTTGCTGGTGACTTCGGTGAGAAACGTAACTCCCAGGCATACTGCAACGACGATGAGCCAGGTGGGTAAATTCGCCAACCCGGTCATTTTCCCGGCGATGATATCCGCCAGGCCGCTTTGGACGAAGGCGTCAGCGATGGCAATACCCCCGCCAAACAACAACAGGACACCCCAGGGAATGCGCACTGTCGCTTCCCAGCGCAGCAGGCGCCCGCCTTCGCCGTTGGGCAATATGGCCATGAGAATCACCGCAAGCAGCGCAACCGAGGCATCATTGGCACCGGGCAAATTCAACCATTGACTCCAGCCGCCGAATGGGGCCTGCCGAGTAATCCAGGCGACGGCGGCCAGGGCAAAGACCATGAACACCCGTTTTTCCGCCAGACTCCAGCGGCCCGTGCGTGGGAGCTGCACGGGCTCCTGTAACTGCAGACCGCGAGTCAGCCACAGTCCCGCCAGGGGCACGAAGATGATCACCACCGGCACTCCCCAGCTCATCCATTGCAGGAAATTCGGCGTCTCGCCAAACAGGTCCAGGTGAACCTGCATGAATATGAGGTTGGGGGGTGTGCCGATTGGTGTGCCGAGTCCGCCAATGCTGGCTGCATAGGCTATCCCGAGCAACAGGGGGATGGCCATGCGCCGATCGGTATGTTCCAATACAGCCAGCGCTACCGGCAGTAACATCAGGGTTGTGGCGGTATTTGAAATCCACATGCTGAGCGTGGCGGAGGCACACATGAAACCCAGCACCAGGCCTCGGGCACTGTTCCCACCGAACAAGTTCACCATGTGCAGGGCAACTCGCTTGTGCGCTCCCGATTCGGACATGGCCGTCGACATCATGAAACCACCCATCAATAGCAGGATCAACGGGCTGCCGAAGGCCTGGCCGACCTGGCTTGGAGAAAGGATTCCCAGCAGCGGAAACACAGCAAGCGGAATTAGCGAAGTAAAGGGGATGGGAATGGGTTCGAAAATCCACCACAGCGCACACAGTAAAGCCACCGCTGCCGTCGCAGCAGCTGAAAAAGCCCAGCCCTCAGAGTAGAGGAACGCAAAGAGGGCCAGTGCGGCAGCAGGGCCCGCTATCAACAGCAAGCGGTTCATTGATTCAGGTCACGAGACTTCAAAGTGGCCATTTTCTACCTGTGCGTTTTGCCGTACGTTGTCGTATGATACCGCGGTCAGTAAATTTTTCGGGCAATCGCCTGAGCGGTCGTTTGTAGCCCAGCGATTGATGGTTGAAACCCCCTGACTTAAAAGCATTATACGGTGGTTGGTTGCCGGAATTGTGAGTCGCCGGGGATTTCGCTCCGCATTCTACGGGGACGCACATGATAAAAAACCGCCTGATCCTTCTAATTCTAACTTCCTTGGTCGCCACCCAACTTTGGGCCGAGCCTACCTACCCGGTTACCAACAAGGATGGCAGCTACGTCACTGACGTGCTGACGGCAGTCTTCAATCCTTCGGCTGGCCAGTTGCCGTTTCCACACAATTTACTGTTCACTGGCACCAAGGATCTGACCCTGAACCCGCCCGTCGCAAATCCGGCCAATATCAGTGATCCGGCCGTGGCTCTGAGTGCGATGGATGGCTTCAGTACAACGGAAAAGTGGGTGGCAACCTTCGTAAACAATGTCAGGTCCCCCGGTCAGATTGACCCGTCTTCAGTGACCGGCCAAAGCGTACGGGTGTTCCAGGTCACCACCCAGCAATTCCTGGTGGTCACCGGAATAGTGGCAGAATTGACAGCAGGCGTGGACTTTGTTGCGGTCGCCAGCGGCAACGCGGTTGCCATTGTTCCATTGAAGCCACTGAAGCAATACTCCAGTTACATGGCGGTGCTGACCAATGACATCACGGATTCGGCCGGCAACAATGCTACGCCGGATCAGACCTACTTCCTGAGTAAGCGGCGCACTCCCTGGGTGGATGCCAATGGCAACAGCACCTATTCCTTGATCGACAACGCCACGGCACGCGCGTTGGAGCCTTTGCGCCAGATCACCCAGTCGATGGAACTCAACGCGGCAGCCTATGGAATCAACCCCGATGATATCGTCCTGAGCTGGACCGTTCAGACCCAGTCCATCACACCCACCTTGAAGTTGTTGCGCAGTATTGCAGCGCCGATGCCGATGCTGGCCGCACCAACCGGCCTGAATACCTCTGCAGTCGGCGGTTTCGGGCTCGCGGATATCATCATCGGCGTAATTACGCTTCCTTATTATTCGGGGATCCCCTCAGTCGGGAACCCGGTGGCGCCGCTAACTGACTTCTGGACAGCGCCACCGGGCGGCTATGTCCCGCCATTCAACCAGTTTGGCCTGGATCCGACCTCGACCAACGTCACGATTGCCAACCCTTTTCCCGTGTTGACCGGCACGCAGACGGTGCCTTTCATGTTGACCGTGCCGAACGCCAATTCGGGCTTCTCCAAGCCTGCGGGGGGATGGCC
>DATDPS010000317.1:0-35513 GCA_035292625.1 Lysobacterales bacterium | reverse complement strand
GTTCGAGGATTGCGATGGCCAGGAGGTTAACGCCCTCAACGTGGGCAACCCCGAACTGCAACCGGACGAGGGTGAGACGCGCTTGCTGGGCGTCGCCTGGGAGCCGGGCTGGGCTCCGGGACTGTCCTTTGCATTGGACCTGTGGGAGATCGAGCACAAGAATCGCGTGCTGTATGTTGGCGACGGTTTCTCCGGGATATTCGATTTTTTTCTGCGCGAATCACCGCCGGATAGCAACCCCTACGTAATCCGTGCACCGCAATCGCCCGAGGACATCGCACTCGACATACCAGGGTTGATCACTGGCATCGTTTCGACCTACGTCAACGCCGGAAAGGTGACGACCCAGGGCTTCGACGTCGAGGCCAGGTACACTTGGCCTACCGTCTGGGCCGGCGATTTCAACCTGGGACTGAATTACACCTACCTCGAGGAGTACTCCATCGGCATCAGTGACTCGGGCGCCGAGCTGAACGAGGACTGGGCCGGCGGCTACGGAGAGAGAGGAGCGCTACCGCACCACCGTGGCAACCTCACGTTTCACTGGGAGCGCAACCAGCACGCCCTGACCGCGCAATACCGCTACGTGGGCAGTTACGAGTCGCCGCTGAACCTGTCCATCGACAACGTCGAGACCGACACGCCGTTTGAGGTCGACGCCTACACCCAGTTCGACCTGCAATACAGTTACACCTTCGACGGCTTGCGCGGGGCCGTATTGCGGCTGGGTTGCCAGAACTGCACCGACGTGGACCCGCCGGTGTACAACTACAACGTGGTCGCCGAGGCCTTTCACGAAGGCCGCGGGGCGTTGCTGTACCTGCGCTGGGAACAGTCTTTTTAATTCAATTGCCCGACGCAGGGCTGTGGCAAGTTTTCAGGCCATGAATGGCACCCGCACTGGCTTTGGTTACCGGGCAAAAAAGCATCGACTGGATAAACAATGAGAGTTGCCCTAAAAGTTTGATCATGCTGCCTTCATGAGTGAAGCATTTCATACTTTTGCTGCAGTTCCTCAGGAGATTCGGCAAAGTCAGGATTGGGGACGATGCAGTCGGATGGGCATACCACCTTGCACTGTGGCTCGTCTTCCGCCCCAACGCATTCGGTGCAGCGGAACGGATCGATGACGTAGATGGCCTCATGGGCCGTGATGGCTTCATTGGGACAGGGTTCCACGCAGGCATCACAAACAGTACAGTCTTCTGTGATCATCAAGGCCATGCTATTCCTCCTTTAGAGTGAAGGGTGTTGCGGATTTTATTCATGATGCTTTAGGAAGTTGTTCAAGTTCGGCCAGCTTGTCATAACGGTATGCGCCCCAAAGCGCCGCGCCGATGGCGCCGCCGTAGATGGAATCAGGAGACGAGATAACCGTGCATTTGAGGTTCAGTTTTTCCATCGATTCGTTCAGGGCTACGTTCAAACCACTATCCAGGGCAAGCCCTCCGGTCGTCATTACGATGCCGCTATCCACCTTGATGGACTTGAGTAATTTCGCCAGGCGGTCAGCCATGGAGATGTGAATTCCCTTCAGAATATTGGGCCCGGAAATGCCCCTGGAAACCATGTTGATCACGTCAGTTTCCGCCAGCACGGCGCAAATGCTGCTGACAACTTCCGGTGCATCTGCCTGTTTGGACAATTCGCCGATTTCTTCCTGCGCGATGCCCAGGTAGCGGGCAATATTTTCCAGAAACTGGCCGGAGCCCGACGCACACTGGCTGGTCATCTTGTAATTGAGCACCTTGCCCCGGTGATCGACCTTGATGGCCCGGCCGTGCAGCGCACCCATGTCCAGCACCGCCCGGGCTTCGGGCTGCAGGTAAATGGCGCCGCGGGCATGGGTGGTCATGGAATAGAAATGGCCGGTGCTGTAGCCAATGCTCTCGCCATCACCGGTCGTGGCACAGTACGCGATATCGGCACGGCTCAGGCCGGTATCCTCGAGCAATTCATCATAGGTTTTTTCCGTCAGCTTGAACGGATCACGCTGGCGAATCACCGCCGTCCGCTTGGCGATCCAATCGGTGCTGCCATGTTCATGCCTGAAGAGAGCGACTTTGATGGCGCCAGAGCCGATATCTATGCCTGCAGTCGTAATCACATCAAGCCTCCATCACCGCCCGGCGGGCGAAAGTTGCGGCTCCCAGGGAGCCCGCGTAGATCGATTCGGGGTTGATATTGATCGTCATTTCACCGTAATTTTCCTCAACCAGTTTCTTCAGCTCGCATACGGCAGCCTCGTTCTTCGCCACACCACCGGTGAAGGTGAACTGGTCTGTAATCCCGCCGGAACGGGCAACGATGGACATGGCGCGCAGGATGATCGAACGGTGCAGGCCGGCAAGTATGTCAGCACGTTCTTCACCCAGCGCCAGGCGATCGCGCAACTCGGCGCCGGCAAAGACCGTGCAGGTCGAATTGATTCGCACTGACTTGGTGGATTTCATCGCCATCGGCCCCAGTTCGTGCAAGCCGATTTTCATTTCATCCGCGATGTAACCCAGGTAGCGGCCGCAGCCCGCGGCGCAACGGTCGTTCATCTGGAAGTTCTGCACGATCCCCTGCGGATCGACTTGTATGGCCTTGGTGTCCTGGCCGCCGATATCCAGCACCGTGCGGGTGCCCTGGTGCATGACGTGTGCCCCCAGGCCATGGCACAGGATCTCGGAACGGATGTGCTCCTTGGAAAATGGCAAACGCACCCGGCCATAGCCGGTACCGATGAGGTAAGTCTCTTCAAGTTCTACGTCCAGGGCCTGGTTGATGGCGCTTTTGAAATCATGCTTGGACAGGTCGCTGTCGGGATTTTCCGCCATCAGCCTGGAGAAACCCTGGGAGATCTTGCCTTTCAGGTTTTGACCCGGCGGACGATTCTCGACTTCGATGATGGCCCGGTCATAGACATTGACCAGCAGGTCATAGGGGAGATCCATTTGCCGGGCCACGTCTTCGGCGAAATTAAGATACCGAGTGCCGGCAATGTCCCGGAAAAAATCTGATTTGCGCACGGCTCCGGGCGCGAACAGCGTGATTGCCTCTTCCTCCAGTCTCGAAAAAATTTGCCCCAGTGCTTCCTTAACCGCTCCCTCCATGCCCTGCAGGTGCAGCCCCGGGATGTTATTGATACAGGTATTTTCCAGGTCAGCCAGTTGCTCCAGGAATTGTTCCCGCCTGAAATTCCGCTCCAGGTCCACCAGGAATTCGTCAATGCCAATTTCAGCATTCGAGTTATTGGCAAGCTCCCGCCTGAGCAGGGTGAAACGGGCATCGATGTGCGCTTCCTGTTTGGACACGGCCGCCGCCGTATCGTAATTGGAACGTGAATTGGTGATGCCACGACCGAGAATGGACCCGCTCTCATCCATCAATATGGCCTTGGTAGTGGTCGAACCCAGGTCTATTCCGATAAAGCATTTCATTATCTGTTTTCCAATATCGCCAAGCGGTTTACTTCAAGCGAAATCCGGCTCAGGCCGCGCGGCGTTTCTGGTCAATCATCTGGAAATAACTTTCCAGCCGATTCTTGACATTGGCCGACGAGAAGTAACGCGGGTCGACCAGGTCAGTCTCTATGAATGCCGCCGGCTTGCCGGTCCGTTTTTCGATCTCGCGCATCATCAACAACTGCCCGGCGGAGAAACTGTTGCAACTCTTGATCGAGTTGATCAGCAGCCCGTCAGCCTCATACTCGTTGATGTAATTCACCAGCATATCAACCCTTTTTGGCAGGTTATGGTTGGTGTAACAACCCAGGCAGTATTCCGCCAGTGACTCCAGCGGACGGTCCGGGTCATGGCGGAAGCCAAAGTCATAAACGCCGCCGACTTTTGCGTAGGTGCTGGCCACCACGACCGCGCCTTCTTCGTAGAACATCTTCCAGAACTCGCGCATGTGGGTGTAGTTCGGCGGACCTTCGGTGACCAGCCGGTACTTCTCCGGCCCCATTTCACCGTCGGGAGTCACGGGCCCCTTGCCCGCCGCGATTCGCTGCTCGATTTCACCGCGCAGGAGCTGGTAATAAGTGGTGGCTTCCGGGGTTCCCCGGAAAGCTGAAAAGATCGGCCCAACGTAATAAATGGCCCCGAAGTAGGCATCGATAGGCGAGGGTTTGCGCTTCGCCGACTGCAGCACCCAAACCAGGTCGTCTTCCGCCTTGGCCGATTCGCGCAGGTATTCGCGCAACCGGTCTATGTCGAATTTGACGCCGCTGACCTTTTCCAGCTTCGGGATCACTTCCTCCTTGAGCTGTTTGACCACGTAGTTGCGCATGTTGTCGGTGATTCCGCCATCCCCTTGATAGGGAACGTGCAGCATGGCTGTCTCGCACTTGTATTCGTGGCGTAACAGTTCGAACCATTTCATGAAGGTAAAGCAACCGGTATAGGAAAGCAGCAACAGGTCGGGTTCCGGCAAAGGCTGGCCTGTCGGGCCGATGTTGCCCTTGCGCATCATGCCGATATCCGACTTGACATAGGTACAGACATCCTCCGAATGACCGCTGCGTTCGGCCTCCATGATGAACGGGCCGGTTTTCTTGCGCATGCCATGTTGCAGGGCGTTTATCTCGGGATAATTCCCGATCATGTTGAAGCACATGACCAGCTCATTGAGGTTTCCAGGCACGAAGGTGTAAGAGACTTTTTCGCCCTTCTCATGCGCATGTGCCAGGCGCTCAAAGTTTTCAGCGATCATCTCCTTCTGCTTCTCCATCGACTGGTCTTTCTGCGCTTCGTGGGTGTCGATGGTCTTGACCTTGATTGGTGTGTTCACGCTTCGGCTCCCCATAATTTGATCGAGTCGGCAAATGTGCCTGCCTGCTCACGAATCGGCTGCATCTGACCGGAATTTTCCGCGTACTTGAACGAGATGTAGGGAATATTGGCCGCAGTCAGGGCATCCTGCAGCATCGGCCGTTCCAGCAATGCCGGGTCGCAGAAACTCGGTGCGGCAAAAATGACGCCTTCCGCCTGGCTGCGCCGTACCGCATCCACCAGGTACAAACCTTTTTCCGCTTCAATCGGCTCAAACGTCGCGGATGTCTTGACCGAGTGGTGCAGGAAAGTCCTGGCCAGGTTCACAATCGGATCGCCTTCCAGTGGCACGTCTTCCGTCAGCCAGCGGTTGCACAGCATGAAATCGTCATCTATGACATAGCATCCGGATAACTCGATCGACTTGATCAGGTTCAATGGCGGCTGCTCGCAAAACATGCCGCTGACGACGACGCGGCAATTATCCCGCTGCGGACGCTCTGTTTTCCCGGCAATGGCCATGTAGTCAAGCAGTAACTGGTTATGCTCCTCGACGGGCATCAGCATCCCGGCGCGCATCAGCAGGTAAGCCTCGGACGCGGGTATCCTCCAGGGATACCTGGCGCGTAATGCGTAAAACTGATTAACCAGCCGGCGGTTTTCGTTGAAGATGGCAATGGAGTTGCGCAGGGCTTCATCACTGATTTCCCTGCCGCCCAGTTTTTCCAGGCCGTGCCTGAGCTCCTGTAATTCATTGCTGTAGTATTCGCCCCCAACGTCATCCCGGTAGTTCTGCGGAATATCGAAATAGTGCGAATAGACCTCTGGCCGGATCATTTTTATCATGCCAGAGAGGTTGCGGATGACATCGCATATGCTGGGAAACAGCATGCCATCCACGAAATCGAGTCGGCCGGTCAGCACCAGTTCTATGGTCGATCGCGGTATGCGGCATATGTAACTTTGAAAAAATGCGTCACCCTGGATCACTTCGAGCTGATCACCGCCGCCAAACACTCCAAACGGCAGCATTCCGGCGGCATGGATGATCTCCCGGGGAACATATATCGGCATGAAGGCAATAACCTTGCGGCCCGGTTCAGCGGCCTTCCAGTTGCGGGCAGCCGTAAAATTCAGGTCATCAAACAAACCCTGGCAATGCGCAATGATTTTCTCGCTTGTGTTCATCTGTTGTTACTCATCTGAAGACACCCATCGATTTCAATTCCTGCCGTCCGGGATCAGGGAATACATCTGTGTGATATTTGTATTCGACTTAAATCCTTATTGTGGTATAGTAATACTACTATTAGCCGAAAAGCAAGTCATCGAGCTAAAAAACAGGAATTAATGCTACTGAAAGTCGTTGAACTGCCGGAGGCCTGGATGCAATGAAAACTTTGTCCATAGCAGTCGTTGGAAGTGGCGGTACAGGCGCCATGACAACGGGAAACCTGCTCCTCGAGGCTGGTGCGCGGCAGGGTTGTTACGGCCTGCAAACCCGTTCGGTTGGTCCGCAGATCCGCGGCGGCGAGGCTGCGGCAATGGTCAGGCTGAGTTCGGAACCCATCAACTGCGCCAGCGACCAATTCGACATTCTGGTAGCAATGGACTGGAATAATGTCGATCGCTTTGCCTCTGAAATCCCGATTGGTCCTGACAGCCTGATCATTTGCGATCCGGCCAAGGGGGAAATCCCGCAAGCCATGGCTAAATCCGGGGCAAAAGTACAGGAATTGCCCATCAGTGCCCTGGCCAAGCAAGTCAAGTCGGGCCGGGACAATATGATCGCCCTGGGAGCAATAGCTGAAATTGCCGGCCTGTCGCGGGAATCGATTGATTTTGTTTTGGCCAAACAGTTGGCCCAGAAGGGCGAGCAGGCTTTGCAGTCCAGCCTGGAAAGCGTCGAGTCAGGCCGCAAAGCAGCCGCGAACATAAACAAGCGCCCCCTGCCCGTTGGCAACCGCGCCGGAGGCGAGCACTGGATCATCAGCGGGAACCGGGCCATGGGCCTGGGTGCAATCCGCGGCGGCATCCGCTTTGTCGCAGCCTATCCGATCACGCCGGCCACCGAGATCCTGGAATGGATGGCTCCAAAACTGCCCCTGGTTGGCGGCGCCCTGATCCAGGCCGAAGACGAACTGGCTTCGATCAGCATGTTACTGGGCGCCTCGTTTGGCGGCGTTCCTTCAATGACCGCGACTTCCGGCCCGGGACTGTCGCTGATGATCGAGGGGCTCGGGCTGGCTGTCTGCTCGGAAATCCCGGTTGTCGTCGTCGATGTGATGCGCGGCGGGCCGTCAACGGGTATACCCACCACGTCGGAACAGTGTGATCTCAATATTGCCGTTTATGGTTTGCATGGCGATGCCCCGCACCTGGTGCTGGCGCCAACGACCGTCACTGATTGTCTGTTTACGGCCCAGTGGTCCGTCGTTCTCGCCGAAGCCTTGCAGGCGCCGGCCATCGTGTTATCCGACCAGTTTCTGGGCCAGGCCACCGTGATCATCGACCAGCCTGAGCCGATTGAACTTCAAGCCAGGCGCAACACGGCGACAGAACCCGGGGCGAATTACCAACGCTTTGCACTAACGGAAAGCGGCGTGTCCCCGATGGCCATTCCAGGCACTCCGGGCGGGCAGTACACCACCACCGGATTGGAACACACGCCTGCAGGCACCCCGTCAAGCACGGCGCAAAACCATGCACTGCAACTGGACAAGCGAGCGCGCAAGATCCAAGAGTTTGATTATGGCAACCATTGGGCAGACATCGAAGGCCAGGGTGACCAGGCAATCATCACCTGGGGTTCAACCACCGGCGCGGTCCGCGAAGCAATGGCCAGATTGGAGCATGAAGGCATAAATAACATTCGAACCGTGGCCATTCGTTTGCTGGCGCCAGCCCAGCCCGAAAAATTTGCCGCCGCTTTGGCAGGAGTGAGGAGAATTCTGGTCATCGAACAAAGCCACTCTGCACAGTTCTACCACTATTTGTCCGCCCATTATGATTTGCCGCATGAGCGGGAAGTATTCCATCGGGCCGGGCCGTTACTGATGCGTGCCGGCGAACTGGTCGAGAAAATCAGGTCGTGGAGCGATTCATGAATGACACTGCCGAAGCATTGGGCCAACCCGTTCTGAAAGCGGCGGATTTCAAATCAAAACTCAAGCCCATCTGGTGCCCTGGCTGCGGGGATTATTCGGTCCTCATGGTCATCACCAAGGCATTGGCGGCGCTTTGCTTGAAACCGGAAAACGTAGCGGTCATTTCGGGGATTGGCTGCTCATCGCGCATACCGGCCTATAGCAGTTGTTACGGTTTTCACGGGGTACACGGCCGCGCTCTGTCGGCCGCTACCGGCTTGAAAGTGGCGCGGCCCGAATTGACCGTGCTCTGTACCGGCGGCGATGGAGATGGTTTTTCAATTGGTGGAAACCATTTCCTGCATGCGTGCAGGCGCAATGTCGACATCACATACATCGTCATGGACAACCAGGTGTATGGCATGACCAAGGGCCAGGCCTCGCCGACAACTGATCCGGACTGGGACAGCGTATTGACGCCCGGCGGCAGCGGTATACGACCATTCCAGCCGCTGGTGATTGCGCTGGCATCGGGCGCGAATTTTGTCGCCAGGGCTTTTTCCGGCGACACGCACGGGACCATGGAGATGATCATTGAAGCCATCAAGCACCCGGGGTTCTCTTTCGTCCAGATCCTGAGCCCCTGTGTCACTTTCCGTCCCGATCAGAGGGAGTGGCGCCAGAAGGTAAGACCAGCCCCGGTTCCGACCACCGACGATCCGGCCCGGGCAGCCCGGCGCATCATGACCGATGACGGCTTCAACCTCGGCATCCTGTACCGGGGTGATCGCCCGCCATACCACATCAGCTACCGTGATCAAATCGAGGATGCGGCATCATTAGGTGAGGAATTTCGCATATGAGTAACAAACAGCACAAGAATCTTTCAGCGCATCCAGCGCTGGAGCCGCAAAATATTGCGCAGCTGCTGACCCAGGCGCTGGCTTTGGAGACGGAAGCCACCGCGCGTTATGCGGAACTTGCCGAGGTGATGCACTCCCACAACAACCTGGATGCAGCAGAATTGTTCAGCCGGATGGCGGGGATCGAACAGCTCCACGTCGAGCAAATTCGCCAGCAGATTTCCCAGCGGAGGTTGACGGATTTACCTGCCACACACTACCGCTGGGTTGGACTGGAAGGGCCTGAAACAACCGATTATGCGGACCTGCATTACCTGATGACGCCGCGCCAGGGCTTGTTGCTGGCCCTGCTCAACGAGCAAAGGGCCCGCGACTACTATGTCAATATCGCTGATCGCTCCAGCGATCCGGAAGTCCTGGAACTTGCCCGCGAACTGGCGCAGGAGGAGCGCGAACACGTCCAATGGGTCGAGCATTGGTTAAAACGATATCCGCCAACCGAGGAAGGTTGGGACCACGACGACGATCCCCCCATTCTGCAGGATTAAGCCCTGCAGGCTTAGCCGCCCCGGGAAGAGTGTATCATCGACCGGTTTTTGATCTGCAACATGGTTTGGATGCTGATCGAATTCAGCGTAGCCTGAATCGTTTCATTGATTTCATCCAGCACCAGGTTCAGTGTTCGGCCCAGGTCCGTAGCCTTACCGGGTTCCCGTTCGCCCGCGTTTTCGAATCGTGCAGGCTCGAAGATTTTTATGACATCCATCAGCGTAGTGCGTTTGGCATTGCCGCTGAACCAGTAACCACCGCCTACGCCGCGCACCGCCTCCACCAGGCCCGCCTTGCCCAGGTCGCGCATAACCTTGGAAAGGTGGTTGCCCGATACTTCAAACTTTTCAGCAATCTCGGCCCTGGAAAGTTGCTTGTCCGGTTGATCAGCAAGTTCCAGCACCGCGTACAAGGCAAGGCGTGTGGCTCTTTGCAAATTCATCGGTCTGTCCCTCACCCGGAGTCCGGGTTTTTCTCAGTGGCTGCCTAATTCCAGTTCAAGCTGCTGGTAGGGCCCGGCCATCATGCCGTAGCTGCGGAAAAAGGAGAGCAGTTCGTGATCCTGCCGCGCGATCATGGTTCGCACTTTATCGACATTTGCCTTCTGGAAATGGGCGCATAAAGCGTCAAGCAGTTGGGTCCCCACGCCCTCCAGCAGGTTTGCCCGCGCAACACCTATCGCATAGACCCAGCCACAGGGTGGAGAACCAAACTCCCACGCCCTGATTTCACCCAGGATAAAACCAGCTACGCGGTGCTCCCGTTCAGCCACCAGGAAAAACCCCTTGTCCCTGTGACTGCTGTAGAGTTCGAGCGCATCACGCCAGTACCGGGTCTTCTTCGCTCCGCTGACCTGCTGGTCAATTTCGACAATCGCGCCGAGATCGCCCGGTTCAGCTCCCCGGATGGTGAAATCATGCCGCGTTTTTTCAATTGCGCTCATGGTCGAATCCAGTGTGAAAACAATCCAGCCTGGCGTAAAAGTATAATTCTAGTACTTAAATGCCATTGTATACCGGTTCTGTGATTTAATGAAATCGGTTGGTTCAGGCACCGGCCAGCATTGCGGAAAATTACGTGGGCCTGCCCCGCTGAAGCAGGCGGTCATTATCCATCAACATGGCATGCAAGAATAAATCCAGGCCTTGTGCAACATAGGTTTCGAGATCGAAGCGATTCTTTAACTGCCAATGCTTGAGCGCCCAGGCATGTGCGTACATCACCAACTGGTAGGTGGCAAGTTCACAATCGACCGGACGGAACACTCCCTGGTCAATGCATGTCTGGATATAGCTGGCTATCATCTGATTGGTGTCGCGTTCGGCGTTTTTAATGAACTGCCGCTGCTTCGGAGGCAACGACTTGGTGGAGACGTATGCAAGCACTGTTGCCTCACGGCGTTCGTCAACCACCTTGCAATAGGCTCTGAAAGCCGCGCAACAGCGTTCCAGCGGATCATCGATGCCCCTGACCGCGAGCGGCAACTCGGTCGCGTAGGAATCAAGCACATCGAGTATTGACAGAAGCAGAAGGGTCTCCTTGTCCTGCACGTATTGATAAATCAGCCCGGCACTGATCCCCACGCGGACGGCGATATCTTGCACCCTGGTTTTGTGGTAGCCCTTTTCCGCAAACAGCTGAACCGCCGCGGCGATGATCTGCCCGCGTCGCTGCCTGAACTTGCGTTCATCGTTGACCAGGAATTTAAGCCCGGCCGCCTGTTCTATATAGCTTGGCAATAGCCCTCCTCCAGCAGCAACCGTCCAGACACCCGGAAATAATTAAACTCCCGCCTGCCGGCCCGGCGCTTGCTGCACTGTTGATCAGTGCTGCTCACTGCGTTCATCCCGTCTGCTTCGTCTTTTGCAGGAAAGCCTGCAGCCGCTTACGGGTATTATCATCGCCATAAAGCGTCCGGGTTTCCGCCAGTTCCATGTCATAACCATCCACCGATCCGTCATTGTGTTCGGCCATGCAGCGCTTGCAAGCTGCCAGGGCCTGGCGTGGAAGCATTGCCAAACGTGCAACGAGATCCTGTGTCCGGCGGGGTAACTGGTCGGCTGGAACGGCCCATTGAACCAGCCCGAGGCCGACTGCTTCCTTGCCGCTGACCACTTCCGCCCCCAGGATCAATCGGCGCGCCACCGCCTCTCCGCATACGCGGGGCAGGCGTTGTGTTCCGCCTGCGCCCGGCAACAAACCAAGGCTCGCCTCGGGCAGGCCGAGTTTCGCGGTTTCCGAGCAGACGCGCAAATCGCAGGCAAGGGCAAGTTCCAG
Organism: Lysobacterales bacterium; assembly: GCA_035292625.1. Lineage (GTDB taxonomy): Bacteria > Pseudomonadota > Gammaproteobacteria > Xanthomonadales > SZUA-36 > SHZL01. Next base: position 23,981 of record DATDPS010000317.1, on the reverse strand, counting down.
GCCGCCACCCAGGGCAGCGCCACTCATTTCTGCGACAGTTACGACACTCATTCTCTCCAGGCGATCCAGCACCCGCTGAAGTTGCCGGATCAGGTCAACCATGGCGTCACATCCCTCTGGAGTGACCACAAGTTCCTCCATCAGAGCGAGATCGGCTCCGGCGCAGAAAGCTTTGCAAACACTGCGGATATGAAGAACAGAGACGTCTTGTCTGCACTCAACCCGCCCAAGAATTTGATTCAGACTATCGACGAAACTGTGGTTGATAGCATTAACGGGGGGCCGGTCAAGGACCACTGTCGCTACATGGGACTCGATGGTCAGGCTGATCATGCTCATGTCTCCTGCTACCGGACCCCGGTCGCGCCTCGCTATCCCGTTTCGCTTTCTTTCAGCACGCTTGAGGCAATGACCAGTTGCTGTATCTCACTGGTGCCCTCGTAGATGCGCAGTGAGCGGATTTCGCGATATAGTTTCTCGACGGTGATGCCATTGACCACACCGAGCCCGCCAAAGATCTGTACCGCCTGGTCGATGACTTTCTGCGACTCTTCAGTAGCAAACAGCTTGGCCATCGCGGCTTCCCGTGTAATGCGTGCGGCGGGATCCCTGTCCCTGGTCCAGGCTGCGCGGTAAACAAGCAGCGCAGCGGCATCTATACGAACGGCCATATCAGCGATCTTGGCCTGGGTCAGCTGGAAATCCGCCAGGTGCCTGCCGAACAACTCCCGCTTGCGGCTGCGGCCAATGGCTTCATCCAGGGCCCGGCGGGCCAGACCCAGTGCAGCGGCACCAACGCTCGAACGGAACACGTCAAGCGTTCCCATGGCCACTTTGAAGCCATCGCCCGGCCCCGCCACCATCTGCTCACCAGAGATCCGGCAATCTTCGAAATGCAGGGTCCCGAGCGGATGGGGTGCCGAAACGTTTATACGTTCAGTGACCGTCAGCCCACTGCTTGCGGCATCAACGACAAAAGCAGACAAGCCTTTTGCTCCCGGCGCTTCCCCGGTGCGGGCAAACACAACGTAATGATCGGCAATTCCTGCGTTTGAGATCCAGGTCTTCACGCCGTTGATCAGGTAATCATTGCCATCCCGGGTGGCGGTGGTCGTCATCGCGCCAACATCCGAACCCGCGCCGGGTTCGGAAATCGCAAAAGCCGCGATTGCCTCGCCGGCAGCCACCGGAGGAAGATATTTTTTCTTCAGGGTTTCGTTGCCATAAAGGGACACTGGACCTGTGCCCAATCCCTGCATGGCGAAAGCGAAATCAGCCAGCCCTGAGGCATAAGCCAGGGTTTCGCGGCACAGGCACAAGCTGCGGACATCCAGCGCCCCAGCCCGCCCGCGCTCACCCGCAACACTGTATTGCAACCAGCCTGCGCCGCCGAGCAGGCGGACCAATTGCCGGCAACGGTCATCGATTGCAGCATGCTCTGGACCGGGTTCCTCCAGCGGAGCAATATTCTGCCCCACCCAAGCGCGGAGTTTCCCGCTCAACACCCGGTGCTCATCGTCAAAAAATGGCCAATCCAGGAACGTGCTGTCAACCATCATGAACTCCTGCGCGGCTTAAGGCTCAATTACCCTCGAATACCGGTTTTTCCTTGGCAACGAACGCCCTGTAGGCACGTGCGAAGTCCTCCGTCTGCATGCAGATCACCTGGGCTTCTGCCTCAGTCTCCAAGGCTTGTTCGATGCTGACATTCCATTCCTGATGCAGACATTTCTTTGTCATCGCATGGGCAAAAGTTGGTCCGATAGCCAGTCTACTTGCAGCCTCGGTAGCCTTTTCAAGAACTGTTCCCGCAGGTGCCAGAGCATTATAAAACCCCCAATCGAGTCCTTCCCGAGCACTCATGGCACGCCCTGTATAGAGCAGTTCAGAAGCACGCCCCTGGCCAATGATCCGCGGCAAAATCGCGCACGCGCCCATGTCGCAGCCAGCCAGGCCCACGCGTGTGAACAGGAAGGCGGTTTTGCAGTCCTCCGAGCCATAGCGTAAGTCACTGGCCATGGCAACAATGGCCCCGGCGCCGGCGCAAATACCCTCCACAGCGGCAATGACCGGCTGCGGGCAATTGCGCATTTCCTTGACCAGGTTTCCGGTCATGCGGGTGAAATTGATCAATCCGTCGGCGTCCATTCTGGTTAGCGGGCCGATGATCTCGTGAACGTCGCCACCGGAACAGAAGTTACCGCCGGCTCCCGTGAAGACGACTGCTTTGACGTCATCGGCATATTGCAGTTTGTGAAACGTGTCCCGCAACTCGGCATAGCTGTCAAACGTCAGCGGGTTCTTCCGCTCCGGCCGGTTGAGTGTGATCGTTGCAACCCGGTCTTTAACCTTCCAGTCAAAATGCACTGGACTGAAATCACTGCCCTTGAGTTTGTACATTGCTCAATACTCCAATTAAACAGGTTGATGTCGCGCCTCAACCAGGGATGACGAGACCGCCGCTGACACTCAGCACCTGTCCGGTGACAAAATCCGATCGCCCGCTGGCGAGAAACAATATTGCGTCCGCAATGTCCTGAGGCTGGCCCAGCCGGCGCATAGGTGTCGCGCGGATGAAAGCTTCCCGGAATTTCTCGGGCACAGCAGCCAGAAGTGGCGTGTCTGTCGGCCCGGGGCAGATACTGTTGACGTTGATACTGTACCGCGCCATTTCACGCGCAAGACTCTTGGTGAAGGCTATGGCGCCTCCTTTGGCGGCAGCATAAACAGTCTCGCCGAGACTGCCGACCCTTCCAGCATCACTCGCCACAACGACCACCTTGCCATAATTCCGCTCCATCATGCCGTCAAGGAAAGCCCGCGTGACCGCAATGGGTCCCATCAGGTTCAGGTCGACCACCTGGCGCCAAAACTCCGGTGTATTCTCAACAAACGGCTGGATTTTTCCCCACCCGGCGACGTTGACAACGATATCAACCTGGGAATGCCAGGCCAGCACGGCTTGTTTGAACGACTCAATCGAATTGCCGCACGTAACATCCAGGTAAAAGAACCTGGCATCAAATCCCCGTGCTCGCAGGTTCAGTTCCGCTTTTTCGCCATTTTCCCTTGCAATATCGCCCACCGCGACAGCCGCGCCGGCTGCAGCAAGCGTCTCAGCCGTGGCAAGACCGATGCCGGAAGCCGCTCCGGTAACAATGGCAACCTTGTTTTTCAGATTCATTTTACCCACTCCCCGATATGACCATTGAATGATGGTTCAATTTCTAAACAAGTTCAAACGATATTTCATTTATTTATACGGGAATGCACGCCACTTGATCTCGGTCATTCAATCGGCAATTTCCTGGCCCCGGAAACGGCGGTGAAGCGGTTGTGCCTGGCCCGTCGAACAGCCCTGGAACAGCGCCTTTGGTAAACATCTATCTTATTGTTATAACAGTAATTAATAAAATTTTGCCAGTGACACCAACAGCGCCAACCCGGTGATTTCACCAAGCTTGCTGCCGGACTCAGCCAAGTTTCAGTTCTCAACCGCAGCTGTTTTGTGGTTGACGTGGAATGTGAATTGAATCATCGTTCATTTCAAAGCGAGGAGACTCTATGGATATTCCAGGTGGGGTTCCATCTGCGCATGTTGATCAGTTTGCGCGCAGCTTGTTGCCGCCAGAAAAAACCTGGCCTGTATTCGACTATTCCGCGATTCAGCTGCGTCATTGTCCAAACTACGTCAACGCGGCTGAGGCCTTGCTGGACACTGCGGTTGCGGACGGTTGCGGTGACAAGCCGGTTTATTACTTCGAGCATGCCACCTGGACATACCGCGAACTGCTGGCCTGGGCTAACCGGATCGCACGCGTTCTGGTCGAAGATTACGGCCTGGTGCCAGGTAACCGAGTACTGCTGCGTTCTGGCAACAACCCCATGCTGGTTGCCTGCTGGCTGGCCGTATTGAAGGCTGGGGGTATTTGTGTCACAACCATGCCCCTGTTACGAAAAACTGAATTGAGCTTCATCCTCGATCACGTAGCCGTCCGGTTTGCCTTATGCGATGCCTTATTGATGGAGGAACTGGAGCTGGCCCGGGAGTCGAGTGTAACGCTTGAGCGCGTTGCTTACTTTACCTCCCTGGGGGCAGGCTCGTCCGCGACAGCGGACCTCGATATTGCGGCGGCTGCCAAATCTGCGGACTTTCGTAATGTACAGACTGCAGCGGATGATATCGCGCTGATCACTTTCACATCGGGTACGACAGGTCAGCCGAAAGCAGCCGCACATTTTCACCGGGACTTGCTCGCCATTTGCGAATGCTGGCCACGGAAATTCACCATTGAACCTGCTGAAATCATATGCGGGTCACCGTCCATAGCCTTCACTTATGGCGTGGCGGCATTCATCATCTATGCTTTGTATTTCCGGGTAACCGCGGTGCTGGTGCTGCAACCGAGGCCCGAAAATATCCTGCAAGCCGTCGAACGCCACCGGGTGACAAGCCTTTATTGCGTGCCGACATCATTTCATCAAATGCTGGAAGTACTCGACAATTTTGATATCAGCAGCGTGCGCAAATGCGCATCTGCGGGAGAAAACCTGCAGATCCAGCTTTGGAGGCGTTGGCACGAACGGACAGGTATTCGCATCGTCAACGGCATCGGAGCCACGGAAATGCTGAGCCACTTCATTTCCGAATCCATGGCGGTCGACAGTATAGGGTCAACAGGAAAAGTGGTGCCAGGCTATACCGTCCGGCTGATTGACAAACACGGCCAGCCACTGCCTCAAAATGTCCAGGGGTGGATCGCAATTCGCGGGCCTACCGGGTGTCGTTACCTGGGTAACCTGGAACGCCAAAAAGACTTTGTACGCGATGGTTGGAATGTGACCAGTGACATTTTCATGCAGGATGAAGAAGGGTATTTCTGGTTCGTCGATCGTGATGACGACATGATTATTTCGGCTGGATATAACATTTCGCCAAGGGAAGTAGAATGCGTTCTGATGGAGCATCCCCTGGTCCAAGACTGCGCCATCGTAGGTGTGAATGATGCCGCTCGGGGTAAATTGGTGCGTGCCTGCATTGTTCTTCATGATCATTCGCTGGCATCGTCTGCAATCGCACATGACCTTCAGGAATTCTTAAAACATCGGATTGCCCCATACAAGTATCCAAGGGATGTGCAGTTCTTTAATGACTTACCCCGTACCGATACCGGCAAGCTGAAACGCAACCTGTTGCGAGCTGAGTGAACAGCACTCCCAAACCAAGTTAAAAAACAGGGATAGGAATTAATGTCATCGATCGTCAAGATTACAGTGAACCAGCGGGAACATGAACAGATGTTGCCCGATTCCACCCTGCTCATCGACTATTTGCGCGACACGCTGCGGCTGACCGGCACCAAGCAAGGGTGTGACGGCGGTGAGTGCGGCGCCTGCATGGTGTTGGTCGACGGCAAGCCTACGCCGGCGTGCATCACCCTGGTGAAGACCGTCGCCGGGCGCAGGATCGAGACCATTGAGTCACTATCCAGGAACGGCTTGCCATCCCGTCTGCAACAGGCTTTTCATGAAAACCTGGGAGCCCAATGCGGTTTCTGCACACCGGGCATGATCATGTCCGCCGAGGGCTTGTTGCGGCGCAATCCGCATCCGGATGAAATGGAAATTCGCCAGGCCTTGTCCGGTAATGTGTGCCGCTGCACCGGGTACGTGAAAATACTGGAATCCGTCAAAGCGGCAATCGGGCCAGCCGGTGAAACCCCATGAACGCGGTGAAACGGACCAGCGGCGTCGGGGTGCGGACCCCGCTGATCGACGGCATTGAGAAAGTCCGCGGCACGGCAAAATATACGGCGGACCTGGCGCCGGAGGGCGCGCTGGTCGGCCGCATTTTCCGCAGCCCGTACGCCCATGCGGAAATCCTCTCCATTGATCTCTCCGCTGCGCGCGCCCTGCCAGGCGTTATCGCGGTCATTTCCGGTGAAGAGTGCAAGACGCCGTACGGAATCGTGCCGATAACCCAGAACGAGTACCCGCTTGCCCGCACCAGGGTGCGTTACCTGGGAGAACCAGTGGCGGCCGTCGCGGCCATTGACGAAGCTACCGCGGAAAAGGCGCTGGAACTCATCCGCCTCGAAGTGCGGGAGCTGCCGTCCTGCTACACGGCCGCCGATGCGCGCAAGCCGGATGCAGTCCTGCTGCACGATAATCGGCCGGGCAACCTGGAACGTGAAGTCAGCAACAGTTTCGGTGATGTCGAAGCCGGTTTTGCGGCCGCGGACCTGGTGCGCGAAGAGGTGTTTCATTGTGCCGAGGTCACCCATGTCCACATCGAGCCGCACGCAGCCCTGGCGGACTATGACCCGGTGCGCGGTCAGCTCACCTTCCAGTCCGTCAGCCAGGTGCCCTATTACGTTCACCTGATGCTGGCTCAGTGTCTGGGTATGGAAACCTCGCGAATCCGGATCATCAAGCCCTTTATCGGCGGCGGATTTGGCGCCCGCTCCGAGACCCTGAATTTCGAACTGGTCTGCGCTTTGCTGGCACGGGCCGCGGGTGGAAGGGTGCGCATGGTTTTGAGCCGGGAGGAAACTTTTCTCACCCACCGCGGGCGGCCGGCTGCTGACGTCAGGATCAAGCTGGGGCTCAGCCGTGGCGGCAGGATAACGGCGGTAGAGGCCGAGATGACCCAGCTTGGCGGCGCCTACGGTGGTTATGGCATCATCACCATCCTTTACGCAGGCGCGCTGCTGAATGCGATTTACGACATTCCGGCAGTGCGCTACTCCGGTTATCGGGTCTACAGCAACACCCCCCCCTGTGGCGCCATGCGCGGCCACGGGACTGTCGACATGCGCTACGCGTTCGAAACGCTGCTCAACAGGATGGCGGCAGAACTCGGCCTCGATGCCTTCGCAGTACGCCGCGCAAACCTCCTTTCCACTCCGATGGTAACCATCAATGGCTTGCAGGTTACTTCCTGCGGACTGCCGCAGGCGCTCGATTGGGTGGAAGCTGGCAGCCGCTGGCGTGAACGCAAAGGCAAACTGCCCAAAGGCCGGGGTCTTGGTCTTGGCTGCTCCCATTTCGTCAGCGGAGCAGCGAAGGCGGTGCAGTGGACGGGCGAACCGGACGCAACCGTGAACATCAAGCTTGATTTCGACGGCAACGTCACGGTTTTTACCGGCGCCACGGAAATCGGTCAGGGTTCCTCCACCGTCGTAGCCCAGGTGGCAGCCGAAGTGCTCGGTCTCGACTATTCAAGGATTTGTGTCCTGGCCAAGGACAGTGCGGTGACACCCAAGGACAATGGTTCCTACTCCTCGCGCGTGACCTACATGGTCGGCAATGCCACCCTGGCAGCCGCTGAAAAACTCCAACAACGCCTGCTCGCCACCGCCGCCCGGAAGCTTGGCGCGGAACCGGCGCAGGTCGAATTCCATGGAGAGGAATATCGCCTGGCCGGATCCGACAAACCCGGCATCGCCTACATCGACGTGGTCAAGGAAGCACTGGTCGGCCATGGCACGATCACGGAGCGCGGCATATTCGTGGTTCCGAGGGAATTCCAGGGTGGCAAACACCGTGGCGCCGCGGTCGGCTCGACCATGGGCTTTTCCTACGCCGCAACGGTAGTGGAAGTTTCCGTGGACGAAGGGACCGGGGAAATCGTCGTTGAAGACATCTGGGTCTCCCACGACACGGGATTCGCCATCAATCCCCTGGCGGTCGAAGGGCAGGTTCAGGGCGCCATCTGGATGGGCATGGGGCAGGCCCTGATGGAGGAAACGAACTTCCGCGACGGCCTCCACATGCATACCAGCATGCTCGATTACAAGGTTCCAACCATACTGGACTCCCCCAATATACACACCCATATCGTCGAAAGCATCGATCCCAATGGCCCGTTCGGCGCCAAGGAAGCGAGCGAAGGCGGAATCGCCGGAATCATGCCAGCGCTTACGCAGGCGGTTGCCGAAGCGACGGGTGTCGACTTCAACGAGACTCCTCTGACACCCGACCGGATCGTCGAAGCGCTCAGGAAAGCGCGCAGGCGCGAGGCGATCAGGAACAAGCCGGTCCGTGATAGCGCTGGAGCCCGGGGCCAATGAACTTACTTCCCGTTTTTGACATGGCTGAGCCCGTGACCGCGGAACAGGCCATAGCGCTCAAGTCCGCACATCCCCTGGCCCGTTATTTGGCAGGGGGAACCGACCTCATTCCCAATCTCCGGCGCGGCCTCGGCGCCCCGGATGTTTTGATCAGCCTGGCAAAAATACCGGAGTTCAGGCAATTCGAAGCCAGCGGTGACAGCCTGGTAATTGGCGCAGGCGTCAACATCGCTGAGCTCGCTACATCCGATTTGCTGCGCAAGAGCTATCCGGCCATCAGCATGGCGGCGGCAAGCATTGCCGGACCTGCACACCGGGGAATGGCAACAGTCGGGGGCAACCTGTGCCTCGACACCCGTTGTGTTTTCTATAACCAAAGCAAGTGGTGGCGGGCGGCCAACAACTTTTGCCTCAAACAGGATGGTGACACCTGTCATGTTGTAAAAAAGGGCAACAAATGCGTCGCGGCATACAGCGGCGACCTCGCCCCCGCATTAATGGTGCTCGGAGCCGAAGTTGAAATCGCCAGCACTGCTGGCCGCCGGCGCCGATCCCTGGCCGGCATCTTCCGTGAAGACGGGCAAGCCTGGCTCGACCTTGAGCCTGCCGATCTCGTGGTTGCCGTGCACATCCCGGCAAGACCCGGTGTGCGTTCCGGGTACTTCAAATCACGCATCAGGCAAAGCATGGACTTTCCGCTGGCCGGGGTGGCTGCCGCCATGAACTGCGAGGGAGTGAACATCTTAAGTCTTGCCGTGGCCATTACCGGCACCAACAGCCGGCCGGTCCAGCTCGAGGGCCTGCAAGCATTGACGGGTGGCCCCTTGAGTGACCGGCTGCTCGATGAGCTTGGAAAAAATATCTCCCGCACCATCCAACCCATGCGCACCACCCTGGCCCCTTCCCTCTACCGGCGGCACATGGCGGGAGTTCTGGCCGAACGGCTGGTGACCCAGCTCTACCGGGACGGCGCGTGCAATCAAAGGAGCAAGCCATGACCAGTCCCGCGCAACGATGGGTGATGACTTCAAGCGGAGAACCGATGCTTGCCGCGCCATTCGAGCCTGAACTGCCGCAAGCGGGCGAAGTGGTGGTCGAAGTGGCCGGCTGTGGCGTGTGCCATACGGACCTCGGCTTTTACTACGATGGCGTCCGGCTGAAACATCCCCTGCCGCTTGCCCTGGGTCACGAAATCAGTGGTCGCGTGGTAGAAGCAGCCGCGGATGTCCAGATTGCAAGCGGCTCAGCCGTCATTATCCCAGCCGTCATCCCCTGCGGCGTGTGCGATCTCTGCCGGCGCGGGCGTTTTGCGATCTGCCCGCAGCAGAAAATGCCCGGCAATGACATACATGGCGGCTTTGCCACGCACATCCGTGTGCCGGCGTTTGGCTTGTGCCCGGTTGATGAGCAAAGGCTGCGACAGGCAGGGCTCGGCCTGGCAGATGTCGCGGTGGTAGCGGATGCAGTAACGACCCCTTACCAGGCCGTGGCCCGTTCCGGGCTGGGAGCAGGCGACGTCGCTATTGTCATCGGAGTCGGTGGCGTGGGTGGATATACGGTGCAGATTGCGCACGCCCTCGGCGCGACCGTTATCGCGATCGATGTCGACCAGGACAAGCTGGATGTAATGGCCGGACATGGCGCAGCACTGTGCCTGAATGCGCGTGAACTGCAATTTCCGGAGCTGAAGAATGTGATTCGCGGATGGGTAAAAGACAATGGCCTGAGACCCAGTGAGTGGATCATTTTCGAATGTTCGGGCACGGCCGCGGGACAACAAACCGCCTTTGGGCTCGTCACCTTTGGTTCGACCTTGTGTGTCGTCGGATTCACCCTGGACAAGATCGAGCTGCGGCTATCCAACCTGATGGCTTTCGACGCCCGGATGCTCGGTAACTGGGGTTGTGAACCCAGGCACTATCCCGCCGCACTGGACCTGGTTCTCGATGGCAGGATCCAGTTGCTCCCCTTTATTGAGCAAAAACCGCTGCATGAGATCAACCAGGTTTTCGCAGCGGTGCATCGTGGCGCGATAAAACGCCGCGTCATACTCGTGCCGGAGCGTGGGTGATGACGAATTCACCGCTACAGGTCTCGCCACTGCGTGATGGGCGCGTGCTGTGTCTTCGCCTGGCACGGCCCAAAGCCAACATCATTGACGGCGCCATGATCGGGGCGCTCCGTGATGGGCTGGAAAACGCCGCGGGAAATCATCGCCTGAAGGCATTGCTTCTTTGTGCCGAAGGCCCGCATTTCAGCTTCGGAGCCAGCGTGGAGGAGCACCTTCCGGACCAGTGCGCGGCGATGTTGGGGAACCTTCACCAGCTTGTTTTGCAGCTCGTCAGGTTCCCCGTTCCGGTCCTGGTGGCAGTCCAGGGGCAATGCCTTGGCGCCGGCCTTGAACTCGCCCTGTCGGGACATCTGCTGTTCGCTGCAGAGGGTGCCCAACTGGGTCAACCCGAGATCAAGCTGGGCGTGTTCGCACCGGCCGCATCCTGCCTGTTGCCTTTGCGCACCGGACAAATGCCAGCCGAGGACATCCTGCTTTCAGGACGCAGCCTGAGCGCCGCGGAAGGATACCGTCTCGGCCTGGTGGCCGCGATCTCCGGGAATCCTGAAGTGGCGGCACTGGACTACTATGACAGCCATCTCGCCCAGTTGAGCGCCAGTTCGTTGCGGCTTGCAGTGCGTGCGGCGCGCACGGGCTTCAGCGCCCAGGTACAGGAGCGCCTGGCCGCGATCGAAACCCTTTACCTGCAGGACCTGATGCGCACCCAGGATGCCACCGAGGGCTTGATGGCATTCATCGCCAAACGGCCGCCCGAATGGAAAGATCAATAATTTTCGCCTGACCAAAGTGAGCAAAACATGAAGAATCCATCAACCGCCGCCGTGGCCCGCCAAACAGCACCCGGGAAACTGGCCGATCACAACCTTGCCGCTCAACCGGATTGTCCGGAAGTTGTGTACCAGAAGCGTCCTGCAACAACGCCGGATGGACAGCCCATCGAGGGTTTGTACAACGCCTGGATCACCCTGAACAATCCCGCTCAGTACAATTCCTATACGACCAGCATGGTCAAGGCCGTGATCCTGGCTTTCCGGCAGGCTTCCAACGCGCGCGATGTCAGCGCCGTGGTATTTACGGGAGCTGGCGACAAAGCCTTCTGCACCGGCGGGAATACCAAGGAGTATGCCGAATACTACGCCGGCAACCCCGAGGAGTACCGTCAGTACATGCGACTTTTCAACGACATGGTTTCAGGCATTCTTGCCTGTGATAAGCCGGTGATCTGCCGCGTAAATGGCATGCGCATCGGTGGCGGGCAGGAAATCGGTATGGCCTGTGATTTCACCATTACCCAGGATCTGGCCAATTTTGGCCAGGCCGGCCCGAAACATGGTTCAGCCGCTATCGGTGGAGCGACGGATTTTCTCCCGCTGATGATCGGTTGCGAACAGGCGATGATTTCCGGCACGCTGTGTGAGTCTTTTTCCGCGCACAAGGCCTACCGGCTTGGCATCGCTTCAGACATCGTTCCTGCACTGAAAATAAATGGCGAGTTCGTGCCCAATCCCCTGGTGATCACCGACCGGTTTCTCGATGACTACGGCCGCATCGTGCTGGGCGAGTTCAGAACCGGTGAAGAGCGCACACGGGGACTGAACCTGCTCAAGCAGGGCGAGATAGACCTGAGCCTGCTCGATCAGAAAGTCGAAAATCTCTGCGCCAAGCTGATACTCACCTTCCCCGGCTGCCTGACCAAGAGCCTGGAAGAATTACGCAAGCCAAAACTCGAAGCGTGGAATCGTAACCGGGAAAATTCGCGTGCCTGGCTGGCGCTGAATATGATGACCGAAGCACATGCAGGCTTTCGGGCTTTTAATGAAGGTAACCGTGAGCTTGGACGTGAAGTCGACTTCATCGCCCTGCGCCAGGCCCTGGCGGCAGGAACCCCCTGGACCGCGGAATTGATCGAAAGTCTGATGCCTGGAGTGGAACACTGACAAGGCATTGCAATGACAGATATCATGCCGCAAGACTTACTCTCCCGATTATGGGCGCGCTGTAAAAAGGAACCATATCCGCGCTTGCTCGGGATAGAGGTGCTGGAAATAAAGCCCGGCTACGCCAGGGCGGCGATGAGATATACGCCCGAGATGCAGAATATTTTCGGGATGTTGCACGGCGGGGCGGTGTTTTCCTTGCTGGACGAAGCCTTCCAACTGGCCTGCAATGCCCGCGGTGAAGTGGCGGTGGCACAACAGGTCAACACCTATTTCCTTGCCGCGGCATCGCCTGGCACGCGCTTGATCGCCGAGGCAAAGGAGCTGAACGCAAGCCGAAAAACGGCGCTCTATGATGTTTGCGTCTACGAGGAAACAGATTCCGGCCAGTTCGGTCGCAAGCTGGCCACGGCCCAGGCGTTGGCCTACCGCAAGGGTGGTAATCTGCCGTTCTAGGGTGGGGTCAGAGTCAAGTGCCAGAGTAAACAGAATGAGTTCTGACTTTGTGACAAAGAAAAACTCGGCCCTGGTTGTTATTGCCCCTTACTCTGGCACTTGACTCTGACCCCGTACACTCCGCTGGCGGCGGTAGTCGGCTATGGCAGCCGACTTGACCGGACCGTAGCCACGAATCTGATCGGGCAGACTGGCGGCCTCGACGGCTGCAGCGTAATTTTCAACGGTCAGGCTTGCCAGCTGCTCCTGCACCAGCCCGAGGTAATCTTCGATCAGGGCACGCTCCTCGCGGCGGCCTTCCATCCAGCCGAACGGATCCAGCCACGTACCACGCAGCCACTTGAAACGGGCCAGCAGTTTTAGTGCTGGCATCATCCATGGACCAAAACTGCGCTTGCGCGGCCGGCCCAGCTCATCCAGGCCGCTATGGAATATGGGTGGCGCCATATTGAAGGTCAGCCGATAGTCGCCTTCAAACGTAGCATCCAGCTTGTTCAGGAATTCACCGTCGGTATACAAGCGTGCGACTTCGTACTCGTCCTTGTAGGCCATCAGCTTGTACAGATTGCGCGCGACAGCTTCAGCCAGGATCGTTGCCCCGGGTCTGACTCGCTGTTCAACGGCCCGGACCACATCGACAAAGTCGCGAAAACGCTGTGCATACGCCTCATTCTGGTAGCTCACCAGCAAGGCGGCCCGGTACCCGACCATTTCGTCCAGAGATTTTGGCGGCGCAATCGCCTGCGCCAGCCCGGCCACCCGGCGCACGTAATCAGCGTCCCCGGCTGCCAGCCGCCCCCAGGTAAAGGCTTGCCGGTTTTCCCCGGTGCTGACGGCATTGAGCTCGATGGCCCGCATCAGCGCCGCATGGGATACGGGAATCAGGCCCTGCTGCCAGGCATATCCCAACAGGAATACGTTGGAGTACACCGTGTTGCCGAGCAGTTGCTCCATGATCGCATTAGCTTCGATGGTGGACACGCGCTCCGCGCCCACCACCGAACGAAGGGCGTTCAATCGCTCCCCCATGCGGATGTCTGCATTGCGATCATGCACAAACTGCCCACTGGGTACTTCGCTGTGGTTGACCAGCACATGGGTACGGTTGCGGGCCAGTACCCGGCTGGCGCGCGGGTCGGTCGCAACCACCACATCGCAGGCCAGCACAGCATCCGCGCGACCATCCGCAATTCTCGCCTGATTCAGGCTGCCGGGGCCGGACCCAAGCCGGATATGACTGATTACCGCGCCGCCTTTCTGCGCAAACCCGGTGAAATCCAGCACGGTCGCGCCCTTGCCTTCCAGATGCGCGGCCATGGTGATCAGGGCGCCCAGCGTCACGACACCAGTGCCACCGATGCCCGCCACCAGCAAATCGAAGTTGTGCGACAGATCGGCCAGCAGCGGCTGGGGCAGGTTCGCGACCCTGCTATCAATTTCCGTTGCAAGCACTGTGGGCGTGCGGCGGCGCAGCCGCCCGCCACTCACGGTAACAAAGCTGGGACAGAAGCCTTTGACACAGGAGTAGTCTTTGTTGCATGAGGACTGATCAATCTTGCGCTTGCGGCCGAGCTCTGTATCCAGCGGATAAATCGACAGGCAATTGGACTGCACCGAGCAGTCGCCACAACCCTCGCACACCATGTCGTTGATGAACATGCGCCTGGCCGGGTCGGGATACTTGCCTTTCTTGCGCAGGCGGCGCTTTTCCGCAGCGCAGGTCTGGTCGTAAATCAGCACGCTAACCCCCGGAATTTCGCGCAGCTCGCGTTGCACGCCATCCAGCTCGTCACGGTGATGGAAGGTCGTGCCAGGTGGAAACCTCGCCTTATCCGTATACTTTTCCGGTTCGTCGCTCATGATGGCGATGCGCACGACTCCCTCGGCGCGTACCTGATTGGCGATGGCTGGCACGCTGATCACGCCGTCGATGGGTTGTCCGCCGGTCATTGCCACCGCGTCATTGAAGAGGATTTTGTAGGTGATGTTGGTCCTGGCCGCAACGGCCTGGCGAATCGCCATGTAACCGGAATGAAAGTAGGTGCCATCGCCCAGGTTCTGGAAAATATGCGGATTGCCGATGAAGCGTGACTTGCCCACCCAATTCACGCCCTCGCCACCCATCTGGACTACCGACTCCGTATTGCGGTCCATCCAGGTAGCCATGAAATGGCAGCCAATCCCGGCCAGTGCTTTGCTGCCCGCGGGAACCCTGGTGGAGGTATTGTGCGGACAGCCGGCACAGAAATAGGGCGTGCGCTTCACGTCGCTCGGCACGGTGATGCTGGCCTGGCCATCCGTCAAGGCCTGCAGTTGCCGGTCGAAGCACAACTCGGGGTATTCGTGCGTAATGCGCGCCGCAACGATCGGCGCCAGCAGGGTGGGGCTCAATTCGCCAATCCAGGGTATCAGCGGCCGGCCTTCCTCATCGTACTTGCCGACCATGCGGCTGGGCTTGTCCATCTGGTAGTCATACAGCGCTTCCTTGAGTTCACTCTCAATAATGCCGCGTTTTTCCTCGACCACCAGCACCTCGTCCTTGCCCCGCAGGAAAGCCCGGACTCCCTGAGTTTCCAGCGGCCAGACCATGCCGACCTTGTAGATGTCGATCCCCAGTTCCCGCGCGGTTTCCTCATCGATTCCGAGCAAGCGCAAGGCCTCCATCAGATCGAGGTGGGCCTTGCCGGTGGTAATGATGCCAAATCTGGCATCGGGAATATTGTAGACCGCGCGATCGATGGGGTTGGCCCGCACGAAGGCGCGGACGGCGTCCAGCTTGGCGACCATCCTGCCCTCTACCTGCGGTCCCGGGAGATCTGGCCAGCGGTAATGCAAACCATAAGCAGGCGCCGTGTAATCTTCCGGCACGCGGAACCGGGGTGGGTCACACAGCTCGAACGAGGCGGCGCTTTCAACCGTTTCAGAAATGGCCTTGAAACCTACCCACGTGCCGGAAAACCGTGATAGCGCAAAACCATACAAGCCATACTCAATGTACTCTGCCACACTGGCGGGATTCAGTATTGGCATGAAGAAAGCCATGAAGGCCACATCCGACTGGTGTGACATGCTTGAGGACACGCAACCGTGGTCATCGCCGGCCATGACCAGCACACCACCGTGCGGCGAGCTGCCGAAGGCATTGCCGTGTTTGAGGGCATCACCCGAGCGGTCGACTCCAGGGCCTTTGCCATACCAGATGGCAAAGACACCATCGACCTCGCGCGCCGCATCACTCTCCACCTGTTGCGTACCCAGCACGGCGGTGGCAGCCAGGTCTTCATTGATCGCCGGCAGAAACTGGATATCGTGTTGCTGCAGAAAACGCCCGGCACGCCACAGCTCCTGATCATAGGCGCCCAGTGGCGAGCCGCGGTAGCCGGAAATAAAGCCGGCGGTATTGAGACCTAGCTGGCGGTCGAGTTCACGCTGCAACATGGGCAGGCGCACCAGCGCCTGGATGCCGGTCATCAGGACGCGCCCCTTCGCCCTCACGTAGCGATCCTCCAGCTCGTAGGGGTCCAAAGGCGCAGAAAGATTTCGATCGTTCATAAAAGTTTCCGAAAGAAAACGCGGATAACCCATGACATTATGCGATGATTCGCGCCGTATATTCTGTTATTTTCCGGGCAAGGATCAAAGCATGACCACAGAAACAAGGAAGGACGTTTTCTACAGCGACACGCTGGTTCGATTTTCACATTGCGATCCGGCTGGCATCATCTTCTATCCGCACTATTTCGTCATGTTCAACGGCCTGGTCGAAGACTGGTTCAACCATGCCCTGGAAATAAACTATGCCGATTTCATCACCAACCGGCGGCTGGGGCTGCCCATGGTCAATATCCAATGCGATTTTGTCTCTCCATCGAAGATTGGCGAGGTCATTACCCTGACGCTGAAGGTCGAACACATCGGCAACAGCTCGCTCAGACTGATAACCAACGCCCTGCTGGGCGGTAACCTGCGGGTAAAGGCGCAGCTCACGCTATGTGTCTTTTCTTTCGCCACCGAACGTGCCGTGCCGATTCCTGACGATCTGCGGGAGCGTTTCCTGGCCTTCCAGCAAGGTCATCTCGACCATCCCTGGAGACAGGCATAAAAAGTGATCAACCGGCCCGGTCACGCTTGGCTTTGAGCCTTTGCGCGGTCTTTTCGATACTGACAATGAACCGGTTGTGCTTGCCGCGGGCCACTTCCTCGACTGCGTCCCTGGCCGTGAAGTCGAATGACACCGCTCCACCATTGACCTGGGTCAGCGTGACGGTCACGTCCACCCACATGCCCATCAGTGTGGCGCCGACGTGATCCAGTTCGACGCGCGTCCCCACCGAGTCCCGGCCCGTTTCGATGTGTTGCAGCAGCAGGTCGCGGCAAACCATTTCTATGTCATAGAGCAGGTTGGGGGTTGAATACACGCGGCAGTCATCGCCCATGAAGCTGATGGTGCGATCGCGGTCGACCTGTACGCGGTGGGTGGCCGAAAGGCCGGCAGTTAGTGTTTCGCTCATGATTGGTCCTCGAGTGATTATTCTGAATGGCGGTTTCTGATGGCGTCGGCATGCAGGCGCGCCTCAACGTAGCGTACCAATGCCCGGGTGCCTCGCGCACAGTTGCGGAATATGCACACGCCCTGATCCATCAAACCCGCGCTCATGGCATCGTAGAGCTTGCCACCATCCACGATGCCGATGACCGGTTTGGCATTGTGATCCACCAGCGGCGGCATGAGCTTCAAGGTGCTTTTCGGGTTGGACAGGTCATGGCCAGGGCGCAATTTGCTTTCTTCCAGGGCACATACGGCAGGTGAGGTCGGATCAAGTCCAACCATGACCACGTCTATGTTGGGGTCCATGAGAAAAGCTTCGGTAATTTGCATATGGACCTCGTCGTCGGCGCCTGGATTGATGTCGATTGGATTTCTGACTTCAACCAGGGCATTGAGCTTCTTTGCGAGCAGGATTTCTTCCAGCTGTTTTACCGTAGCAGGTTCCAGGGCGCCCATTGACATGGCAAAGGTATCCGACTCTATCGAATCGGCCATACCAACCGCCTCGAATCCAGCTCCGCTGATGGCGCCCAGGCGCGCGCCGGCAATTTGCTTGTTGTGCAGCGCGCCGGCAATATAGAACAGGTCATCGAAGGCACTGGAGTCTTCGGCAACGAGTGCTCCGGCCTGGCGCACTACGGACTCAAACAGCGAGGGTTCGCCGGCGATGGATGCGGTGTGGCCCATGACGCTTTGAATGCCCGGAGTCGTCTTGCCGGATTTGCACACAACCACCTGCTTGCCATTGAGTACCGCCTTGCGCACTGCCCTGGCGAAGTCGAGTCCATCCAGCTCCTTGAAACCTTCGATATAGATGCCGACAGTTTCGATCCCCGGCAGGTCGGCGAAATAGCTGAGCATGTCGCCGTGGGTCAGATCGGTCTGGTTGCCCAGGGCCAACATATAAAGCGGATCGAGCCATGGGTTCTGGCTCATGCGGGTGATCATGAAAGCACCGCTTTGACTCAGCATGACGGAGTTTCTCGCCGGCTTCTTCTGGTGCTTTGGCAGGCGCTCCAGGGGAATGAACCAGGAATCATAGGAGCCTGGATGGGAGACAACTCCCAGGCAGTTTGCACCGAGAAAAATTGGCCCCCCACCGGGCTTTCCGTGGGCTGCGTTGATGCGCTTCGCCAAGTCTGCGGCAGGTTCCCGGCTGGCTTGCGTTTCCCCCAGGCTGCCGGGAATCAGCATCACCGATTCGACCGCATCCGTGGCGATGATTTCATCCACGAGGTCGTAAACTGCGCTGGCACCGACCGCGACGATCAGCAAGTCCAGCTTGTGTTCCAGCGCCCGCAGGCTGGCGACACACTTCACGCCATCGATCTCCTCCTCGCCGGGGCGAATGATGGTCATGCGCTCCTTGTCGTATCCACTGCCCATCAGGTTACGCAAAATGATGCGGCCGAAATTCATGTTGCTGGATGAGACCCCGATGATGCCGATGGAGGCGGGATGGATCAGCCGGTCAATTTTGTGGATGGGCCGCGGCAGCCGGCGGCCAGCCCGTGCGCCGAACTCGCAGTGAGCAGATTGAACCAGCAATTCGTGCTCGGATTGCACGGGATTCAGCTCCAGCTGCATCAATTCAAAGGGGTTGTCGGTATCACCTTGCGCCAATTTGCCCGCCAGGGTCAGGAGTTTCTCGAAACAGATTCTGAGCGGTTCATCAGACGGGCTGACGCCAGTGCGTCTGGCGCCAGCCGCCAGCTTTTGATAGGCAAGTGTACGTTTGAACTGGAGCAGGAAACCTTGGGCGTCCGTCAGTTCGGTGACAGCATGGACCGAGGCGCGATCCTGTCTGAAATTGCCTTTGGCCAGTTCCGCCTCGAGCCCGCCAGATCCGGCGCTTATGACCATGCCGAATTCACGGGTATTGACCAGGCTGATACGCAGCTCGACAGCCGGCGGCGGCCTGGCCTGATCCGGGGCGGGATCGAGTTCCAGGCTGGATAGCAGGCTGCGGAGTTCCTCATGGTTCAGCGTGCTGCGCCCATCGTTTGCGGCTTGCCGGAACAGCATGGTGCTTGCCTGACACAGTGACGAGGTGCCGTTCTTGTTCGGTGAAGGATTTTGCATTGAGCGCTGGGACCAGAAAGCTGAAACCGGAACCTGAATATAACAGATACAAAATTTCCAGGAAATGGATATATCCATGTATCAGTTAGGGAAGGTGCTGCGGAACCTCTGAATCAATCAAAGTTTCCCCGTTACTCAGGCAACCGGCTCAGTCCAGGGCTTGCGCTTCGGGCGGCACCGGCAGCCCGCCGAAACGATGATAGAAATAGGGGGCAGCTGGGGGTAAGGGGCCATTCAGGGTTTCGCAGACAGACATCAGGTGTTGCTGGGCCAGGGGATAGGTGATGCTGTACAGATCACGGCATAGCTGACGCGCGATGCCGCCGCTCCAGTTCGCCGGAAGCAGTTGTGACGGCAATTGCGGATCGTGCAACAAGGCCCGCCGAAAGTCATGCATCAGCAATGTCTGAACCAGAAAGCATTGTTCAGGATCAAGACTTTTGACGGCTCGCATGGCGCGAAGCAGCGGGCGGAAGTGCATCACGAAATCGTGGTACTTGGCGGACAGGGCATCCAGATTCCAGCAGTGGTGTACCAGTTCCAGCATGGGCTTGCTGGTCAATGAACTGATGTTCTCCGCCTTCATGGCGACGGCTTTGTCATGCGCGCCTGCTTCTTGCAGGATGTCGAGCAGCCCGTCGGCATCAGCGGATGGGTGGGCGAATATGCCCGGTGCCAGAGTGCCATAGCCGGCCCAGGTCAGTTCCTTGCGCAAGGCATCCCGCTGGATGCCGCCGAGCGACGGGGGAATCATAACCAGCTGCCACTCACCCGTCCAGGTATCCTCCGGCGCGAAATAAATTCGGCGGTAGGCATGTTCGAAACGGCGTTTGCCGGATGTCGTCAGGCTGTAGTGGCTTTTGCGTCCCATTTGTTCGGATACCAGCCATTTCTCCCGCGACAGCCGATAGACACTGGTGCGCACCATGCGCTCGTTGAGGCCCAATGGTTCCACCAGGCGAATAAAGCTGCCCAGCCAGACGGTGCCGCCATGAACAGCGATGAAGTCGCCATAGATCGTGATGATCAGCGAGTTGGCGCGGGTCGGCCGCTGCTCGAGGAAGTCCTTGACCCACTGGCTGATAAATCGGTTCTTCATGGTTTCCCCGAAGTGAGGCCGGCGCTTTGCGCAAGTACGCACCCTACCATGAGAGCGGGTTTGTACTGCCATAATCGCCGCTCATTATATGGGATACGGCGCTGGCAGATACGCAGGACTTGATCCAGATCATGTGATACAAAAATCTACATAACGGCAATGTAATATGTGTCATAATACGATTAATCGAAGGAAATGTGAGGAATCCGGCCATGATTCACACTCAGGCGAGCTCCGTCAAGCATATTCCGACGTATTGTTACAACTGCGTTTCCGGCCCTGATTTCATGACCGTCAAAGTGGTGGACGGCGTGGCGACGGAGGTTGAGCCGAATTTTGCCGCCGCTACGGTTCATCCGGCCCGTGGCAAGGTCTGCGTCAAGGCTTACGGTCTGGTGCAAAAGACCTACAACCCGAACCGAATCCTGTCGCCCATGAAGCGAACCAACCCGAAGAAAGGTCGCGACGAGGATCCCGGTTTCGTTCCCATCTCCTGGGACGAGGCGCTGGACACCATCGCGGCGAGGCTCAAGGCTACACGTGCCAAGGGTGTCCTCGACGAATCGGGTGTGCCGCGCGTGGCGGCATCCTTTGGTCACGGGGGTACGCCGGCCATGTACATGGGCACCTTCCCGGCTTTCCTGGCCGCATGGGGTCCGATCGATTTCAGCTTCGGTTCGGGGCAAGGCGTCAAGTGCGTTCATTCCGAGCATCTTTATGGCGAATTCTGGCATCGCGCTTTTACTGTTTCAGCGGATACCCCGTCAGCGTGCTATGTGATTTCCCTGGGCGCAAACGTCGAGGCTTCCGGCGGTCCCTGTGCAGTAATCCGCCATGCCGATGCGCGCACCCGGGGCTACAAACGGGTGCAAGTCGAGCCTCATCTGTCGGTCACGGCAGCATGCTCGGCGGAGTGGGTGCCGATTCGGCCCAAGACCGATCCGGCCTTCATGTTCGCGTTGCTGCACGTTCTGTTGATAGAGCACCAGCAGAATGAACTCGACCTGCCCTTTTTGCGCGACAGAACTTCTTCGCCCTACCTGGTGGGTCCGGATGGCCTGTACCTGCGCGATGCAACGAGCAGGAAACCACTGGTCTGGGATGAAATCCTTGGACAGGCGGTGCCGTTTGACCAGGCTGGTGTTCAAGCCGCGCTTGCCGGGCGTTTCCGGGTAACTGGCGCGGTGAGCATTGATGCAGACGATGCCTGCAACAAGATGAATGGCGTCGAAGGCGTCACCGCATTTTCGAAGCTGGTGGAGCACATCGGCAAATACTCGCCGGAATGGGCGGCGGAAATATGTGATGTCCCGGCCGCAACCATTCGCCGCATTGCCAACGAATACCTGGCGACGGCCAGTGTCGGCGCAACCACGGTAATCGACGGTGTCACACTGCCCTTCAGACCCGTTGCCGTCACCCTGGGCAAGTCGGTCAATAATGGCTGGGGCGCCTATGAATGCTGCTGGGCACGCACCATGCTGGCGGTGCTGGTTGGCGCGCTCGAGGTTCCCGGCGGCACGGTAGGCACGACCGTGCGCCTGAATCGCCCGCATGACAACCGGCACAAGAGCGTCTTGCCGGGCGAGGACGGTTTCATGGCACAGAAACTCAACCCGACCGATAAGGACCATTGGGTTTCCAAACCGACCGGCCGCAACATGCACCGGACGCT
The DNA here is from genome assembly GCA_035292625.1 of Lysobacterales bacterium. Classification (GTDB taxonomy): domain Bacteria; phylum Pseudomonadota; class Gammaproteobacteria; order Xanthomonadales; family SZUA-36; genus SHZL01. The sequence continues at coordinate 2,040 of DATDPS010000317.1, read as the reverse complement.
GGTGCCCATCGTTGGCAACTCTGCCTGGAGTCAATCGCTCGGTCCAACCCAACTGGCCTGGATGTTTCAGCGCGAGCAACCCTCGCCGGATATGCCACAACCGACTTTGCCTGATGTCTGGTTTGTCTACCGGACGAATCCGGCGATTTCATTCTGGGACACGCCGACGCTGGTCAAGACCATGGCGACTTTTCCCTTCATGGTTGCATTTGCCTACACCCTGGATGAGACCAACTACATGGCCGATCTGCTGCTGCCGGAGGCGACCGACCTCGAGTCGGTGCAGATGATCCGTGTCGGCGGCACGAAGTTCATGGAACAATTCTGGGAACACAAAGGTGTTGCATTGCGCCAACCCGCGGTCGCCGCACAAGGCGATACGCGGGACTTCAGCTGGATCAGTACTGAACTGGCAAAACGCACTGGCCTGCTTGAGCCTTACAACGAAGCCATTAATCGGGGCGCCGCGGGGGTTTCACCGCTCAAAGGGGCGACTTACGACTTCAGCCTTGACCCGGCGGTCGAACATGCGCCGGAAGCCATTTGGGATGCCGTGTGCCGCGCGGCCACGACTGCATTGTCCGAAGGCAAGGAAACCCGTGATTTGGCGTGGTTCAGGGAACACGGTTTCTATACCGTGCCCATGTCCCGGCTCGAGTGGTACTTGACGCCAACCATGGAAAAGCTGGGCCTGCGTTATGAACTGCCCTACCAGGAGCGTCTGCTGCGCATCGGGCGAGAACTCGGCAATCGGCTGCATGAGCGGAACATGACCTGGTGGGATGAGCAGTTATCTGAATACGCCGCATTGCCGGAATGGCACGATGTTCCGGGACGTTGGGATGCAGAACTGGTGAGTGCCGGGGCCAGGGTAGAGGATTTCCCATTCTGGCTGCTGACCACCAAAAGCATGCAGTACCATGCCGGCGGCAACGCCGATATTGAGTTGATGCGCGAGGTCTCGCTGAATATTCGCGGCCATTCCGGAGTAATCATCAACGCAAGGACCGCAGCGGCACATGGCATTACCGCGGGCGATCGCGTCGAAATCCGTTCACATATTGGTTCAACCTTCGGTGCCGCGGTACTTGCCGAGGGTGTCCGGCCGGATACGCTGGTCATCCTCGGGCAGTTCGATCACTGGGCCCAACCCTTTGCCAGCAAACTGGATATGCCCAGCCTGAATACCATTGCGCCGATGTCGATGGCATTGACGGATGCGACCGGGTCCGGTTCGGATATCGTCAAAGTGCAGTTGCACAAGCTCGAGCGGGCAGCAGCATGACGCGCTACGTGATGACCATCGACCTGCGCCGCTGCGTCGGTTGCCAGACCTGCACGGCGGCCTGCAAGCAGGCCAATGCAACGCCGCCCGGGGTTCAATGGCGGCGTGTGCTGGATCTGGAAACCGGCGAGTTTCCCGATGTGCGGCGGACCTTTCTCCCCATGGCATGCATGCATTGCGCCAATCCTCCCTGCGAGGAAATCTGCCCGACCAGGGCGACCATCAGACGCGATGATGGCCTGGTGGTGATCGACTACGATCTGTGTATCGGTTGCGCTAACTGCGTCATGGCCTGTCCGTATGACGCCCGCACCATCGTTCACGCAGCGCATTTCTCCTATGGCGATCAGCCACTGCCGTCGGAGGCCATCCGTTTCGATCCCGCCCGTGTCGCCGTTTCGATGAAATGCAACTTTTGCGTGGATCGAATCGACGATGCCGCCATTACCGGGCGCACCCCGGGCATTGATCCCGAGGTGACACCAGCCTGCGTCAACTCATGCATTTCCGGCGCCATGGAGTTCGGCGACATCGACGACCCGGAGAGCAATGTCAGCCGTTTGCTGGATGAAACCCGGCATTACCGCATGCACGAAGAGCTGGGCACGGAGCCTGGCGTATATTATATCTGGGACAGATTATGAAGCAGACGAGCAAAAAAACATCCGATCCTGCGTCGCCCAGGCAGCAAAACCGTTGGGATTGGCGGGCCGCCACGAACTTCATCGTGGGTGGCGCCGGCGGCGGTTTGCTGC
>DATDPS010000316.1:0-6320 GCA_035292625.1 Lysobacterales bacterium | reverse complement strand
GACCCAGTCCTCGCCATCGCGCACCGCCCGGGTCTTGATGCCGGAAACATCGCTGCCAGCGCCAGGTTCGGTCATGGCAATGCCGAGAATCGTCTCGCCGGAAATCATCCGCGGCAAGAGGCGCTGCTTGAGTGGTTCGCTACCCAGCGCGTTTATGTAAGGGCCAACCAGGCGGCTGTGCAGAGTCAGGAACAGCCCGATGTCACCGTGCCGGATGGTCTCTTCGATGATGATTTGCTCGAAGCGGAAATCGCTGATACCCAGGCCCCCGTACTTCTCAGACACCCACATGCACAGCAAGCCCTGCGCGCCGGCCTTGAGAAACGCCGACTTGTCGCAGATTCCGGCTTCTCGCCAGGCTTCGACGTGTGGTTCGACCTCGGCCTGCATGAAGCGGCGCACGGAGTCGCGGAACATGTCGTGTTCTTCATCAAAAATGAGGCGTTTCAAGGCTCCGGGCTCCGGGTGCGTGCGGTGTCAGGAATAGAATGACTGCTTGTGTCTGGCCCGCTTGCGCAACCAGTGCGATGCCTTGAAGCGCTCGCCATGGGCTTTGGCCAGGCGCTTGCAATCGGCGACAAATTTGTCCATGCCGATGGTGTCGATATAGGACAGCGTGCCGCCGGTCCAGGCCGGGAAGCCAATACCGAAAATGGAGCCCACGTCGGCATCCGCGGGATGGGTCAGTACCTGTTCCTCGAAACAGCGTGCCGATTCCAGCGCCTGGATGTGCAGCAGCCGTTCCTTGACGGCCTCGATGCCGGGTTGTTTTTCGCTCAACGGGAAGTGTTCCGCCAGGCCGGCCCACAGGTGTTTCTTCGCATCGGCCGGGTAGTCGTAGAAACCCGCACCGTAACGCTTGCCCTTGCGGTTGAGTCTTTCCACCATGGCGGCAATAACTTCCTGCGCGGGGTCGGAAGGGTATTCGCGTCCCAGCGCTTCGGCCGTGGCCTTGCCGACTTTCCAGGCGAGCTCAAGCGTCACCTCGTCGGTTACCGCGAGCGGCCCCACCGGCATGCCGGCCATTTTCGCGGCATTCTCGATCAGCGCCGGATTGATGCCTTCGGCCAGCATGCGGATGCCTTCGCTGGTAAAGGTGCCAAACACCCGGCTGGTGAAAAACCCCCGGCTGTCATTGACCACGATGGGTGTTTTGCGGATCTGCTGGATGTAGTCCAGGCTGCGGGCAATGGCTTCGTCCGAGGTCTTCTTGCCGACGATGACTTCCACCAGGGGCATCTTGTCCACCGGGGAGAAAAAGTGGATACCGATAAACTGTTTCGGCTGCCTGGAAGCTTTGGCCAGGCCGGTGATGGGCAGAGTGGAGGTGTTGCTGGCAAAAATGGCGGAGGCGGGAATCACGGCTTCCGTCTTGCGCGTCACATCGGCCTTGATGTCGACGTTTTCGAACACCGCTTCGATCACCAGGTCGCAGCCTTTGAAGTCCGCGTAGTCAGCGGTGGGGGTGATGAGGTTCAGCAGCGCCTGCTTCTTCTCCGGGGTGGACGTCTTGCGCGCGATGGCCTTGTCCAGCAGCTCAGTCGAATACGCTTTGCCGTGCTGAGCTTTTTCCAGGTCGGAGTCCAGCAGCACGACCTGCATGCCGGCCCTGGCGGAAACATAGGCAATGCCCGCACCCATCATGCCGGCTCCCAGGATGCCGAGTTTTTTCACCTGGGATTTTTCGATGCCCGCGGGACGGCGGCTCAATTTATCCGCGGCGCCTTTGCTGAGGAACAGTGTGCGCATCATGTTGCGTGCCACCGGTCCTGCCAGCAGTTGGCCGAAGTACTGCGATTCGATGTCCAGGCCGGTATCGATCGGGGTGATACAGCCTTCGTAAATAGCTGACATGGCCGCAATCGGGGCCGGGTAGTTGTGCTGGGTCTTGCCCGCCAGCAAGGATGTTCCCACCATGAAAGTCTGTGCGTTCTTCGGCGTCATGGCGCCGGCTCCGCCGGGCACCTTGAAATCTTTCCGGTCCCAGGGCTGCACCGGGTCGCCTGATTCGAGGACCCAGCGCCGGGCCCGCGCCACCACCTCGTTGGCGGGGGCCAGTTCGTGCACCAGTCCGAGTTGTAATGCCTTCTGCGGTTCGAGATTCTGGCATTGCAGGATCATGTTCAGGGCGGGCTCGATTCCGACCAGGCGTGGTGTGCGCTGGGTTCCGCCCGCGCCCGGCAGCAAACCGATGTTCACTTCGGGAAATCCGACGACGGCGCGCGGGTCGTCCACCAGCACGCGATAATGGCAGGCGAGGCAAACTTCCAGGCCGCCGCCCAAGGCGAGGCCGTTCATGGCCGCGGCAAAAGGTTTGCCACAGGTTTCCAGTGCGCGCAAGCGTCGATTGAGTTCGTAGCTGAATACGGAAGCTTCTTGTTGGCTGAGGCCGCGGTCGTAAGCCGTGACCATTTCCTTGATATCTGCTCCGGCTATGAAGGCCTGCTTGGCCGAAGTGATCACCGCGCCTTTTACCGCTGTGTCAGCGGCGACGCGCCGCACCAGCGTCTCGAGGTCCTGCATCAATTCCGGTGTCAGCACATTCATCGGCTTGCCCGGCAGGTCGATGGTCAGTAAGGCGATACCATCACTGTCGACAGCGTATTTGATTGTATTTGTCATGTGTGAATATCTCTCTCAGACGCGCTCGATGATGGTGGCTGTGCCCATGCCGGCGCCGATGCACAGCGTGACCAGGGCCGTGCCCAGGTCGCGCCGCTCCAGTTCATCCAGCACGGTGCCGAGGATCATGGCGCCAGTGGCGCCGAGCGGATGGCCCATGGCGATGGCGCCGCCATTGACGTTGATCCTGTCGTACGGGATGTTGAGCTGTTGCATGTAGCGCAAGACCACCGCGGCGAACGCTTCGTTGAGTTCAAACAGGTCGATGTCTTTGGTGCTCATCCGCGCCCGTTTCAACACCTTCAGGGTTGCCGGGGCCGGGCCGGTCAGCATGATGGTCGGTTCACTGCCAATCGAGGCAAAGGCCCGAATCCGCGCACGGGGCTTCAAACCCATCTTCCGGCCGGCTTTGCGGTTGCCCAACAGCACCGCGGCGGCACCATCGACGATGCCGCTGGAATTGGCTGCTGTATGACGGTGGTCGATGAACTCGACTTCGGGGTAACGCTGCAGCGCCACGGCATCGAAGCCGCCTTGGTCGCCTGGAATGGTAAAGGCCGGGTTGAGCCCTGCCAGGCTTTCCATGGTGGAGTCCGGGCGCATGTGTTCATCGTGCTTGAGCACCGCTACACCGATGTGGTTGGTAATCGGTACGACCGAATTGCTGAAGTAGCCGTTCTGCCACGAACGTGCCGCACGTTTCTGGCTTTCCAGGGCATAGGCGTCCAGGTCCGTGCGCGAGAAACCGTATTTTGTCGCGATCAGGTCGGCGCCGATCCCTTGTGGGACAAAGTACAGTTTGTAAGCGGTCTGGGGGTCGGTGGCCATGGCGCCGCCATCTGAACCCATGGGAACCCGCGACATGCATTCCACGCCGCCGCCGATGACGAGGTCCGACTGGCCGGACATTACCTGGGCAGCCGCCGTGTTCACGGCCTCCAGCCCGGAGGCGCAAAAGCGGTTGATTTGCTTGCCGGGCGCGGATTCTGCGTAACCGGCATACAGGGCAGCCACGCGGGCAATATTGGCGCCCTGTTCACCCACCGGCGCGACGCAACCCAGGATCACGTCATCCAGCAGGGTGGTATCCAGTTTCTTGCGATCACGCAGGGCGCCCAGCACCTGGCCGGCCAGGTCGACCGGCGTGATGCCGTGTAGCGAGCCATTGGGCCGGCCCCGGCCGCGCGGGGAGCGGACGTGGTCATAGATAAATGCGTCAGTCATGGGTCTTCCTCGTGTTTTGCCGTTACAGGATTTGCAAGGGAAATCAACTATGCAGAATAACGCAATTTCCACGCCGCCGCAGTTTTGGGCGCAGATTTGAGCGCAGATTTGGGCGCAGTTTTGGGCAGCCAGTTCAAGGGCTCGCCTTTGGTGCCGTGGGGCGCGCCTGCGGACGGTAGAGGAGCAATCCTGCTGCCGCCAGGGCGGCAAACGATGCTCCGGCAATGAATGTGGCCGAAGGGCCGAATGCGCTCCATAAAGATCCGGCAATCAGGCTGGCCAGCAACAGCGCGCCGCCGCTGACCAGGTTGAAAATTCCAAATGCGGTGCCGCGCAAATCGGCAGGCGCCATATCGGCCACAAGTTTTGCGAGCAAACCCTGGGTGAGCGCCATGTGCAGGCCCCAGAACGCTGCACCCAGGAACGCTATCCAAGGCGACGCGGCGATGGCCAGCAGCACATCGGCAGCAACCAGCACAAGCAGCCCCAACAACAACAGCGTTCGCGCCGAAAGCCAATCAGCCGCAGCACCCGCCGGATACGCCCCCAGGGCGTAGACGACATTCATGACGACCATGATCGCCGGCACGTAGCCGATGCCGAGCCCAAGGTCCTGGGCGCGGAGGATCAGAAACGCTTCACTGAAGCGCGCGAGGGTAAAGACCGCCCCGAGCGCAACGACCAGCCAGTAGCGCAGCGGCAGGCGTCTGGCATCGGTTAACGCCAGGCGATTTCGAACTCCTGGGACAGGTGCCGCCGATTCCGGTTCGCGTATCGCAATGACCAGCAGCAGCACGGCGATGAAGGCCGGCACGACTGCCACCCACAACACAGCCTTGATGTCGTTCGCGAGCCAGAACATGAACAGCACGGCAAGCAGCGGCCCGAGAAAGGCTCCGACTGAATCGAGCGACTGACGCAGGCCATAGGCCGCGCCGCGAAGCTGCGGCGGCGTGATGTCAGCGATCAGCGCGTCGCGCGGAGCGCCGCGGATACCTTTGCCCACGCGATCGACAAAGCGCGCCCCGAACACCCACCAGAGGGTTGTTGCCAGCGGAAACACTGGCTTGGTAATTGCCCCCAGCCCATACCCCAGCACGACGAGAAACTTGCGTTTCCTGAAGTAGTCGCTGACTGCACCAGAGAACACCTTGGTGATTGCCGCGCTGGCTTCGGCGATGCCTTCGATGAGTCCAATGGTGACCATCGACGCGCCGAGCACCGTGACCATGAAAATCGGCAACAGGCTGTGCACCAGCTCGGATGACATATCCATGAACATCGAGCCAAACCCGAGCACCCAGATCGCTCGCGGCATGGGTTGGCTCCTTTTTAGCGTGGCGCGAGCGGGAGCTCTTTGCCGAAACACAGACTGGTTTCCCGTGAGAGACAGTATTCCCCATAGAGAGGGATGGGCTGGAAGCCGGTGGCCTGGTACAGCGCGATGGCCGCTGCCTGCCGGGTGCCGGTTTCCAGGACGAGCTGCCGCACGCCCAGAGCGCGCGCTTCCGCTTCAAGCGCAGTTACGAGGCGCCGGCCCAGGCCCAGCCCGCGGGCAGCGGGAGACACATACATTCGCTTGAGCTCGGCAGTCTCGCCATCGAGCAGCCGCAAGGCGCCGCAGCCGACCGGCTCTCCTTCCCGGTAGACGATGAGGAACGCGCCGCGCCCACCGCTCACTTCCTCGGGATCGAGCCGAAAATGATTCGCCCCCGGCTCGGAATACATGGCGCTGAGTTCTGCGTTCAGGGATTCAATGAGCGCGCGGCTGACGTCGGCAGTCAGGTCCGCGCGGGTTATGGTAATCGCTTCTGAGATCACGATTCAGCGCGATCGGCTGAGGCTCTGGTGGTCATGCGTGAACTTACTTCGAATCATTGCGCATGGCGTCAGGTCCTGTATTCCCAGGCAAATCTGAAAAATCCTTGGACTTAAGCCTCCATTCTCGCGACTTTCATTATTGTCGCGCAAACTGGCCAAGGAACCTAATTACTCACAACAGTGCCCGGTTAGTCGAGATCCAGAATCAAAGCACTGCGAGTTGGCTCGGCAACTGTAACCTGATGGAGGTAAGCGAGGTGGTCCGAACCGAACGACAGGGCGGCGCCACTGCGCAGTGCCTTGATCATTTGGTCCGTCAGTTCAAACCGCATGAAATGCACGGCTGAGGTCTTCTCATCGGTGGAGCGCTCGAGGTCCTCGTTGGCAATGGCGAACACTTTCTCGTGGCCGCTCACTTGCAGCCAGACCTGGTGCTCCATGCCAACCAGTTCCGCCAGCCTCTTGCGGCGCACTTCGACGTCCTCGAATTCCAGCATGGTGGTGGCCTTGAGATTGCTGCCATCCGGGATCAGCGGGTTATACGTTTCAAGCTCCTCCTGGATCGCGGCCGGCTCGAAAATTTTCTCGATGCGCAGCATTTCCTGCACCTGGTACTGGATGGTCAGGCGATCCTCGAAGTAGAGCGAGAGGTT
>DATDPS010000315.1:0-4845 GCA_035292625.1 Lysobacterales bacterium | reverse complement strand
CACAAACTTGAGGAAGAACTGCGCCCAGGAGTGGGCATCGAACTCGGCGGCCCATTCCGGCACGTCGTGCCCGCGAACACGGTCCCACAGTCGTGTGCGCCCGAACGGCAGGTAAACAAGCACGCCGATGCCGCGGTCCTGCGCCAGCGGCAGCACGGTCTTCTCCATGGTGCGGTTATCGATCGCATAATCAATGCCGATGAAATCGAGTGGTTCATCCTGCATGACCTGGACCAGCTGCTCGTACTGCGGCGGAAACGTGGTGGTGACGCCCAGGTAGCGAATGCGGCCTTCTTCCTTGAGTCCCTTGAGAATTCCCAGTTGTGTAGTCACGTCGCCGAGGTTGTGCACCTGGATCAGGTCGATCACCGGCTTTTGCAGCTTTTCGAAGGAAGCCGCGATCTGCGCCCGCGCGGCCTGAGGGTCGGCGGCGCCGCCTCCGCGTGGCGCGACATTGACCTTGGTGGCCCAGAAGATTTTTTCGGTCAGCCCGAGCTCATGGGCAAAGTTCCCGGCGACTTCCTCGGAGGCCCCATAACTCGGCGCCGTGTCGAACACCGTGCCGCCTTGCTCGACAAGCGTGGCAAGCACTTCGCGCAGGGCTGCCGAGTCCTCGCTGCCCGCCAGTTGTGAAAACGTGGCGGAGCTGCCGAGCCCAATCACCGGCAGGCGCTCCCCGGTGGATGGCACCGGGCGTGTGATGAGCGACAGCGAAACCTCTTCACTCCACAGCAGTCGCGGTTGCACCGCCAGGGTGGTGCCAGCGGCGAGGGAAAACTTCAGGTAATCACGGCGGGAAATCATGTCTGCTACCTCCTTGGTTGTGTGGATCTTGTCCAAGCAATTGCGCCCGGCGGTGCTGCGTGCGCCCGAGCCAGATGCCCAGCGCCGCCCAGATGAGGGCGAGCGGCACCGCGACACTCACGAGGGCAGCCAGACCCATGCCAAGGCGGCCCAGCAGGCCTTCGGTCTGGGCACCGGCCACGTCACCGGTACGGTAGACGAAGGTGTCGATGAACGCCTTGGATTTGTACTTGTCTTCGCGGCTGACCACAGTGTAAAGCGTTTCACGCGCAGGCCGCATCAGCGCCCGCTGGACTGCGCGGAATGTCGCTTCGAACACGATCAGGGCCGCCAGTGAGCCGACCATGGCCAAACCGATGAAACCCAGGGCCACCGTCAGCGGCAACAACGCGAGTGTGAACGCGACGCCGGCGCGCTTCATCAGGTGGCCGGCAACCAGCCCCTGCAGCACCAGGGTGGTGGCTTGCGTAATCAGGTCGATCCGGGCAAAAACGGTAGTGCGTAAGTCCACGTCACTGCCCAGGGCTGCAACCATCTGCAGCCGCGTAAAGTATAGGAAAGTTACCATCACGGCGAGAATGACGACATAGGCTGCAATGCCGAGCAGGTAAGGCGAACGGCATACCGCCCACAGCCCTGCCCAGGCGTTGCCGCCGATCATGGTGTACTCGCTGACCTGGCTTTCGCTGTCCTGCCGCTCCGGTTGCAGACGGGCCACGGCCCAGGCCGCGAGCGTGGCGAGCACGAGAAAACCGGCCGCAATCGGAAGCAGGGCCGGCGTTCCCAGCGGCTGCGCTAGAACCGACGCCAGCCAAGGGCCGAATACGGCGCCCGCGGTGCCGCCGACTGCGATCAGTGCGAAAAAACGCTTGCCCTGGTCCAAGGAAAAACGGTCGGCCATCAGGGCCCAGAAGACCATGGTTGCAAACAGGTTGAACACGCTGAACCATACATAGAAAACCTGCCCGCTGATCACGCCAATGGCCCCCGGAGCAACTACCATGAGCCCGAAGAAGCACAGCAGGGATACGATGAAGAAGGCATATGTGGCGGTGATGAAATGCAGGCGCCGGAAGCGGCTCACCAGCCAGCCGAACAGCGGATTGACCAGCAAAGTAACCACCGCGGTGCCCATGAACAGCCAACGCACCGCTTCGATGCCGCGTTGCATCCCCAGCGCATCGCGCGCCGGCCGCAGCACCATCAGGGCGGTCAGCACGCAGAAGAAGTAGGCCGTTGCGATCAGCACGGGCGCCACTTCCTCGCGCCGGACATTGAACAAGCGTTGGATCAGGGCCATGATTAAATCAGGTGGGTATCACGCTGCAACCAGTAGACAGGCAGTATATACCGCGGGTTTGGTGCAAGCTCAGAATGGCGCATTGGCCGCCTTTTCCCGATCCAGCCATGCGTAGCATCATCCGCAATCGCCAGGCACTTGGAGCAGCTTCTGCTTTTTTCTGAGTGCTTCGCGCGAGACCTCCTGCTCCAGCAGCGCCGCGGCCAAGGCGTACAGCGCAGCCGCCAGCAGTACAACGGCACTGAAACCGAACTCGATCGCCAACAGCGTCGCCAGCGCCGCGCTGATGACTGAGGCGAACCCGTTGATGCCCCAGGCCCAGGGAATGAAACCCGGCGCCGACTGAGCCAGCCGCTCCAGCCCGAGCGGGAACGGCATGCCCATCAACATGGCCAATGGTGCGACCAGCAGCATGGTGGCGGCGATCCGCATACCTGCCGCGAACCCCGACAGGGCGACGAACACCGCTGGCAGGACCAGGAGATACAGCACGACCATCCCGATGATGGCTCCAGCCACGGCCCGCACCGGCGCCAGACCCAGGCGTTCCATCCAGTGCACCCAGCGTCCCGACAGCAGGCTGCCGCTGCCAGCAAACACCAGGAAGCCGCTCAGCACCGCAGCCACCGCGTAGAGCGGATGGCCGAGAAACAGGATGAATTTCTGGATGAACGCGATCTCGATAAAAAGGAACGCCAGACCCAGCAGGAAGAAATAACTGCCCATCCGCGGGCCGGTGCCCCGCGCCCAGCTGCGCTCGACGCGCAGGAGCGGCAGCAGGATCAGCAGCGCGCCCGCTACGACTGACTGTGCCAGAGTGGCGATGAGCACCGGGTAACCCCATTCGATCAGGCTGGCGCCGCCGCGCTCGCGCAGGGCGAGCACTTCCGGCAGCACACGCCATTTGAAGAAGTGGAAAAAGTACGGTCGGTCGTCGCTGGCCGGCTCGAGGTGGAACTTGTACCGTGCGATGAAATCACCCGCCCGCGGGCCGAGCAGCGCTGCGACACCGTCATACAGGTAAGGCTCATCAAGCCGGTTGAAGCGGTTGGCCGCTGACGCCGGCATGCCGGGATACCAGTCCGTGTCAAACGAGCGGGCGCGGGCGAATTCGCGGATCGCCGCGATCTCGGGGGGCTCGAGGTCGCCGTTCTTGACCAGCAGCGTCACCGTGTTCCAGTTGCGGATCAGCGCCAGCCGCGCGCCTGGTTCGGCGACCCCCGCTGCACGCAGCGCGGCGATCAGGGTCGCGGTCAGCTTCAGGCTGTCACGCGGCGGCAGCTGCAGCCAGCGCGTGATGGTCAATACACCGCCGGGCGCCAGCAAGCCCAGGTATTCGCCGATTGCTTCGGTCGTGTACAGATAGTTTTCGTGCAGGGCCTGCACGCCGGAGCCGGACACGCCGAACGAATCCAGCAGGCCGATCTGCACCAGGTCGTAGCCGCCGTCGCTGCGAGCGGCGAAACTGCGCGCCTCGCTGATGTGCACCTTGACCGCCTCATGCGCATACACGCCACCGGCAAATCCGGCGAAATCCTCCCGCACCAGGCGGATCATTCGCGGGTCGAGTTCAACCGCGTCGACCTGCGCTGCGTTGTGGTAGAGCGCCAGCAGCACCTCGCTGCCCGCGCCGGCGCCCAGGACCAGCACCCTGGGCCGGTGCAGCAGGCTGTAGGGCAGTGCGGCCGTCACGTCACCCAGGTAGCCGAGCTGCGTGAAGTCGCCGGCAAAGCGGTTCAGCGCGCTCATGCCGTCGCCATCGGTGAACACCGCGAGCTGCTCGGGCGGAATGCGCTGAGTCGCCAGGCTGAGTCCGGGCGCATGCCGGAACGGAATCCGCGGATTCTCCACCACGGTCAGCAGGCCCAGCGGACTGGACCGTTCCTTGACCACCGCACTGCCCACTGTCTGTAGTGCCTGCCGCAGGCCTTTGTACTCCGAAAGCCTCAACTCCAGCGGCTCGGAGGCAATCAGCAACAGCAACAGCGCAAACCATGCCCCTTCGGCGACGGCCAGTGCCCCGCTGCGCGGCCGGCCACTGCCGGCCAGCCAGGCCGCAGCCAGTGGCAGCAGCGCGAGCCCGATCAACGCCTTCTGCGGCAGCATCAGGAACAGGCTGGCGGTAAGCAACAGCGCGCCGAGGCCGGCGCCCGCGAGATCGAAAAAGTAAATGCGGTCGATCAGCGTGCTGCGACAGGCGAACGCGAGCCCGATGCAACTCGCGGCAAAGAAGAAAGGCAGCATGAACAAAAGGTAGAGCGAGGCCAGGTGCAGAAACTGCCGCGGGTCCCAGACCACTTCGAGGGCATTGAACGGCACCCGCTGGCCGAGAACGAAGCAAGCGACCATGGTGATGCTGAACAGCAGCGCGCAAATCGCGAATGCGCTCTCGAAGCGCGGCTGCAGCCAGCGCCGCGCGAGCGCAATCGCAGTGCCGCTCGCGCCGTATCCCAGCAAGGCCAGGCTGATGATCATCCAGGCGAAGTGGTGCCACTGGACGATGGCGAGCAGCCGCATCAAGAGGATCTCGTAGCCGATCGCCGCGGCGGACACAAGCAGCGTCGCGGGCAGCAGCGCGCGCATCAGAGTTTGGGTTAGTGTTCGCCGGTCAGCGGAACGAATTGCACCGCGGTGATCTGACGGGTCAGAATCTCCCCGTCAACTGTTTTCTCAACCAGCAGCAAGTACTGGGTCAGGAACGAACTGCCGACCGGGATCACCATCCGGCCTCCGGGCTTCAG
>DATDPS010000314.1:0-19063 GCA_035292625.1 Lysobacterales bacterium | reverse complement strand
CTGGAACGCCTGCAGATCGTAGCGGCCTTCGAACAGGTCGGACATGTGCACGTCAACGCAGTCGAACCCCGCCTGGTCAAATGCCACCGCCATTTCCACCTGGCCGTTGACACCTTGCTCGCGCAGGATCGCAACGGCCGGACGCGCGCCACCGGCGACCATCGTGGTGACCGGGTTCTCACCCGGCCCAAAGGTCAGCCGCGGCGTCATGCCGGCTTGCGACCAGTCGCAGGCAAGTTCAAGTTCCGCATCGGCGCAGTCGGGGTTGTCGCGCAGGCCCTGTATGGCGTGGCTGGTCTCCGACCACAGTCTCTGCAATCCCGGCAGGGACTCATCCAGCAGCAACCGTCCGGCACAAACCAGGCGCAATGACTGTCCCTCGACCGGCCGGCCGATCTCGCTGGCCAGGTCATCAATGCCGAGGTCGCTGAGGATCTCCAGCACTCGCGGCAAGTCACCCAGGCGCATCTGGATCACGGCGCCTGGCTCTTCGGCGAACCAGGCGGCCATCACGGCGGCCGGCGGAACATCAAGGGTCAAATCCAGGCCGCAATGTGCGGCAAACGCCATTTCGCACAAGGTCACCGCCAGACCGCCGTCCGAGCGGTCGTGATAAGCCAGCACCAGGCCCTCCCGGTTCAGGGCCTGGATGGCCGCGAAAAACGCCCGCAACTGCTCCGCGGAATCAAGATCGGGAACGGTTTGTCCAAAGCCGCCGTGCACCTGGGCCAGCACGGATCCGCCCAGACGGTTCTGCCCCTGGCCGAGATCCAGCAGCAACAAGCGGCTGTCGCCCTGGCTCATGTCCAGTTGCGGCGTCAGGCTGCGACTTACATCAGTGACCGGCGCAAAAGCGGAAGCGATCAAGGAAACCGGCGCCTGGACTTTTCTGACCTCGCCGTCTTCCTGCCAGGCGGTTTTCATGGACAGTGAATCCTTGCCCACCGGGATCGCAATACCCAGCGCGGGACAAAGCTCCATGGCCACCGCCCTGACCGTGTCGAACAGAATGCTGTCCTGGCCCTCTTCGCCGGCCGCGGCCATCCAGTTGGCCGAAAGGCGGATGTCGGAAATGTGATCGATCGCTGCCGAGGCTATGTTGCTTACCGCTTCAGCAATGGCCATGCGGCCCGATGCGGGGCCGTTCACCACCGCAAGCGGCGTGCGTTCACCCATGGCCATGGCTTCACCATGGTCCGCCCGGTACCCGGCCAGGGTCACCGCTGCGTCAGCAACCGGCACCTGCCAGGGGCCCACCATCTGGTCGCGCGCCACCAGGCCGCCCACCGTGCGATCCCCGATGGTGATGAGAAACGACTTGCTACCGACCGCCGGGAAGCGCAGCACGCGGTGCAGCGCTGTGCGCAAATCCAAATGTGACACGTCAAATTCCGCGACACTGACCGGCCGCCGTTCCGCCACGCGATGCATGGCGGGTGTCTTGCCCAGCAGGACATCCAGGGGCATGTCCACAGCCTTGCCCTGCAACAGGTTGTCGGTGAGCTGCAAAGTCCGTTCCGACGTGGCAGTGCCCAGCACCACGAAAGGGCAGCGCTCGCGCGCACACATCTTCTCAAACAGCGTCAAACGGGAAGGGTCCAGGGCCAGCACGTAGCGCTCCTGCGCTTCATTGCACCAGATTTCCATCGGCGACATGGCCGGATCCGTGGTCGGTATTTCACGCAATTCCAGCCGCCCGCCGCGGCCCCCGCCGTTGAGCAGTTCCGGCAATGCATTCGACAGACCGCCCGCACCCACGTCATGGATGGAAAATATCGGGTTGTTTTCCCCCAGTGACCAGCAGGCGTCAATGACTTCCTGGCAACGCCGTTGCATTTCCGGGTTATCGCGTTGCACCGAGGCGAAATCGAGGTCTTCGTGACTTTGCCCGCTGCCCAGGGATGAAGCCGCTCCGCCGCCCAGGCCGATCAACATGGCGGGTCCGCCGAGAACGATAATGGCAGCACCCGCCGGCAAAGGCAGCTTGTCCACCATGATCTTGCGGATGCTGCCCAGGCCACCGGCAATCATGATCGGCTTGTGGTAACCCCATAGGGTGCCCCCCACTTCCTGCTCAAAGCTGCGGAAATAACCGCACAGGGCCGGCCGGCCAAATTCGTTATTGAACGCCGCGCCGCCCAGGGGGCCGTCCGTCATGATCTCCAGGGGGCTGGCAATGCGGTCCGGTTTGCCGAACCCAGGCTGCCACGGGAAATCATGGCCGGGAATATCGAGATGTGAAACCGTGTAACCGGTAAGTCCTGCCTTGGGGCGGGCACCACGCCCGGTGGCTGACTCGTCACGGATTTCGCCGCCGGAGCCGGTAGCCGCCCCCGGAAAGGGCGAGATCGCCGTGGGGTGATTATGGGTTTCAACCTTGATCTGAAAGGGCAGGCTCTCACGGCTCCAGCCATATTTCCCGGTGTCCGCCTGGATGAAAAACCGCTCCCCTTCCGCGCCGTCGATCACCGCGGAATTGTCATGGTAGGCGGACAGGACACCCCGTGGCGATTGCGCATGGGTGTTGCGAATCATGGCAAACAGCGACAGCTTTTCAGCGCAACCGTCCACTTCCCAGCTGGCATTGAAGATTTTGTGCCGGCAGTGTTCCGAGTTGGCCTGGGCAAACATCATCAACTCGGCATCGGTGGGATCCCGTCCCATGTGCGTGAACACCTGCAGCAGGTAATCTATTTCATGTGGGGAAAGGGCCAGGCCCAGCGCCCGGTCGGCATCCTGCAACGCGGTCTTGCCGCCGCTGATGACCGGGATGTGCACCAGCGGCCGCGGCATGTCGTGTAGAAACAAGGTTTGCGCCTGCGCAAACGAGGACAGGATGGATTGGGTCATCCGGTCATGCAACAGCAGGTGCAGGCTCCGCCTGTCCTTGTCGACCAGCGAATCGGCTCCATTGATCCAGAAAGCGGTGCCGCGCTCAATCCTGTTGACACCTTGAATTCCACAGCGGCCCGCAATATCGCTTGCTTTGCTCGACCACGGAGATTGGGTGCCCAAACGGGGCACAACCAGGATCAGGCTCGCTGGCAGCGGCTGGGCCGGGGCGTTTCCGTGCAGCAGATTCTCCAACCGCCGGATAGCCTTGGTATCCAGCGGACTGGCGGAGTCGATGAAGTAGGCAAAGCGGGCATCAATGGCGAATTCCAGGCCGAAACGTTGCTTCAACTGGTTGCCAAGCCTGTTTTTGCGAAACCCGGAAAGCGAAGGTTCTCCGAGCAGCCAGTTGAACGCGGACAAAACACCCCCCGATTGCTGCTCCCCGGGGCCACGGACAGCGCCGTGGTCCTGCAAAGGAGCCTCTGATTAATTATTTCGCGGCAGTCGCCCTCACTGACATGCTGTCCAGTCGCTGGCGCAAGGTTTCAGGCGGCACATAACCTGGAATCAGCTGGCCGGAGGAAGTCAGCAGGGCGGGAGTTCCGGTCACGCCCAGATCAATACCAACCTGGTACTGCTCGGCTACCGGATTGTCACAACTCTTTGGCTCCGGATCCTGGCCTGCCTTGGCGCTGGTCAAGGCTTCCTGCTGGTTATCCGCGCACCACACCGAGACAGCTTTGTCATAGGACTCCGAACCAAGCCCGGCGCGCGGGAAGGCCATGTAGTGAATGGCAATTCCCTGCGCATTGTATTCCGCCATCTGGGAATGCAACTTGCGGCAGTAACCACAATCGATATCCGTGAATACGGTCAGGTCATGCGCCGGCTCAGCCGGCGCGAAGGTAATTTGCCTGGTCGTATCCATCTTTTTGAGCAATTCCTTGCGCACGTCGGCCTTGGCCGTTTCGGTGAGGTCTTCACGGGTATCGAGGTCAACCACCCTGCCCTGCAGCAGGTACTTGCCATCATCGGTGGCATAAACGATATCGCCATTGATCTGCACCTGGAGAATCCCCTTGATGGGTGTTTCGGATACGGCGATGGACTGGGCTTCAGGGACCAGTTCGCGGATACGAAGTTCCACCACTTCGAACTGGTCCTCGGCAAAAACCGGTAGCGGTAGAGAGATAGCGAGTGAAAAAACTGCGATGATCCTGATCGTGCGCCTCATTGCATACCCCATGATATGTGAAAACATATTGGCTGGCGGATAAAGCGCCGCAGCTTAACATGCGGCGATACTTTATCGAAGCCCGGACCGCCTGCATGCCTCACAGAACCCACCACGACTGGAAAGTTCCATGTTCAGGCCCTGGGGTGGTGCCTGGCGTGAAGTTGCTTCAAACCTTCACGGGCTATGTGCGTATAGATTTGCGTGGTCGAGAGATCCGTGTGGCCCAGCAGCAGTTGCACCACCCGCAGGTCGGCACCGTGATTCAACAAATGCGTGGCAAAGGAGTGGCGCAGCATGTGCGGAGAAACCTTGTGCGTGATGCCCGCTTCCAGGGCATGCCTGCGTATCGTGTGCCAGAACGCCTGCCTGCTCAAGGCGGACTTGCGTGCAGTGACAAAAACCTGCAGACACTGGCCCCGCCCCATGAGGACAGGCCTGCTTTCGCGCATGTAGCGTTGCAGCCAATTCATGGCTGGTTCCCCCATGGGCACCAGCCGTTCCTTGCCGCCCTTGCCCAGGACACGCACCACCCCCTGGTTCAGGTTCACGCGGGGCAGATCGAGGGAAACCAGTTCACTGACGCGCAAGCCGGTGGCATACATCAACTCCAGCATGGCGCGGTCGCGCAATCCCAGGGTCACCGTAGTATCGGGGGCTTCGATCAACGCGGTCACCTGCTGCTCGCTCAAGGCCTTGGGCAGACCCCGCCCGAGCTTCGGGCTTTCGATCAGGCCACACGGGTTTTCGTCCAAGCGGCCTTCGCGCAATAACCACTGGTAAAATTGACGGAACCCGGACAGATAGCGCGACAGGGATCGCGGGCTCTTGCCCTGCTGCACGCTCAGCGCAAGAAAATGGAGAATATCCTTGCGTCGAGCGACCTCCAGGCTTTGCCCACTCTGCCGCAGGTGCGCAGCCAATGTCTGGAGATCGTAGCGGTATGAAGCCAGCGTATTCCGGCTGAGGCCCCGTTCGGCCCAGGCCGCGTCCAGAAAACGGTCGATCAGGGCCCGCTGATCCCCGTCTGACGCGGGCTCCCCGCTCACGGGGCCCGGCGCTGGCGCTCTTCTTGCAGGTGGTTCATCCATTGCTGGGCGGCCTCTTTGGTTTTGGGGTACCGGCCCGCGGCGATCCAGTCACTGCTGGCCTGCTCAAAATTACCGAGATTGAATTCGGCCATGCCGCGCAAAAGGTAGGCTTCTCCCATGCTGCGCTCATCCAGACCGCCCTTGGCGATAGCCTGGTCCAATGCTTCTTTCGCCGGCGGCCAGCGCTCCAGGTCAATCAGGATATAGGCCCGGCGCAGGTCGATATCTCCATTGCTTGCCGCTCCGCCAGCTTTTTCATAAGCCGCCAGCGCCTTGTCCATTTCCTCGGCGGCATACCAGGAATCCGCGACCACCGTCCAGTACCTGGCAGACGCTTCGACCATACCATCTTCAATGCCTTTTTGCAGCACGTCCGCGGCCTTGTAGGGCACCTCTGCGTTGGCGTACAGACTGGACAGGAACAGGATGTCGCTCTGCGTATCGAGCAATTTCTTGCGGTGCGCCAGCGCAGCAACCGCCAGCGCCTTGTCCTCCAGTTTCAGGCTGTAATATGTCTGCGCCAGTTGTATCCAGTACGTTTTCTTGTCCGGCCAATGGGCAATCATTATCTGCAGGGTTTCAGTCGCCTGGGGAAACTGCTCGAGCTCATAGTGCGCCGCCAGTTTGAGCTGGTACCAAGCCTCGTTGGGCTCGGGTTCCATCGAGATGGCCTTTTCAATCGCCGCCAGTGCCTGCCGGTAATCCTTCATCTGTGCGTGGATCGAAGCCTTTAGCACGTAAGCGGCGGCGGTGATCTTCCCTTCGGGCGAGGTGCAAAACCACAAGTCCAGGCGGTCGAGTGCATCCTGGTAACGTTCCTTCATGAAGTAAAGCTGTGAGATCTGGTACATCAGCGCAAAGTGGGCCTGGTTCGGCAAAGCGTCCAACTCAACCGCCTGCTCAAAATGCCGCAGCGCGGAATCGTAATTTTCACGCGACCATTCCACCTGGGCCAGGGCTTGCTCGAGGATGGCTTGCAAATACTTGTCATTGCCCGAGCGCCCGAGCATTTTCGTAAGGTCTTTGAAGGCTTCGTCGTATCTCTCCTCAGCGACCAATTCGGTGGCTGCATTGAGTTGCTTCCAGTTGGTCTCTTCCAGCGCCCTGGCGCTGGCATCGCGGCCTTTGGCGCACTGGACCGATTGGGCCAGGGTCTCGATGGGGACGCAGGCCAGCAACAGCAGGCAAGTGAGCACGGAACGGGTAAGCGGAATCATGTACTCAGCGTCCGGCATCGTCGAGGCTGAAGTCGATGACCTGCGTGGCGCGGCGATCCACTGCCACCCCATCCACCACCCGTGGCTTGAACTTCCATTTCAGTATCGCGCGGATGGCTTCGCGATTGAAAATCCGGGCGGGCTCGGCTCCAATCACCTTCGGGTCCTGCACTGTGCCGATGGCCGTGATGGTGAACTCGACCTTTACCCAGCCTTCGATCCCGGCCAACGCCGCCTCGCGTGGGTACATGGGCCGTATGACCACGACAGGGATGATGTCACCCTCCGCCTTGGGGTCAACCTGCTGAAAGTTGCCAATGAACATCCCTTCTCCACCGACCAGGGGCACGTCGAGGTTTGGCATGTCGATGCGCGGCATGTCCTGCACGGCTTGATCAGTCCTGGAGACTTGCAGCCTTGGCGGCGGCGGCGGGTTTTTCGGCGGCGGCGGCTTCTTCGGGATTCGCCGGCTCCGGGTCGTGATATCGTCCGGAATTTCGACCGGCCCAAAATGAATTCCCGCGATCGCTTCAAGCTCCGCTCGATCGTCACCGCCGGAGGAGATCAGTGCCTGCATGAACAGCAACACGCCAAAGGTCACCAGGATGGCAAGTGCGGCAGCGATCAGGATGCGGAATTTTCCCATTGGCTCAGTCGCTGGGTGTCTCGGCAGATATGGCAATGCCCTCGACACCGGCCAGCCTCACCTGGTCCATGACCTGGGTTAAAGTTCCGATCCGCGCGCCCCTGTCGGCGACGATCACTACGCTGCCCTCGGGATTTTCCGACCTGGCGCGCTCCACCATTTGCCGCACTTCGCGTAATTCAACTTCCCGTTTGGCCATCCAGATGTCATCGTTGGGCTTGACCCCGATCAGGATGGTGCCATTGCGTAAAGCGAGCGCCTGTTCGGCCTGCGGCTTGATAATGGTCGCGCCGGTTTCCTTGGTGAACGAAGTGGTTACGATAAAAAATATCAACATGATAAACACGATGTCCAGCATCGGTGTGATGTTGATTTCGGCATCTTCCACCCGGGCGTGTTTTCTTGCCATTCATGGACCTCCATCCCGCTGCGGGCTAGTGATGCTGGAGCAGGTCTTCCAGCTTTTCAGATTCAATGATGGCCTTGTGTTCCAACCAGGTGCCCGGGTAAACACCGGATAGAGCAGCCACCATGCCCGCCATGGTCGGCACGGTGGCCATGGACACGCCGGCGGCCATGGCGCGCGCATTGCCGCCGCCGCTGAAGGTCATGACATCGAATACTGAGATCATCCCCGTTACGGTCCCGAGCAAACCCAGCAGCGGGCAGATGGCTATCAGTGCCTTGATCAGACCAACGTTCTGTTTCAGGGCCAGGGATGTCTCGGAAATCATGCCTTCACGTATCTGCTTGGCGTACCAGGACCTCGTTTCCGCTCGCGATTCCCATGCGGCCAGGATTTCACGTCTGCGCATCGGGTGAATCCTGTAGACGTACCAGATACGTTCGAGAATGAATGTCCACATCAGGAACAGGATCAACATGATGGCCCACAACACGTCGCCGCCCAGCTCCATGAACGAACGGATGGCGGCAACGGCTTCGTAAAACCAATTCATGCCTGGCGCTCTGCCATCCGGGCGATGATGCCGGCAGCCTGCTCTTCGAGCGTCTGGATCAGCGCCTTGGCCTTTCCCTGCAGGAAGCTGTGCAGAATGGTCAGCGGGATCGCCACTACCAGGCCCTGCACCGTCGTCACCAGCGCGGTCGAAATGCCGCCCGCCATCATGCGCGGATCACCGGTGCCGAACAGGGTGATCATCTGGAAAGTTTCGATCATGCCCACCACGGTGCCCAACAACCCCAGCAGGGGCGCAACAACATACAACACCTTGATAAAGGCAAGGCCCGTCTCGATCGGCGCGGATTCACGTAATATGGCTTCATCCAGTTTCAGTTCCAGGGTTTCGATATCGGTGTCCGGATTATCCGTGTAAACCGCGAGCACTCGACCCAGGGGATTTTTCTTGTCCGCCACGTTTGACTTGACCTGGCGGGACATCCGTCCACCGGTGGTATACAGGGAGAACGCCTTCCAGCCACACAAAAGCAAGCCGAAAATTCCAACGCCAACAATGACCCACCCGACAGGACCCCCGTCTTCTTCGACCCGTTCCCACGGCGTTTTGGTCTGCACCACTGCACGCAGAATCTGGCCGCGGGTAAAGTCGACGGCCATCGGCGTCAAGGTGCCCGTATCTGTCGACTGCAGATCTTCAGCCATGCCCGCAAAACGGGAGGATGGCTGACGCGCCAGTTCGATCAGGTGTTCACGGCTCCTGCTGGTATCCCAGTCGAGAAACACACCGTCGGCGGCGGCGTTGAACACCCCGACCCGCACCACCTCCAGGTCTTCCTTTTGCCCGCTGGTACGCTCCACCGGGGCGACGAACCGGACTACTTTCCCGCCTTCCGCGATTTCAGTGACCACCGCGGACCACAGCTGCCGGAGTTCGTGCACGGTCGGCAGTTCACGACGTTGCGCCAGGTCCGAAAGGAACTGCGTGCGGCCTGGCATCTGCGCCGTGACCATGGAATCATCCAGCGCCGCCTGGATATCTCCTGCAGCCTGGCGCACCACCCCGAACAACTCGCCAAGATTGCCCATACGCTCAGCCAGGGTGGTTTCCAGCTCGGCCAGTGCGCGCTCATGGTCGTCGTACTCGACCCGCAAGCGGTCACTGCGGGCATTTTCACCCGCCAACTCTTCGCGGACCTGGCTCAGCATGGCCTGCTGGTTGTTGCGATCACGCACGAACTCATCTTCCCGCTGCTGGTTGATCCTGGCCTCGGAATTGGCTGCTTCCCGCACCGTACGGGCCAGTTCATCGAGTGTCTGGGCACCGGCCAGCGGGGCGGCAAATACTACCGCCGCTGCGATCATCAGTCTCAGCTTGTTCATTCCGCCACCACCGGTCCAGGTACGGGGAGCATGATCAGATCGGGCGCAGTTTCATTTTTGGCTATGGCGAGTCCTCGCTTTACTTCCAGCTGATACTTGCCGGGCAAGGGCTCGAATTCCCAGCTGGCCGGATTGAACCAACCCGTTTCAGACCCGTCGCTGGTCTGGTAAACCAGCAGGGTGCGGCCAACACGCAGGAAATCCACCGTCTGGCCCGTGCTGGGCAAGGCATCAGAATAAGCCTCGGTGCTCCGGCCGAATTCAAGCTCGCTCTGATACGCTTCCATGACCCTGCGGTATTTTTCTGAAGCCGTAACCTCAGCCTGGTCCATCATGGCTGCCAGGCGCCGCACACGCGCGCGGCGTTCTTCGATCCGGAATGGAATGTCGGCCTCCACTATCTGTTCAAGCGTGGTGATCATTTCGAGCATGAGGGGAACAACCCCGCGGTTGGTTTCTTCCAGCCCGGTCAGTTGCCGGTTGATCGACTGCACCTCCGCGCGCTGGTCCGTGACCACTTTTTCCAGGTTGCCGTTATAGATTTTCAGGCTTTCGACCTCACGCACCACGGCACGATACTCGGCAAGCAGGTCCTGGGCCTGCCTGGCGAGGGAATTCACGCGCTCTTGCGAAGCCGCGGCATCCTTGTTGATTTTGGTTTCCGCCTGCACGGTCGAGTCGAGGTTCTGCGCTTGTACGACTCCCAGCCAAGACACGGCAACGCCAGCCATGAGGTTGGTCAGTTTGAAACGTCGAATCATTTGATTTGGCATGGCGTGTTTCCAAATTCACTCTGCAAAAGGGGGTGCAAGGTCCGGAATTTTTATGGCAGTTTAACGTGGCTTCCCCTCGTTCGGGGACATCAGGATAACCGAAGCGCAACGGACAGCGAAGTCCTGGTAAGAGTTTTCCTGCGATAATAGCCGTGGTCCAACCCCTGTTTGCTGAACTGGCCATCGGGCCGGCCGGGCCAGGCAAAGAGAATTTACATGCGGAACGTTGCAGCGCCCGGAATCGCCACTGAACCAGACAATGTGCAGTCCTGTGGCCTGCTATGCCGGTTTCTGGTCATGTTGTACGACACGATAGTGATCATGGCGCTGCTGATGTTTGCCACGGCGCTCGCTTTACTTCTGCCACTGGGAAACTTTACCGCGGGGAAAGACCCCGTCTACACACTCTATCTGTTCTTGGTCTGGTTCCTTTACCTCGCCTGGTGCTGGCGTCATGGCGGGATGACCCTCGGAATGCGGGCATGGAAAGTGGTGTTGCTGACGGAAAGCGGCAGGCCTGCCGACTGGAGGCTGTGCTTCGTGCGTTTTGCCGGTTCCCTGCTTTCCGCCCTGCCGCTGGGCGCCGGGTTTGCCTGGTCGATATTCGATGAGCAGCAACGCGCCTGGCATGATCGCCTGAGCCGCAGCAGGCTGGTCCGGATCCGGGCCGCTCCTCGCCCGGGATGAAGAGTTCAGACTGTACGGCGCAGGATGGTTACCGCACCGGCGCCCAATAGTAGCGGCGGCAGCAGGTAATTCATCATGGCGGGCAACTGGTAGGCATCGCCAAAGCTTTCCACCATGCGACTGACAATCAGGAACAGACCGCCCAACATCATGCCGAAAAACAGCCGCATGCCAAGATTGGGGTTGCGGGAAGAGCCAAACACAAATGGCATTCCGGCCAGGACCAGTGCAACCACGGTGAACGGGTAAATAATTTTTTCCCAGAATGCTGCCCTGTACACGGTATCGTCCAGGCCATTTTCCTGCAAGTAATCGAGATAACCAAGTAGTGAGCGCAATGACAGGCGTTGCGGCCGGGTAACGGCTGAATCCAGCAACGCGGGTTTGACTTCAGTGGCCCATGGACGCTGCCCGACCCGCGTGAGTTTTGCACCGGCAGGTTCGAACCGCACTTCGCTCACCCCATTGAGTGTCCAGCCATCGTCAGCGTGAGTTGCGCTGGCAGCCCGGGTGATGGCTTTGAGATCAACCTGTTCGGTAAAGCTGTAGATCACCACGTTATTGAACGCCACCGACTGTTGGCCGCGGCTTGCCGACAGCAAAGGAAGCTGGATGTTGACGATGTCGGTCCCGTCGCGCATCCATACTCCGCGTGGACCGCCCATGATCACCTGCCCGACCATTTCATGCAGGCGAAAGGCCCTGGCCTGGTGTTCTGCAGCCGGTGCAACCCACTCCCCCATGATCATCACCGGCACGGCCAGTGCCATCGCCCCCGCCAGGGCGGCGACAGACAGCCTCAGGCGCGAAACTCCGGAAGTCCTGAAAGCCACCAGTTCATTGGTGGCCGCAAGGCCACCGACCCCTACCAGTGCGCCCAAAAGTGCCGAAACGGGAAAAACCTGGTATGCCAGCCGCGGAGCGGTAAGGGCCACATACCAGAACACATCCCCCGTGCTGTAATCGTTTTGTACCGAACGCAATTCATTCATCAGCGCCAGCAGCACGAACAACACAGTCAAACTGGACCAAACCACCAAGGTCCCCAGGATTGAAGCGCGGCCAAGGTAACGATCAACCAGCTTGATCACCTAACTCACCAGTTTCCCCTGGAGTCGCAGCCAATAAAAGGCTACCACCAGGGTCAGAAGATGAATCCACCACAAGCCCAGCGAAGGCGGCACGATTCCGCTGGCGATCCAGGACCGGTCCATATACAGGACATTGGCATAGATGGTGTAGGCAAAAACCCCGAGCACCACACGCCCGCCGCGCCCTTCCTTGGGGGCTGAATGCGACAGGGGCATGGCCAGCAAGCCCAGGACGATAATGCCGATGGCGGGGGAGATGCGCCACTGGATTTCCGCTGCTTCCTGCGGTAGCGAGGAGAAAATCAGGTCCATGCTTGGCCGGGAGTCAATGTCTGGAGCGCTGCTTTTGTACTCGGGTTCCGGCAAGCGCAAATCGTTGCGGGAAAACTGGACAATGCGGAAGTCCAGCGTTTCCTGGCCGCCTTCGGTAATCTGCCCGTTTTCAAGCGTGAGGTAACGTACCCCGTTGTCCGCGTCCAGCCAGTAATAACCGGTCTCCGCAATCCATATCTGTTCCCGTTCAGCATCTCTTTGTTGGATGAAGATATTACGCAGGGTCCGGCCGTCCTTTTCCACTGCCTCCACGTACAGGATCACGTTGCCATTTTGCAGCTCATGAAATTGGCCGGTCTGGAGTCCCCATTCAGCAGCCGTGCGGAAAGCCTTTTCCAGTTTTTGCTGTGCCATTTGCGCAGCAGACGGCGCAACGAATACCCCGATAACGAATACGATCACGGCCACCGGCAATAACAAGTTGAACAGCGGGCGCAGCATCATTTGCCAATTGAACCCACTGGCCCGCATTACCGTCATTTCCTGGTCGCGGTGGAAACGCCCCAAAACCCAGATGACGGCGACGAAAACGCCGAGCGGCAATATCATGTTGAGCACATCGGGCATATTCAGCAACAACATTTCACCCAGCAGGCCGGGCGGCACCCGCCCCTTGGCGATATCATTCAATAACTCGCCGATGGTCATCCCGAACATCACCACGAGCATGACAGCCGAAACCGCCGCGAACGTCCGGGACCACTCGCGCAGCAGGTATTTTTGCAAGATGATCAGGGCTGCCTCACAGGTTTTTCCAAAGTGTTTTTTGAGTACTGAACCGGGTTGACAGTTTCCAGCAGGATGCATGAATTCCGGCATCCCGAAGTTTAACAGCATTCTCCGGCTGCGCGGCCGGCTGCAAAATGACCAGGGACTCATGCCGGCCTAATTCAACATCAATTGCAGTAGAATGTCGGGCTTGTGTCGTCGTCCGGTGTGGATGGGACAAACCAGACAGCAAAGGATTTTATTTGTGAATTTCAGCTTGAGCAAAGAGGCCGTTTCCTCGATTGAAACGCCGTGCCTGGCCATCAGCGTATCCGAGGATGGACCCTTGTCGGCGGCAGCGGCCGCCCTGGATGAGGCAAGCCATGGCACCATCCGCCGCATGCTGCAGAACAGGGATATTTCCGCGGCTATCGGCAAAACAACCCTGTTGCATGGCCTCCAGGGTGTAAGAGCCGAGCGCGTGTTGGTGCTCGGCCTGGGCAAGATGGCCAAGCTTGACCGCAGCCGTTTCGACCGGGCCTGTCTTGCCGCTGGCAAAGCCCTCAGCGACCTGCCGCTGACCCAATGCCACGTGTGCCTTCATGACCTCGAATTCGATGGCGCTGATTTCGGCTGGAGGCTGCGTCAGGCTGCATTGGCCACCTATCGCGCGAATTACCGCTACACCACGACCAAGCCGCCGAGGGATGACTCACCACCACCGCTGCAGGGCGCGAGTTTCCAGGCCGGTGCGCAATACCAGTCGGCCATTGACCAGGCCGCCGCGATGGGTAAAGGCTTTCACAAGGCACGCGAATTGGGGGACCTGCCGCCGAATATCTGCAACCCGGCCTACCTGGCGCAGGAAGCGCGCGCCATCGCCCGTGAATTCAGCCCGGTCGAGTTGGAAATACTCGAAGAGGAGCAAATGGCCGAGTTGGGCATGGATGCTTTGCTGGGCGTTTCCCGCGGCAGCGCAAACCCGCCACGGCTGATCGTGATGAAGTATTTCGCCGGAACCACCGGCGAGCCTCCCGTTGTCCTGGTGGGCAAAGGAATCACTTTCGATTCCGGCGGGCTTTCCATGAAGTCCCCGGAAAACATGGTCCAGATGAAATACGACATGTGCGGCGCCGCCAGCGTGATGGGCGCGTTTCTTGCCTGCGTTTCCACGGGGCTGCGGGTCAACGTGGTGTGCGTAGTCGCTGCGGCGGAAAACATGCCGGATGGCAATGCCTACAGGCCAGGTGACGTGGTGACCAGCATGTCCGGCAAGACCATCGAGGTGCTGAATACGGACGCCGAAGGACGGATGGTCCTGTGCGATGCGCTGAGCTACAGCGAACGCTTCAAGCCGAAGGCGATTATCGATGTCGCCACGCTGACCGGAGCCTGCGTCATCGCCCTTGGCCACCACGCCAGCGGCCTGTTCAGCAACGACGAGAACCTGGCCAATGACCTGCTGGCCGCGGGCGAAGACGTGGTGGACCGGGCCTGGCGCCTGCCCTTGTGGGACGACTACCAGGCCCAGCTGGAGTCTCCGGTTGCGGACATGCAGAACGTGGGCGGCATGCCAGCTGGCGCAGTCACGGCAGCCTGCTTTCTTTCACGCTTCGCGGAGCAGCAACGCTGGGCGCACCTGGATATAGCTGGCTCGGCCTGGAAATGGAATGAAAAGGAAGGTGCAACCGGCCGGCCGGTGGGCCTGCTGTGCCGTTATCTCATGGCGGCCGCTGCTGGCGAGAACGCCTGATCGTGAGCGAACCCTGCCAGGTGGATTTTTATGTCCTGCAGGACGAATCGCTTTCCGCTGAACTGCTGGCCTGCCGATTGGCGCTGATGGCCTGGCAGCAGGGTCACCGCATCATGGTCGTGACGGAAAATGAAGCGGCCATGGATCGGTTGGACGCCTTGATGTGGGAGCAGCCGCAAGGCCGTTTCCTGCCGCACGTTAAAAAACAACACGGGACCGCCCCCGTCCTGATCAGCAGGCTGGAACAACTGCAGGATGAGGATGCGGAAGTGGTGATCAATCTGACCCGCAACACGGTTCCGGCACCGGGTAGGTTCCGGCGCCTGCTGGAACTCGTTCCCGCAGGCGAGGCGCAACGCCAGGCTTCGCGGGACAAGTTCCGGGAGTATCGCCAGCAGGGATTGAATCCCGACAGCCACACCATAAACCGTAATTAGAACCATGGATAAGAGTTACAACCCGGGCGCCATTGAGCAGCGCTGGTATCAACAGTGGGAAAGCCGGGGATATTTTGCGCCCGCCGGTGAGGGCAACAGCTATTGCATCATGCTGCCGCCGCCCAACGTGACCGGCAGTTTGCACATGGGCCACGCCTTCCAAGACACCATCATGGACGCGCTCACTCGCTGGCGCCGCATGAAAGGCGACGACGCGCTTTGGCAACCGGGCACCGACCATGCTGGTATCGCCACCCAGATGGTGGTCGAACGTCAATTGCAGGCTGCCGGACAAACACGCCATGACCTGGGCCGCGAAGGATTTGTCGACGCGGTATGGAAATGGAAAGAGCAGTCCGGCGACACGATCACCCGCCAGATGCGACGGCTGGGCGCTTCGGTCGACTGGTCCAGCCACTGTTTCACCATGGATGAAAACCTGTCGCACGCGGTCCGCACCGTTTTCGTGCAGCTGTTTGAGGAAGGCCTGATCTACCGGGGTAAACGCCTGGTCAACTGGGACCCGGTGCTGCTCACCGCCCTGTCCGACCTGGAAGTGGTTGCCGAGGAAGAGAACGGCAAGTTATGGCATATCCGCTACCCCCGGGCAGATGGACTCGGCGACCTGGTGGTTGCCACCACCCGGCCTGAGACCCTGCTTGGAGATACAGCGGTTGCGGTCCATCCGGAAGATGAGCGTTACAGCGACCTGGTGGGTAAGCAATTGAGCCTGCCGCTGTGTGGCCGCACCATTCCGATCATCGCGGACGAATACGTCGATCCCGAATTTGGCTCGGGTTGCGTCAAGATCACGCCAGCACATGATTTCAATGATTCCGACATCGGCAAACGGCACAATCTCCCGGCGATCAATGTGCTGAACCCGGATGCCACCCTGAATGAAAATGCCCCCGAAGCCTACCGCGGACTGGATCGTTTCAAGGCGCGGGCGGAGATCGTCGCCGACCTCGAAAAGCTGGGCCTGCTGGAACGCGTCGAAGATCACCGTTTGATGATTCCGCGTGGCGACCGGTCACACGCGGTGGTGGAGCCCTACCTGACCGACCAGTGGTACGTGAAAATTGCCCCCTTGGCAATACCAGCAATCACGGCGGTGGAAGACGGCCGCATCTCGTTTGTGCCGGGTAACTGGAATCGCACGTACTTTGACTGGATGAACCGGATCGAAGACTGGTGTATCAGCCGTCAATTATGGTGGGGGCACCGCATCCCGGCGTGGTACGACGACACCGGGAAAATTTATGCGGGGCTTGACGAGCAGGACGCCCGGCAGCGCGCCGGCCTGGGTCAGGATGTGCCGCTGACCCAGGATGAAGACGTGCTCGACACCTGGTTCTCATCCGCGCTGTGGCCGTTCTCGACTCTCGGCTGGCCTCTGCAGACCCCGCGCCTGCAGCATTTTTACCCAACCAGCGTTCTGGTTACCGGTTTCGACATTATTTTCTTCTGGGTTGCCCGCATGATCATGATGGGACTCAAGTTCATGGACGATGTGCCTTTCAGGACGGTCTACATTCACGGCCTGATTCGCGACGGGCACGGCCAGAAAATGTCCAAGTCCAAGGGCAACGTTCTCGACCCTCTGGACCTCATTGACGGCATTGATCTTGAGTCACTGGTGAGCAAACGCACCGCCGGCCTGATGCAGCCGCAGATGGCCCCGGCGATCGAAAAAATGACGCGGGCTGAATTTCCCGATGGAATCCCCGCGTTTGGAACGGATGCCCTGCGTTTTACTTTCGCTGCACTGGCCACCACCGGCCGCGATATCCGATTCGAACTGGGGCGTATCGAAGGTAACAGGAATTTCTGCAACAAGTTGTGGAATGCGGCGCGCTTCGTGCTGATGCAGGCGGAAGGCCATGCCGTGACTGCAACGGCCGATCCGGGCCCGCTGGACCGCTGGATCGTCTCGCGCATGAACCGCATGATCGCGGCAGTTGAAACTCATTTCGCGGATTTCCGCCTGGATCTCGCCAGCCAGGTACTGTATGAATTCATCTGGAACGAATACTGCGACTGGTACCTGGAATTCACCAAGGCCACCTTGCAGGGCGCCGACGAAGCCGCCGGGGCTGGCACCCGCCACACCTTGCTGAGCGTACTCGAAACCACCTTGCGCACGCTGCACCCCATCATGCCATTCATCACCGAAGAAATCTGGCAGCGCACCCGTGAACTGCTCGGCCTGGCGGGCGACAGCATCATGTTGCAGCCCTTTCCAGCCGCTGGCGAACCCGACTTGGCGACCGAGAACGAAGTCGGCTGGCTGATGGACCTTATCCAGGGCGTGCGGCGCATTCGTGCTGAGTTGAACGTGTCGCCGGGCAAGCCGCTGGATGCGTGGTTCCAGTCCGGGGGGACCGGCGACCTGCACCGGCTTGAGCGTTTCGGCGAAGTATTTGCCCAGCTGGCGCGGATCCAGTCCTTTCGCTGGATCGAAGAATCAGCCGATACAGCTCAATGTGCCGTTGCGCTGGTGGGTGAACTCAAGATCCTGGTGCCACTGAAGGGCGTGGTGGACGTTGAAGCGGAACTCATCCGCCTGCGCAAGCAATTGGAAGCGGAAAAAGCCCTGTTGGGCAAAGCCGAGGCCAAGCTGGAAAACCACCGTTTCGTGCACCATGCGCCGGCCGCGGTCGTGGCGCAGGAACAGGAACGCAAAGTCGCCCACCTGGCCAACGTGGTTAACCTGCAGGAGCAAATGAAACAGCTCGAGTCGCTGCGCGGTGAAGCGCCTTAAAACGGATCGTGTCGAGGTACCGTCCGGAGCTGCGCCGTCGCCGGTTCATCCAGATCCAGGAACATGATCATGGCGCTTTCGCGGCCGTGCGCGGCCCGGTAGTAGTCAGGGCGTTCACCGACGATGTGAAATCCACGTTTGTGGTACAGCGAAATCCCGGCCCGGTTGCTGGGACGCACTTCGAGAAACATGCTGTTGCAGCGTGCCTGCCTGGCCAGGCGTATGCACTGTTCCAGCATCAGGCTGCCAAGACCCCTGCCTTGCCAGGCAGGATCAATACAAATATTGAGCAGGTGGCATTCACCTGCGGACTGGCTCTGCACCGAATAGCCAGCCAGCGTGTTGCCCATGTTCAATCCCTGGCAGACGTAACCGACACGCAGGCAATCCTCGAATATTCCCAGAGTCCAGGGAAAAGCATAAGCCGAGTTTTCTATCTCCATCACGCGGTCGAGGTCGGCTGGCTTCAGCAACCTGACCAACGGGTGCATGGGCACTTTTTCCGTGCTCATTGTTCAGGCCCTGGTGCGTGGGCCGCACCATTTGTTGGCACTGAGTTCAGCCCACAAAGCCTTTCGTGCCGCAGCACTCCGGACCAGGACCGGGAGGGGGTCCGCCTGCAGCAGGCACGCGCTGCCCATCACGCGCGCGCCAGGATCGATTTCCGGCCAGGTCAGTCCGAACCCAAAGATGATGACGCGGGTAAACAGGCGCTCCGCGATGGCCAATTCGAGCGGCAGATCCTTGACCGAGTCCGCTGGCGCCGGCCAACCCCAGACCGGTTCGCAGTCCATGCAGCGCGCAATGTCCGCCGCCAGGGGCGTGGCCGCTTCGGCAGGGCTGGCGCAGAGCAGCAGCAGGTTGCCAGCGCCAGGACCGATCACGACACCTGAGCCAGGGCCGGGCGCAACAGCCGGCGCGCCGGGGTCTCGCGCCTGATCCATCCCGTTGGGGGTCGGGCTGGCGCGCCCTTGCTGCCGGCGTGGAATCCAGACATCGATACCCAGTGCCTTCAGGTATTCATTGCGCAGGGCAGGCTGCATCACTCTTGCTCTTTTGTTACATTTCCGCGTTCATCGGAATCTTGCCCCCGTGCGGCTTTACGCTTCATCCGCCGGACTTTCCGTTGCTTGCGGCCCAAAAAGGTAACGACCAGGCCCGAGCTTACGTAGATCAGGCCAATTGCGGCCAT
>DATDPS010000313.1:0-32049 GCA_035292625.1 Lysobacterales bacterium | reverse complement strand
GCCTGAGCCGGTCCGGGGCGGAAGCCGTGGAGCGCATGAACGAACTGGGCATCCTGGTGGACCTCAGTCACTGCGGCCGCCGCACCGCCGCGGATGCAATCGCCGCCTCCACCCGCCCGGTGAGCTTCACGCACACCGGCGCATATGCCCTGGCCGAGCATCCGCGCCATCGCACGGACGAGGAAATCAGGGCGGTGGCGGAGTCGGGCGGGGTGATCGGCATCTTCATCATGCCTTACCTGTCCAAAGGCAAGCAGCCCACCGCGGCAGACGTCATTGCGCACATGGATCACGTGATCAACATCGCCGGTGAAGACCATGTGTCTATTGGCACCGACGGCACGGTTTCTCCTTCGGAACTGACTCCGGAATTCATCGAGAACTTTCGTAACACCACGCGCGAGCGTCAACGGCGCGGTATTGCCGCGCCTTATGAGACCGAATCGGGTTACCTGTTCGCCAACGATCTGAACACGCCCCGCCGTTTCGAAACCCTCGCCGGGCTGCTGCTGGAGCGTGGCTACAACGAGGCACGGGTCAAGAAAATACTCGGCGCCAACCTGCTGCGGGTTTTCGCCGAAACCTGGGTGCAAAAAGGTGACGGGGAACAGTAACAAGGCTTAATCTGCCCTGTTTAATCGTCCGTCAATAAGGCAAACCAAATGCACTCCGCTATCTCCGTGGGCAATCTCAGCAAGGTCTACGCCTCCGGCTTCCAGGCGCTGAAAGACATCAACCTCGAGATCCGGCGCGGCGAGATTTTCGCCCTGCTCGGACCCAACGGGGCCGGCAAGACCACGCTGATCAGCATCATTTGCGGCATCGTCAAACCGGGTTCGGGGCGGGTGCTGGCCGACGGTCACGACATCGTCAGCGAGTTCCGCCAGGCCCGTTCACGTATTGGCCTGGTGCCGCAGGAGCTGACCACCGATTCCTTTGAATCGGTCTGGGCCACGATCAATTTCAGCCGCGGCTTGTTCGGTAAACCCGCCAACCCGCGGTACCTCGAGTCGGTGCTGCGCGAGCTGTCGCTGTGGGACAAACGGCATAGCCGCATCATGACGTTGTCCGGCGGCATGAAGCGCCGGGTGATGATCGCCAAGGCCCTGGCCCATGAACCACAGATCCTGTTTCTCGATGAACCTACCGCCGGGGTGGACGTGGAGTTGCGCCGCGACATGTGGGCCATGGTGCGCCGCTTGCGCGAAAGCGGCGTCACCATCATCCTGACCACACATTACATCGAGGAAGCCGAGGAGATGGCTGATCGCATCGGGGTGATCCACAAGGGCGAAATCGTGGTGGTCGAGGACAAGGCCGTGCTGATGAAAAAACTCGGCAAGAAGCAGTTGACCCTGCAGCTGCAGAGCCCGTTGGCCGTCATCCCGCCGGGCCTGGTGGACTATGCGTTGGAGCTGTCGGCCGATGGCGCGCAACTGGTCTATACCTTCGATACCCAGGGAGACCGCACCGGCATTGCCGGCTTGCTGCGCCGCCTGGCTGAGCACTCCATCGACTTCAGGGACCTCAACACCAGCGAGAGTTCGCTGGAAGAAATCTTCGTCAGCCTGGTGAGGTCGCGGGCATGAACTCGAGAATAAATGGCCACGCCATCCGCGCCATTTACCTGTTTGAGATGCACCGCGCCTGGCGCACCCTGATGCAGACTCTGGCCACCCCGGTGATTTCCACTTCATTGTATTTCGTGGTGTTCGGCGCCGCCATCGGCGCCCGCATGGCGGAAGTGGATGGCGTGGGGTACGGCGCCTTCATCGTTCCGGGCCTGGTGATGATGGCGCTGCTGAGCGAGAGCGTCTCCAATGCCTCGTTCGGCATCTACATGCCGCGTTACAACGGCACCATTTACGAGGTGTTGTCCGCCCCCGTCTCCATGTTCGAAATCGTCAGCGGCTACGTCGGCGCGGCGGCCAGCAAGTCCGTGGCGCTGGGCGTGGTGATCCTGCTCACCGCGCGGCTGTTCGTCGACTACCAGATCCAACACCCTTTATGGATGGTGGGTTTTCTCGTGCTTACGGCGGTGACGTTTTGCCTGTTCGGTTTCCTCATCGGCATCTGGGCGGACAACTGGGAAAAGCTGCAGGTAGTGCCCATCCTGATCGTCACGCCGCTGGCCTTCCTCGGCGGCAGTTTCTATTCCATCAGCATCCTGCCGCCGTTGTGGCAAAAAATCAGCCTGTTCAACCCGGTGGTCTACCTGATCAGCGGTTTCCGCTGGAGTTTCTATGGTGTCTCCGATGTCAGTCCCTCGATCAGCCTCGGCATGACCCTGCTGTTCATGCTGTTCTGCCTGGGCCTGATCCGGTGGATTTTCCGCACCGGCTACCGCCTCAAGAGCTAGTGGCCTGTTTGGGCCTGGCGCCGATGTGGCGCTCGCCGCGCTGTTCGGCGAGTTCGATCTGGCGCGCCCGTTCCAGCAGGCCTTCGCGCTTGCGTTCGCTCAGGCGGTGATGGCAACGCGGGCAGGACACGTGCAGTTCGAACAGCGGTGAAGCACGGTCTTCTTCAGTCAGCGGCATGCGGCAGGCCGGGCAGACTTCGAAGTCACCTTCTGCCAGGTCGTGGTCCACGCTGACGCGGTTGTCAAAAACGAAACAATCTCCCTGCCACAGGCTGTCATCGGCAGCGACGGTCTCAAGGTAATTGAGGATGCCGCCATCGAGGTGGTAGACGTTTTGAAAGCCGAGGTCCAGCAGGTAGGAAGTGGCCTTTTCACAGCGGATGCCGCCGGTGCAAAACATCGCGATGTGCTGATCTTTCTGCGCATCGAGATTCCGCGCCACCCACTGCGGGAAATCCCGGAACGAACCGGTGTTGGGGTCTTCAGCGCCCTTGAAGGTGCCGAGGTGGTACTCGTAGTGATTGCGCGTGTCGATGAGCCGCACGTCCTCGCGTGAGATCAATGCGTTCCAGTCCTTCGGTGCCACGTACTGGCCCACCACGCGGCCGGGATCCACACCCGTGACGCCCAGGCTGACGATTTCCTTCTTCAGGCGCACTTTCATGCGGTGGAACGGCTGCTCCCTGGCCCAGGATTCCTTGTAATGCAGATCCTGCAGACGCACATCTTCACGCAATTTTTCAAACAGGCGGCGCACGCTCCTTTCCGGCCCGCTGACCGTGCCGTTGATGCCTTCCCCGGCCAGCAGGATGGTGCCGAGCAGGCCCAGGTCTTCACAGCGTTGCTGCAGGCGGATGCGCAGGTCCTTGTAGTCGGGCAGGGCTACGAATTTGTAAAACGCAGCAACAAGGAAGCTAACGGTATGCTCTTTTTGCACGGACACAGTCATGTTAATTGGATTGTATCGATTGAAACCGCGACCGATTCAGGAACGTTTGAGTTCGATGAGCCTCGCCCGGGCCGCCTCAGCCCTGGGCCAGCATCCACTTGCGCAGGCGGTTGGAATCACCATAAGGCGTGAGCTTGCCGAAGGAATTGAGCAGCACGATGGCAACGGGTTCACCGGCGATGACGGCGCGCATGACCAGGCAACGGCCGGCTTCGTTGATGTAACCGGTCTTGCTCAGGGCAATGTCCCAGGTGTTGTTTTTCAGCAAGCGGTTGGTGTTGTTGTAGACCAGCGGCCCGCGGTTGGCAAAGGGGCGTACCTCCATGGTTTTCGTGGTGCTGGCCTGCCGGATCAAAGGGTACTCGTCCGCGGCGGCGATCATTTTGCCCAGGTCGCTGGCGGTGGACGTGTTGAGTGCATTGAGTCCGGCGGGATCGGTGAAGCGGCTGTGGTGCATGTTGAGCTCTACCGCTTTTTTGTTCATTTGCGCGACGAATTCCTTCAAGCCGCCAGGGTAGTTGCGGCCAAGCGCGGAAGCGGCCCGGTTCTCGGATGACATGATGGCCAGCTGGATCATCTGGCGCCGGGTCAGGGTGGCGCCGATGGCCAGGCGCGAACCGGTCATCTTCTGGTGGTCGCGGTCAGCTTCGGTGACCGTGATTTTTTCATCCAGGCCGAGAGCCGAATCGAGTACCACCATGGCGGTCATCAACTTGGTGATGGAAGCGATCGGCCGCACCGCATCGACATCCTTGCCGTAAATCACCTTACCTTGCGCATCGATGACCAGGGCGGAGGCGGAATGCAGGTCCGGGTTGCCCTTGAGGTGATTGAAGCCGGCAGCATGGGTAGCCGGGACGGTGAAGGCCAAAGCCACGGCGGTACAGAACGCAAAGGTCTTTATGATTTGCACGGTTCCGCTCCGTTTCTCGGTTTTACAGCTCGTCCGGCTGCTATGCGGCACATTCTGCCTCAATCGGAACCGTTGCACTAGCTTTTACGTGTTGCTTGTGCGGCAGGCAGTGTCATCATCCAGCCCCGGGATTGGCGCGCTCATCCTGTGTCATTTTGACCGGCGGTGAATTACGGCGGATGATAAAACCTGGTAAGGCTGATCTCTGCGGGAGGGTTGCATGGCGGGTGGCTGGGCTAAGGATGGGGCCGTGCAGGACCAGATCGACGCCAGTGTCGAGGACGCCGTGCAGCGTGCGCGCAGCCAGCTGCCGCATGGCGCAAGCCGTAAGGATTGCGCGGAGTGTGGAGCCACCATCGCCGAAGCCCGCCGCAAAGCAGTTCCCGGAGTGCGCCTGTGCGTGGCCTGCCAGGCGGAACGGGATGCGGAGCAAGGTCCCGCCAGCGGCTACAACCGCCGCGGCAGCAAGGATAGCCAGCTGCGCTAACCGGGCCAGTCGCCCCAGTCGAGCCTGGAGTGCGCCGCCCTGTCATTTTTTACCGGGCTTGCTGGCATGAATTTACAGGCATGTAACTTGTTGATTGTGTTATTGTCGCGGCTGTCCCCCAAAACAGACGATGCGGGAGCTTTTGGCAAGCTGACACGTACAGACAATGCAGCCAGACACCCAAGCATTGACTTTTTTCCGGCAAGCGCGGAGCGATACCGTGCTGCAGATTTTCCTGCTGTTGTTCATCGTTACCCATATTCCGTATTTCCTTCCGGCGCTTACCCATGAACAACTGACGCTCTATAACCGGATTCAAACGAGCGTATTCCTTTTACCCTTCAGCTTTGTTCTTCTTTGGCCTCGTCGCAAAGACGCCGTGGCGAGCAACGAGCGGGCTTTCTGGTTGGCTTCTTCAGGTGCGTTTTTCCTGTGGTGGATAGCAAGCCTGATCCATCTTGCAGGGTCATGGGAGCCGCTGACCGGGTCGGCTCACCTCGTTACGGATTCCCTTTATTTCTTCTATTATTTAAGCTGGTTTTTGGCCCTGAGCTTTCTGCCGCACGTACAGGATCATCAAAACGCGGAGCGCTCGAACCGATGGTTATTAGGCGCCGGAACAGCTGTGCTGGCGATTTGCCTGTTTTTCTTCTTCATCCTGTTACCCAGTTGGGCTACACCCGAGAACTATGAAACCTGGGTCCCGTCCTTGCTGTTCTATTCCGGCCTGGACATTGTTCTGGTTGTATGGCTGCTACGCCTGGTCCGAAATGTCCGAACGCCTCGCTGGAGGCGGCTGTATGGCATCCTGCTGACGGTTGCTGCGGGGCTCGCCCTGCTTGATCTTCTGGAAGCATCGCACTACTCAGAGAATTATCGGTGGGGTGCAATTGCAGAGAGTGACATTATATGGAGCCTTCCCTTTCTTGGAGTAGCAGTTTTTGCCAGGGCCCGTTACTTCAGGTTTCCTGCCTCTGCGCAGGGTATAAAGGCAAGCGTTCAGGCCCCAGACCCCGCCCCTATATTGACCAGCCCCATCGCCGTCATTTCTCTTGTCAT
The DNA here is from genome assembly GCA_035292625.1 of Lysobacterales bacterium. Taxonomy (GTDB): domain Bacteria; phylum Pseudomonadota; class Gammaproteobacteria; order Xanthomonadales; family SZUA-36; genus SHZL01. The sequence goes on along the minus strand of DATDPS010000313.1, from coordinate 26,282 downwards.
GCCAGTGCTGTACATCGGGATGGAAGCGCTTGGCCTGGTGCAGGGAGATTTGCGACGAGCACAAGGCCTGGTGGTGCTGGGTAGCCTGGTCGGGTTCTGGGTTCTGGCCGTTCTGGAGAATCGTTCGCTGCGCCGGATCACTCGAATGGTCCGCGTCCAAACCGAAGAACTGGAGCGCCTGCGCATTGCGCAACAGGTGGGCGAGAAAGCGCAGCTGGCGAGAGCCCAGTTCCTTGCCAACGTGAGTCACGAGATCCGCACGCCCATGAACGGTATCCTGGGTATGTCGGAAATCCTGCTGCTTGGCAAACTTGACAGTAAACAGCGTGGCCACGCGGAGCTGGTATACGCGTCGGCGCAGGGCCTGTTGGAGGTCATGGATGACATCCTCGAGTACTCAAAGCTCGAAGCGGGTGAAATTTCCATTGTCAACGCGCCATTTGATTTGAAAAAAGTAGCCGGGCAGGTTCTGGATCTGACACGTATTGCTGCAGGACAAAAGAATCTGCAGCTGCAGCTGGAATTGCCAGACAATGTGCCGCATCAACTCATGGGAGACTCCTCAAGATTGCGCCAGGTCCTCTTGAACCTGCTGGTGAACGCAATCAAGTTTACGGATGCGGGCGAGGTCAGGGTTCGATTTTCCCTCGCCGGCTTGGTGGATGCCCAGGCACGGGTTCGCTGCGAAGTGATCGACAGCGGCATTGGCATCGGGCCAGACCAAACGGACTATCTATTTCTGCCCTTCACCCAGGGTGATGAAACCACCACCCGTACGCATGGGGGAAGTGGACTGGGGCTGGCGATATCAAAGCAGATCGTTGAAGCCCAGCATGGAAAAATCGGGGTGAACAGAAATCCCGGCGGGGGATCAAGGTTTTGGTTCGAGTTGCCGTTCACGATTACCCCGGTCGAGGCCACAGGCCAGGGTTCCGGGCCGCAGACGGCCCCGGTTCATAGTGCCGGCGGGCGAATTCTGTTGGCTGAGGACAATCCGGCCAATCAGCGCCTTGCAACCACGCAACTTGCGTTTCTCGGACAGCTCGAAGTGGATGTCGTAAGCAATGGGTACGAGGTCCTTGAAGCCCTCAGGCAGCATTCATACCGCCTGCTGCTGATGGACTGCCAGATGCCGGGGCTCGATGGTATTGAAACGACCCGGCGAATTCGGGCGCAAGGTTATTCGCGTTCAAGTCTCCCGATCATCGCGCTCACTGCCCATGCATTTGATGCAGATCGTGATCGTTGCCTCGCGGCCGGGATGGATGATTATCTTTCCAAGCCCGTCTCGCTGGAGAGACTCCGCACCATCCTGACGAAGTGGCTCGACCAGAACCCGTAGGTTCTCCTGGCCTATCCAGATCACTGCCCCTCACGAGCGCCGGGGGCTGCCGGTGGTCACCAGCGGCAAGATGTCCGGCCATCATCACCGATACGGATTTCGTCACCGTCCTAGTCATTACAAATTCTGCAGTTTATAGCCGCAAGCATATTGAATAAATATTGTTTGTGTTACATACAGTATTCAAATAAAATAATGCGCAGTTCATGAAGCAGAAGTCGGAAAACAAAACAGAAAGAAAGCGGCACGCATGCAGTGCTGGAAAAGCGTTCTGATTGCGCTTTCGTGCCAGCCTTCAAGAAGTTCGGAGATCGGGAGATAGCGCACACAATCGAATTTGTACGGAGGGTCAACAAATGAACTCGTCAAAATTCACTTACCCACCAATGCTTGTAATTGGCTTGTCATTAGCGATCGCTTCAATCGGTTCGGCAATGGCTCAAGATGAAGACCCGCCGACGGCACCAGAGTCAAAAGCAACGCTTGAAGAGATTCTGGTAACAGCCAGGCGTCGTACGGAAAAGCTTCAGGACGTGCCAATTGCCATTACCGCACTTTCTGCTGAAGCTTTGGACCGAAGGCAGGTTCTGAGTACCCTGGACCTCGACCGCGTAACACCCAGTATGCAGTTCACCAGCTATGGACAGCTTTCCGGCAATAATTCAGCCGCGGTGGTGTTCATCCGTGGTGTCGGTCAGCTCGATCCCACACCGTCGGTAGACCCGGGTGTCGGTATTTACGTCGATGATGTTTACATGGGTCGCGCAGTCGATGGCTCGATCGATTTTTACGACATTGAGAGCATCCAGGTTCTGCGTGGACCGCAGGGCACGCTGTTTGGAAGAAACACCATCGGTGGAGCGGTGTTGATCAACACCGTTATTCCAGGCGATGAGTTTGAAGGCAAAATGCGTGGCAGAGTTGGTGAGGACAGCCTGTGGGAAGTTTTCGGTGCGGTCACTTTGCCGGCTTCGGAAGATTTGGCATTCCGCTTTGCATTGGGCGCGCGCCAACGCGATGGGTATGTGAAGCGCGTTTATGATGGTCAGGACCTCGGTAACGAAGATATCCTTTCCGTGCGCGGAACCATGCGCTGGGATCTGGCGGATGACATGCAGTTAATTGTCAAAGCAGACTACTCCCGACAGGACGAAAACGGCGCTCCATTTGTATTCAAAGGGATGAACACGAGGGCTGCAGTTCCAGCTATTGTCAGCGTGGCGGCCGGCTGTCCAGGTGCAACCATTCCTTTTGCGCCAATCGTGCCTGGTGATCCACGCTTTGGACCACCCAACGTACCGGAGATCCCGGACTCAAGATGCGCCAACAACTTTTGGAATCTGGGTCCTTACACCAATGGTGGAACTGCAGCGGTTGAGAGTACGAAAGACTCTGCAGGCATATCCGCAAACTTCGCATGGGACATCAATGACTCCTTTGATTTGAATTCAATAACGGCATACCGCGATCTGGATTGGACCGGTATACGTGATGCCGACAACACACCATTTGTGATAATCACTACGGACTACACCAGCGAGTCGACACAGTTCAGCCAGGAACTTCGCCTCAACTACTCATCAGATCGGCTTGCCGGAGTTATGGGCGCTTACTATTTCGGTGAAGATACGAATGACCGTGTTACTGTGCCACTGGCTTTCCCGCCTTCACCGCCTGTTATTGCTTCACTGTTGGCAGGTGGTCCAGGATCTCGAGACCTGCAGTATGTGAATCTGACGACAGATTCTTTCGCGGTGTTCACTGAGTGGAGTTTTGACCTCACCGAAGCCTTGAGCGTCTCTGGTGGTTTGCGCTACACATCAGACGAAAAGTCCATAAAAGCGACCGTTATGAACCTGTTCCCGGCAACCCTGCCTGATCCGAATCCGCTTCCAACTGCAGCGATTCCTGATGGCGGGCCGTTGTTCATCTACCCGGACCGTTTCAGTGAGACCTACGATAAGGTCAACTACTCTGCCAGCGTTCGTTACTCGTTCAACCAAGGCTGGATGGCCTACGCCAGTTATGCGACCAGCTTCAAATCTGGTGGTTTCAACCAGCGGTATAACGCGCCGCCCCCCGGCTTTGTGCCTGTAAGCTTCGATGAAGAGACTGTAGCTTCAATTGAAGTCGGGTTTAAAGCCGATGTGACAGATACCTTGCGGGTGAATACCGCCCTGTTTTGGTCAGATTACGATGACATTCAGACCATCTATCGCCAGGGTGTTGTGCCATTGTTGTTTAATGCCGGCAAGGCCTCCATTAACGGCGTGGAGCTTGAGTTCTGGTATGAACCAATTGATCGTTTCATCCTGGAGGGTGGATTCAGTTACCTGGATGACAAGATCAAGGAAATTACTCAAATTCCTGGCACCGTAACAGGTGTAGGGCCGGATAACACACTTCCTTATACGCCCGATTGGCAATGGAACCTGGCCATCAGTTATCGGTTTGGCCTGTGGTCCGGCTGGAACCTTTCTCCTCGAATCGATGCTGCCTATACGGACAGCCAGTATTTTGATGCAGAGAATACTGCGATTACTGCCCAGCTGGACTCCGTGACCACCGTTAATTTAGGCGTCGTGCTGAACGATGATGCTGGCAAATGGGAGATTGGCCTGTACTTCCAGAATCTGACGGATGAGTTATATCCAGTGCAAGGTAATGCTTCACTGGGTACTTTGGGCTATGCGGAACAGGTGTACGCCCGGGGTCGGAACTGGTACCTCGGTGTGAATTATAATTTCTAGGTTCCTTAAGAAACGGGACGCTTTAGGTGCCCCGCAGGGTCTGGGCTGGCGGATGGGCTTCACATATCCGCCAGCTCGTTTTCCGGGCTATTTCGTACCTTCAAAAGAAGCTTCCTCAGTGTTGCTGTCTCACGGCTGGATAGATTGGCGGTCAAACTGGCTTCGTGTGCTTTGGCATGCGTCACCAGCTTCTCAGTCAGCTCGATACCCCTTGCTGTGAGGTGAATTTCCTGTTTGCGCCGATCGCCCGTCGATCGTTCCCGTGAGAGTAGTCTCCGTGCCTGCAGTTTATCCACCACCACCATGGTGGTGGCTCGGTCCATTCCAAGGGCTTTGCCAATAGCACCTTGAGATATTCCTTGATTCGCACGCGCCAATACCAATACAGAAAACTGCTTCGGAGTGTACTTTGAACCGTGAAAGTCCTTCATGAACTCACGGTAGGAATCAATTTCTGCGCGATGAAGATGGTAGCCGATAAGTTCGGGAAGCAGGCTCATGTCAATGGTATTGGAGCGACTGTTACTCATCGACCAAATTGGTTGTTATGCATGATTTGATGAACCAAAGATCCCGGGCCAGAGCGCCGTAGATTGATCATTTGATTCATAATGCCACTGGCTCGTCGAGCTGTTGGGACAGGATGCCTTCAAACCGGTGTTCTGGTTGATTGCCCGGCCTCGCTTGCTGCTGATCACTGAAGTAAGGATGCACGCTCTCTCCTTTTTTGTAAGTGTACGTCAAACGGACAGAATCTGCTTCGGTTGGGACAAGGGAAACTTTCTTGAATCCGGCAACTGCCGCAAATACAGAGCGGGCTGGACCTGACTGATGACGAGTGGCAAGCGCTGCTGACCAACCGGGCGCCAGACCTGCACTGTCACTGGCGTTCAGTTTCCACTTGCCACCGCGGGAACGGGTTCATGTAGATGTCAAAAAAAATACCCCCGGCGGGATGACGGGGGTGAGTTTCGATCCATACCCTGAGCGCTTATCGCTCAGTTGAGGTAGTCGGTCCAGCCTTCCCACCACAGGTCATTCTCGTTGGCCACACCGCCGATGTAATCCGTTGGTTCGAAGAAGTCGTTGCCGAGATCATCTGTATTCACTGGCTTGCCGCCAGTGCGCAAGGGTGAGCCCGCGGCGGGGATAAAGCCATTCAACTGCGGGTCGGCCAGCAGGTTGCCCGGCTGCGAAGTGAAAAAGGTGCTTACCGGGTACGGATCGGCGCCCTGGTCATCGAAATTCGTGTTGCAGAACACCAGCGAGTTCTCGATAACAAGTTGACCTGTCAGCGCACCGGGAGTGCCGGCAAGGGTGAAGGTCGCCGCATCGTCGAGGTTCAGGCACTCACCGCCAAAGCCGGTCCAGACCGTGTTGAAAATACGCGCGCCAGTGCCACGGCGCAGTCGTGCGCCTTCATTGCCGGCGGGCGATCCCACAAAGGTGCAGTTGGCGATGGTCGGGCGTGAACGCGGCAGGCTGTCGAAGTTGTCCTCGTTGTTGTCTGCCTCGATCCCGTGGTCACCGTCATCCGCTGCCTGTGCGACTAAACAGTATTGAATGTTGCCAGTCCAGCCCTGGCCCCAGTCGACGTTGTCGTCCGAAATTGCGGTGGCAACATAGTTCTTCAGGTTGGCGGTGCCGCCGAAGAACTCAACGCCATCGTCCAGCCCGGCGTGGCACTGGATGTGGTCAAGCTGGGTGCCGCGGCCGACGCCCAGCAGGGTCAGGCAGTTGGCCTCCTGGTTGGGGCGGACTTCGAAGCCAGCGAAACGGATCTGGGTATAGCGGATGCGGCCGCTGGATTCGTCGGGCTCATTGCCGCCGTAGGGCGTCAAAAAAGCTTCGTCAAGCTGCTCGCAGAGCGTCACACCCTCGAGGCAGCCGTTGACCGGCGCATTACCGGCGATGATGACCCCCGCCCATTCGCCAGGCGCTTCCTCCAGCGGACCCGTCATGATGATTGGGTTGTTGGGCAGGCCGTCGGCGTAGATCTTCGAGCCGCGGCTTATGTAGAGAAAATCGGAAGCACCGGCTCCCACGACGCGCGTTCCTGCCTGGATGCGCAGGGTAGCGGGGTCGGTGTTGTCACCGCCGATGAATACCGCGCCGTTGAGGACCCAGGTGATGTTGTTGGTCAGCGTCAGGTCAACATTTTCGTAACTGCCGCTGAGTACACACTGCCGGTCGGAAGTACCGGGAGCAGTGCCGGCCGGACAGGCAGGAGCTGGCGTGTTGACCACACAGACGTTATTGCCATTGTTGGCCAGGCGTGACAGTTGGATGTTGCCGCTGCCGAGTGGAGTGGTGTACTCGAAAGTCGCGCTGTTGCAGGACGTGAACGTGAACACGCCGTCACCAACGTCGGTCGCGGCGGTCGGTGTATGCGCGTTGTCGAAACGGCCGCCCTCGGCATCGAAAATATCGACTTCAAACTCGCCGGAACCTGCGCCGGAGTCAAATCCCTGTGCGACATACCATTGCTGGTCGCCATCGTTTTCATAGGTAAACCAGAAAGCGGCGAGCTGCGTGGCTGCATCGGGCCGGTCGACAAAGTTGATGGTGAAACCGCGGCCGTTCTTGGACGGGCCTTCCCACCATTGTCCCGAGTACGAACCGTTGACCTCGACCGCCAGCGCCTGGCTGGCGATCGAGGCAGCGCCCAACGCCGTTATGACAGCCGCGCCAAATCGGTGTGAAAAAGACATGAATTAAACTCCTCTGCAGGTTGCGTAATAAAAGCGCGACCGCTTATCGGACGTCGCTATGGGGCCATGGTAATGGCGCCGTGTTACGAAACCGCGTCAGCCAAGTGACAGTTTGATGTCATGGCAGGCACAGATCGCAGGCCGCGGATGGCCGCGATAGAGGCTTCAAAGTTCGTAGGAAACAGTCAGGCCGAAACTGCGGCCTATTTGGTACTTGCGGGTCTCTTCCGGGCCCTGGGTGAAACGGAATGTGTTGTCCAGAAGGTTTTTTGCCTTGAAACTGAAATTCCAGTGTTCGTCCTGCTGATAGCTCAGGACGAAATCCAGCGCGTGCACAGGTTGCTGGTAGACATCGGGCGCGCCCAGCAGTCCCACCTTGACGATGCGCTCGCCAAATGAGTTGTACAGGAGCGTACCGGTCCAGCGCTCATCCGCACTGTCATAGCCCAGCTGGAAATTGACCACGTAAGGTGACTGGCCTTCGAGCGGCCGTGTGGCATTGGTATTGGTGACCACGTCCTCCGGCCGGAGCCGTATCTCAGAGTGGATCCAGGCCAGGTTGCCGTTGAAATACAGGTTCTCGAAGGGAACTTTCCGCAGCAGCGGCACGTTTTGCACGGCGCGGCTCAGCGGCGTGAGTTGCACCAGAAAGTCGGCTTCGGCGCCATAGTTTTCCGCTCCTTCGGCGTTGCTCAGCGTGGTCACGTTGAACGCACCCGGCTGGATGAGCTTCTCGATCGGCTTGGTAAATTCCTTGTAAAAACCCGCCAGGGAAAAGCTCTGAAAATCCCCCGGGTACCACTCCCAGCGAAAATCGTAATGATTGATCTCAGCCTGCTGCAGCTCCGGGTTGCCGATCAGCGTTTCATCCAGCAGCGGGTCCTCGTAAGGCGCAGCGGCCAATTCGCGAAAGTCCGGCCGGTTCAAGGTTTGAGCGTAGATAAGGCGCAGCTGCATGTCCGGCCTCAAGCCCCAGGTAAGCGAGGCGGATGGCAGCTGATCGGTTTGGTCGATCTCGCCTACCAGCGGGGGAGCATCGGGGGCGAACAACTGAAAGGTTTCCACGCGCTGCAGGTGATCTTCCCGACGCATGCCGAGCCCAATTTGCAGTTTGTCGGACCAGGCGTAATTGAACGCGATGTAGGACCATTGCTGCTCCAGCGTGGCGGTATAGTTATCGGTGGCCTGGGTGGTTTCACGCAGTTGGAAGCCGTCCGGCCCGATATATGTTTCGTTGAGGATCTCTTCCAGCGACAGGTTGCGGCGCAACTCCGGATCACGCGACAACGGCCCGATGTCCTTGAATGAAAAACGGCGCAGGCTGGACTCGCGATCGCGCGAAATTTCGCCCGCGCCCAGACCCACCGACAGCGTGTTGCCGGGATTCAGCTTGAACTCTTTGCTGGGATGGATGCCCCAGCTGTCGTTGCTGTCCCCCAGCGTGGCGAAATTCTGCGAATTGGACTCTGCCCGTGTCGACAGAGCCAGCTGCCCGGTGTTGTCCGATTCGTAACGGTAGTAGCGGGTATTGGGTTCTTCGCGGGCGGCGCTGGACGATTCCAGCATCCACTCCAGCTGCAAATCGCCCAGGGGTTCAACAACGTGCGCCCCGGCCAGTTGCATGATTTCCAGCTCATTCTCATACCATTGCAACTTGCGCAGCAACACTTCCTGGTCAGGTGACTCGTTGATGCCGCTTTCAGCCTGCGCCAGGTCCCTCGATTGCCTCAGCAGCATGTAGGTGAAGGTCACGCTGTGCTGGTCCTTCCAGCTCAATTCGGTAGCCACATAGGCGGACAAGGCGATGTCTCGTGTCGTGTTCGTGCGCTCCAGGTCATCCACCAGGGACAGGCCCGCGGTGGATGCGGTGTAGACCCGCCGTTGCTCCACCCGTGTCGCCCAGTCCTGGTCCCACAGTCCGGAAGCGGTAAAACCAAGTGACCAGTCACCCCGGTTCCAAACGTAACCGCCGGCCGCGGAGGCTTCTCCGTTGGGGCCGATTTGCTTTGGTTCGATATCCCACACCCCGGACAGGTCCTCGCCAAATTGCTCGATCTCTGCGGGCGTGAATCCACCCGGCAAAAACGGCGAGGCCGGCCTCATTTCGGTGCCGTCGCACAAGGCCGCGCACATGGAATCCGGCAGGGCGCGCGCGCCATCATCATAGCCGGTCCAGTCGCGGCCGCCGCCGGCATAGCTCCAGCCGTCATCGTAGGTCGTGCCAGCAAGGTACTCGATGCCCGCGCTGGCAGTGAAAAACCCGTCCTCCGGCATGCCAAGCGTGCGCAGCTCGATGATTCCGCCGCCAAAATCGGCCGGCGCCGAGGGCGAATAGGTTTTTTGCACCAGTACGCTTTCCAGGATATCGGTGGGGAACAGATCGAGGGGCACCACGCGGCGGGTCGGGTCCGGGCTGGGCACCATGGCGCCGTTCAGGAGTGTGCTGGAGTAGCGCTCGCCAAGGCCGCGAATGTATACAAACCCGTCTCCGACCAGAGTCAGCCCGGCCACCCGCTTCAATGCCCCGGCAGCATCCGAGTCACCGCTGCGGCTGATCTGCTCGGCGGAGAGGATATCGGAGATGGTGTCCGCTTCCTGGCGCTCGGCCAGCACCGAGGCGAGGCTGCCGGAAACGAACGGTGCGATAACGACGAATTCCGGCAGCTCCGCCCCGGCGGGGGTCAGTTCGAGTTCCAGGCTGGTGGTTTCGTTTGCGCTTATGACGACCTGGTCGCGGGTCAGGGTGTTGTATCCTGCGTGCAGGACAGAAATCGAATGTTCGCCTGCAGGCGCCGTGGCGCTGAAGCGGCCGTCCGCGTCGCTGCGGGTCTCCTCAGCCACGCCACTGACATAGACGCGAGCGCCCTCGACCGGGCTGCGATCCTCCACGCTCAGCAGGCGCCCCTCGATGGTTCCGGAACCTTGCTGGTCTTTGCTGCCCGCCTTTTCACCTACCTCAGGCAACAGTCCTGCGTTCGATGATTCGACATCGAATATTGCCGATCCACCGCCGGTAATATCGACGATCCATTGGCTGATCTCGTCTTGCACGGTAAGGATCTGCTGGGCCAGAACCACTGAAGCTTCGCGCTTGAGTTCAAGGTGATGGATGCCGGGTTCGAGACCCAGCCTGACCACGCCGCGAGCATCGCTCAGACCCACCAGCGCGCCGTCCACCAGCACCTCGATGCCTTTGACCGGAGTGCCGGTGTCGAAGACGTAAAGCGTCATATTTTCCGCCTGCGCCCAGGCCAGAGATGCTGCCAGCAGCAACAGGACGAAGACCAGCTGCGCGCGCAGTCCCATGCTGATTCTGCTCGTCACAGGCATTTCCAGCTGTCCCTGGCACAATCCCCCATGGCACGGCGGAGTTCAGCAGCTTTGCGAAACAGGTCGGGACGATTCAGTTCTGCCAGATATTTTTCAGCTGCGGGAAAGTCGCCGACCTTGAACAGTGCGTACGCGACTGCGTAACGCAGCTCTTCGTCGGCCAGCAGTCCAACCCGGCGCAGTGCCGGCTCCAATGCCACGGCCTGTTCAAAGTTTTGCAACTCGAAGTAGAGTGCCAGGCGCTGGCGCAGTTTTGCCGGCTGGTCGGACAGCTGGCTGTTGAGTGTCAACGCGCGAAGCAGCTGGCCGGAGCGGCGATACAGCTCCGCTGCCTCGGCGAGAAGCGCGGGCTCGCGCAAAGCTGCCTGGTACAGGATGTCCGCGGCGGCACCGAGCTGCTCACGGCCGATGTACACGTGGGCCAGGGCTTTCCTGACTTCCGCGGAGCCGGGAAAGGACAGCTGCGCCTGTTCCAGCAAGACCGCTGCCTGGTCCAGGTCACCGCTGGCCCTGAGCGCGGTTCCCAGCGCGATGTAGTCCTCGAGCTTGCCTTCGGTGCGGGTGAGGTACTCCTGCCCATATCCGATGGCCTGGCTGAACAGGCCCAGGTCGATCAGGAAAAAGACTTTCCGGCGCAAAAAGGAAGTGTCTTCCGGGAAAATTTCATTGGCCTGGTTCAGTGTTGTCAGTGCCAGGATCGGATTGTCCAGCAACCAATAGCACTGGGCCTTCATGTGGTACACCGAAGGCACGCGTTCGACGGCAGCGCCGGCGCGTTCGAGCGCGGCGAGCGTTTGGCGGTAGTCTTCGAGCTGGTAGTAAACCTGGGCCAGATAGATGTACACCACCGCATCTACCGCGCCGGAGTCCGTCGCTTGCTGCAAGGCGTCGCGCGCCGGTTCGAGTTCATTGCGGCGCAAGTGTGTCATGCCGAGCAAGGTGTAGTAGCGGGCCAGGTCGACCCCTTCGGCCGTGCGGTCCAGCTGCTCCAGCGCCAGCATGGCACGGTCGTAATTGCCATCACGCAACATCAGCGCAGCCAAGGCCAGGTAATTGACCTCGTCTTCATCGGCTGCACCGGTGGGTGCGGCGAACACACCACAGGCCAGAATGGCAACCATGAGTAACTTGCGCATGGTCAATCAGCTGAGATCGAAGCGGATACGCTGCCAGGCCCAGGCGCGCACCGCCTGCCCCTGGTACATCGCCGGTTCGAAGCGCCACAGGTTGATGGCCTGCATAGCCGCTTCGTCGAAAACACCCTCCGGGTAGGATTCGACGATTTTCACCTGTTCGATCTCTCCGGCAATGCCGATCAGCAAAGAGAACACCACGTAGCCCTCGATACCTTTGGCGCGGGCCCTGGGTGGAAACGTCATCGGTGACTGGAAGGTGGGACGCGGTGGTTGATCCACTGTTTCACCCGTCATCACCATGCCGTTGGCGCTGCCGAGCAAGTCGCCTTCCAGCGCGCCAAGGTCGTCGGCTGAAAAGCCCGGCAGGCCCATGTCGATACCGGAAAGCGCAGTGTCGAGGCCGGTCAGCGGGGCGGGCGGCGCGCGGCGCGTCTTTCGCGGCTTCGGTTTTGGCTTGGGCGCCTGCTGCTCCGGCGGCGGCTTTTTGCGTTCGAAAGCGACCTGGCTGGATGTCGAGGAACGCGTGTCATCGAGGGAATTCGAGTAGTGGTTGACCAGTACAACCGTACCCAGCACCAGGAGTGTGCCAAGCAGCATGGCGCCGCAGGCCCAGGCCAGACGCCTCAAGCGCTCCCGCTGATCCATTTCAACCGGCTCCGGCTTCCTCGACGGTCGCCACACCGACGTCCGTGGCACCGGCGAGACGAGCCTGGTCGACAACCTCCACCAATTTTCCGGCCGGAACTCCATTGTCGGTAATTACCAGCACGGCCTTGGCCGTCATGGTCTTGAGCTGGTCCCGCAGCCGGCTTTGTATCACCCACAACCGGATGGGCTCGCCGTTTATGTAAGTGTCACCCTTGGCATCGATGTACAGCCTGATCGCCCTGGTCGATGCGGTTACGCCGCTGGCAGCCGCGGGGCGGTCCAGGTCCAGCTTCATGTCCTTGACGAAGGTCGTGCTGACCATGAAAAAGATCAGCAGGATGAACACCATGTCGATCAACGGTGACAAATCGATGGACTGGATGTCGCCTTTCCGTTCCCGGTAGCGCATGGCTCATGCCCCCCCCGTTCCGAGCGGCCCGGAACACAGAATGTCCTTCAATTGGGCGAGTTCCAATTCGATATCCTTTTGCCGGCGGTGCAACATGCCATTGACAATCAGGCCGGGAATGGCTACCGCCAGGCCCATCTGAGTGGTGATCAGGGCCTGGGAAATGCCGCCGGCGATACCACCCGATTGCGAGAACAGCGACATGTCACCAAGTGAATCGAAGGTTTCGATCATGCCGATTACCGTGCCCAGCAATCCCAGCAGCGGCGCCGCCAGCACGATGGTCGTAATCAACCGGTTGAACTTGCGTATCTCGCGCTCTTCTGCAAAGAACGCGTCATCGAGGTTATGACGCAGATCAGATGTTCCGACTTCGCGCAGGGCAATGCCTTTGTTGAGCGCGCGCACCAGCACGCCATTGGTTTTCGGTTGCTTGCCCCTTTCGTCGTAACGGCGGACCAGGTTGCGCGCGCCGCGGACACTGCCGCGCCTCAAGGTCGCCATGCGGTAACCAATGGCGAACCACAGTATCACTGTGGCCAGCAGCAGGGGCGGCATGACCAGGCCCCCGGCTTCGACGTAGCTTGCAACTTCCATGGCCAGCGAGCGCAGCATTGATCAGGCCCCCGTGGCGGCCGGCAAACAGCGGCTGGAATAGAGATTCATCACGTGCAGGGCCGCCTTCTCCATTTCATCCTTGATCGATTCCGCCCAGCCCGACAGAAGGTTGCCGAAAATCAGCGCCGGGATGGCCACTGCCAGACCGACCTCCGTAGTCACCAGCGCGATGGAGATGCCGCTTGACAGTAGTTTGGGATCGCCGGTGCCAAACTCGGTAATGATGTCGAAGGTCGCGATCATGCCAGTCACCGTCCCGAGCAACCCGAGCAGCGGTGCAACCGCGGCAATGACGATGATGAATGCGCCGAAGCGGTTCAGGTGCGCGGATTCATGGAGGATTTGCTCGGAGACGATGTCTTCAATGTGCGCGCGATCATAATTGAGGTTGCGCACGGCGGAAGCGACCACGCGGGCGGTGGATCCTTTTAAATTCTTGCAGGCCTGCAAGGCCTCTTCCAGTTTGCCCTGTTTGACCAGGTTGCCGACTTCGCCAGCCACCTTGCCGGTGCTTGCGCTGGCGCCACGCAGGAAAATAACCCGCAGGATGATCAGCAAGCCAGCCAGGGCGCCCAGGCCCACAATGATCCAGGCGATCGATCCGCCGCTGTTGATCACCCCCACGGCGGTTTTGCCACCTGCTTCCTCGATCGCTTTCTGGCTGGACTCGTAGAGGAAAATCTCGATGCGATCAGGTGCCTGTCCGCGTGCCAGCGATCGCGCCGTATCCTGGTTCGAAGCAGACCAGACCTTGAAGCGCTGGTCACCCGCAGGGGCCAGGGCGCCACCGCGCTCGCCAGCAAGGCCATACGATGCGATATTGCCAATGCTGACGATCGTGCCTGCGACCTCAGTGCCGTCTTCGAGGAAAAAAGCGCCGGTCGAAGTACGCACTTTGCCCAGGCTGCTCAGCATTTCCAGCGTGGCGGAAAAGAGCGCGTCAATTTTCTTTTCGTCCGGGCTGGCCAGGTATTCCTCGCTGCGCAGTCCGGGCAACTCATAGGCCTCGAGTGTGGAGCCGGCCTGCAGAAACGTGGCCTCCAGCGTCGAGCGGTTGTCTTCCACCGCAGCCACCTGCCGGTCGGCCTCGGCAAGCAGCTCGTTGATGCGGTCGGCGCGGGACTGCAGCGTGAGGTATTCGCCCTCGGCCTGGTCAATCAGCGCCTCTTTTCCGCTTTCGCTTTTCTGTGCCGCCGCTTCGAATTCGTTCAAACGGGACGCGAGGTCGCTGATCTGGGTTTCCAGCAAGGCGTATTCCTTCTGGTAAGCCGCCTGCAACTCGTCCCGCGTCTTCAGGGGATTGGCCGCGGGAACAGGAACTGGCTGCGCCTCCGCCCGGGCGCCTGCTGTCCCATCCTGCTGCGCATGGGCCGCGGAGCATGCAGCGAAAACAATGGCTGACAGCAGCCCTTTCAGCAGGGCGCCAAGTACCGGCGTGCGCCGGATCATGATGAGGCCTCCTGCGCCAGCGGCAAGGCATTCGGCAACTGGAAATAACCCTGCCTGATCTGTTTGCGCAGCGAATCGAAAAGGCGGGCCACCAGTTCCTGGTCACTGGCCGACTCGAGTAGTTCGAAACGCCACCCGGCGTCCGTTTCCACCGCGCGCCCATACTTTAAGTCGCGCGTGCGGAAATACAGCATGGCGTTGCCGAGTTTCGCCACATCGACCAGCATGTTTTCACCCTGGAGCTGGATCGATTGGGTGTAAATCGAGTTTTCCCGGCTGATGCGCAGCTCGTCCTCGATGAAGGCCCACAGGCGATTGAAAGCGCGCTGCGCGGTGATGACACCACTGTCCAGCTGGGCCTGGATTTCGTCGAGCTCGGCCAGCCGCTCGCCAGTCTTGAAGGGAAAACCTTTTTGCACCTGACTGCGCAGGGTGGCGAGATAATCGAGGATCATCGGCGCCAGCGTTTCCGAGCTTGCGCCGGCAGCCGCGACTTCTTCCTTGGTGGCTTGCAGGGCTTCCTCCAGCTGGCGCACGCGCAGCGCCTCGCGGTCACGGCTCGCTTCAATCTCCGTTTGCTGGGCGGTGAGATAGACCATGCGGTTCTTGTGCTCTTCGCGCTTGAGGTTGAGCTCGTTTTGCAGGTCATCAACCTGGCCGCGCATCGTGACCAGGCGTTTGGCCAGCGCTTCGCTGGCTTCCTGTGCGTGCAACGTTCCGGTGAGCCCCGTCAGAACTGCAACAAAGCAGGTAAGGATTCGTACCAAAGTCATGATTCGTTCCGCTGCCTCAGCAAACGATGTGTCAGTCGCCCGTGAGTGATTTCGGGTGCATGGGTGGAAATTGCGCCCAGTTTAGGGCTGCCATGTGACACTTATGTGACGCCGCCGTCGCTTGCCTGGCCGGCGTCCATGGGGGCTTGGAACGTGAGCCGCCGAATTGCCGGTAGCCCAATCCCGTTTTTTTAAGTGCAGAAAATCCGCTTACCCGGGGAAGGGATTTCTTCGCGGGCTACCTGTGCGGGCGATACGGTTGGTGGCGGCCACCAGTTCGCGGGTGATGGCCGGCTCGTGCGAGGAGTGCCCGGCGTCGGCGGCGATGGCGTAGTCGAGTTCGGGCCAGGCCTCAGAGAGGTCGATGAGGTTTTTCACGGCACAGACGATGTCGTAGCGGCCATGCACCGCGAAAGCAGGGATGTCGCGGATGCGGTCCACGCGGTCGAGCAGCAGCGTTTCGGGTTGTGGTTTGACGTTGCGCAGGTAATGCGCTTCCAGCCGCGCGATGGCCCAGGCCATATCGGGCTTGGCAAATTCGCTGGTGAATTCTTCGTTGGGCAGCAGGGTGCAACAGGAGCCCTCGTAAATCGACCAGTGCTTCGCGGCCTCGAGCGCCAGCTCGCGATCCTCGCCAGTCAGGCGTTTCCAGTAGGCTTCGAGCAGGTCATGGCGTTCCTCGGGCGGGATGAATCCGGCGAAGGTGTTCCAGAGCTCGGGCTGGATCATGCGCACGCGGTACAGCCACCAGTCGATCTCCTCCTGGCGCAACATCCAGATGCCGCGCAGCGTCAGGCTTTTGCAGCGTTGCGGAAATTCCTGCGAATAGAACAGCGAGATGGTGCTGCCGTAGGAGCCGCCGAACACGTGCCAGCGTTCGATGCCAAGGCGCTCGCGCAATTGCTCAATGTCGCGCGCGGTGTCGGCCATGGTGTTGTTGGTCAGGTCCCCGATGGGGCGCGAGCGGCCACTGCCACGCTGGTCCAGCAGCACGATGCGAAAATGCGCCGGATCGAAAAAGCGCCGGTCGGTCCCGGTGCAGCCTGCCCCGGGCCCGCCGTGCAGGAAGACGATGGGCTCACCCTCGGGATTGCCGCATTGTTCGAAGTACAGCACATGCGGTTCGCCGACCTTGAGCACGCCGGTGTCAAAGGGTTCGATCGGCGGGAAGAAATATTCGTTGGCCATGATTGATCTCCGTGGACGATTGCGATTACAGGCCGCCGGATCAGTCAGCGCCGGTGAAATCACTCTTCCCAAGCGGCACGCCATTGTGCCGCAGGATGTCGTAGGCCGTGGTGAGGTGAAAGTAAAAATTCGGCATGGCAAATTTCCTGATGTAATCCAGACCGGTAAAAGTAACGGATCCGGAACGCAGTTTCAGCTCGATGGAACGCTCCACGGCACCCGCATAGTCATCGGGCTTGAATTGGGCGAGGAAATCAATGGCCTTTTTAACCCGCTGGTGGGCTGCGGCAAAGGTGGTTTCCTCATCCGCCCAGGACGGTGGGGTATTTCCCGACAGGCGGGCGGCAGCACCCTTGGCAATGTCGGTGGCAACCTGGACCTGGAAGATGAACGGGCGCATGTTCGGATACAGGCGGGCCCGGACCAGCGTGCTCTCTTCGATGTCCTTATGGGTTGCCAGGTGCTCTTCGGCCTTGCTGATCAGGGCGTCGAGGTTCTGGAGGTAATGCAGCATCGGTGCAATCGTCAAATCGTAAACCAGCTTGGACATGGGAACTCCGAGTCGGGTGGACAGGTTGTGAAGGATACGCTGGCCGATCCATCTTGCACAGGCTGGTGCAGTTTTGATATTGCAAAATGGTCGGTATTGGTGCCAGTATTATTTCGCCCCCTTATTTATCCAGGAGCACGCAACATGAGCAAAGAGCTGAAAACCAAAAAAGAGGCCAAGAAGAAACCGGCCCTGTCCATGAAAGAAAAGCGGGCGGCAAAAAAGGCCAAGAAAGAGTCCAGGACTTAATCCACCCTGCGATTCCCCGTTTAAGCCGGACCGGAGCATCCCGCAAAGATTCGTCTGGCCCCGCCGACGCTGACGTCGATCAGTGAATGGCTGGCGGGTTTGCGGCATGATGCAATGCATGAAGAAAGCGCATGAACGGTTCGCCCTCGCGGCAATACCCCTGGCGTTGCTGTTGGTGGCGGCGGCGCCAGCCGCCGAACTCCAGGTGGCCGTCAGCAACCCGCCCGGCGTGGGCAATCTGGTATTCGTGCTGTTTGATTCAGCCAACTCGTTCGGGGACTTTCGTGACCCTGTACAGGCGAAAGTTCTCACTGCGGAGAATGGGGCGAGCCATACGTTCACCGGCCTTCCTGCCGGCGAGTATGCAGTGTTGGTGTTCAGCGACCTGAACGGCAATCGCCAACTGGACAAGAATTTCATTGGACTTCCTATTGAGTTCATTGGCCTTTCCAATGGATACGAGCCCCGGGGCCCGCCGCAGTTCAAGCGGGCCAGCTTCGTATTGGAAGAGAATGACAGCGCGCGCCTGGAAGTCACGCTGAGGCGCATCCTGGGCAAGCATGGAACCTGGGGGCTGGGCCTGGGGGTCATCTACCAGAGCAGTCCGTACCGGGGCAGCACCGAGCAGGTACTGCAGGCCATCCCGTCATTGACCTACGTGGGTAACCGACTGCAGGTCACGGGTCCCAGCCTGCGCTACGCGTTGCTGGGCCAGGGCCGGTACCGCTTGGCCGCCGCTGCCCGTTACCGGGTTGGAGCTTACGATGAATCAGACAGCCCGCACCTGGCCGGCATGGGCGACCGCGAAAGCACGGTGATGGCCGGGCTCAGTCTGGTGTCCGAATTAGCCGGTGGCTTCAACCTGATTCTTGGCTATGAACACGACGTGCTCGGCAACATCGGCGGTGGTGTGGCCGAAGCTGCGCTGCGGAAAACCCTCCAGTTAGGGCCGGTCTCGGTGGCACCAGCTCTGCGCCTCAACTGGCTGAGCGCCGAGGTGGCCAATTATGATTTTGGCGTCAGCACGAAGCAAGCCACGCCAAACCGGCCAGTCTATGCACCCGGCAGTTCGATCAACCCTGAGGTCGGCGTCAGCGTGTATTCAGAACTGGGTGGTCATTGGATCCTGCAAGCGAGCCTCGGCGTGGATTTCCTCGACAGCGGGATCCAGGACAGCCCGATCGTGGACCAGGGCCAGCGCTACCATGGCTACCTGTCGGTGTTTTACCTGTTCTGAGTTCGCTGTGGCTTCAGGCAAACGGCTGGTCGATTGAGGGTGGCGGTACCGAAAACCACTTCGGCCCGGACTCGGTCATATACAGGCAATCCTCCAGCCGCACGCCGAATTCGCCGTAAATGTAGATTCCCGGCTCGTTGGAAAAACACATGCCGGGCTGTAGCGCGGTGGTCTCGCCACCGACGAAGTTGACCCGCTCGTGGCCGTCCATGCCGATGCCATGGCCCAGCCGGTGCGGGGTGCCCGGGGTCTGGTAACCGGGCCCGTAACCCAGTGATTCGTACCAGGCCCGCACCGTATCGTCCACCTTGCCGGCCGGGGTTCCGAGCTGGGCGGTTTCGTATCCCAGCTGCTGGCCACGCCGCACGGTTTCCCACACCTGGCGGTGCTTCTTCGACGGTTCGCCGTGCACGAAAGTGCGCGAGATGTCGGACTGGTAGCCCTGGTAGCTGCAACCGCAATCCATCAGCACGATCTCGCCCTCGCGGACGGCTTGCGGCTGGCTGGAGCCGTGCGGGTAGGCGCTGGCTTCGCCCAGCAGGATCAACTGGAATTCCGCGCTGCCGCCAAAGCCGGTCATCGCAGCCGCCATCAGGCTTGAAATGTCTTCGGGTGTCATGCCGGCAGCGATTTTTGCATGGGTGTTACGGTACGCGGCGACGGTGATGTCGCTGGCGCGCCGCATCAACTGCAGCTCGTGGGCGGATTTATACATGCGGCAGCCCTGCGTGATAGGGCTGCCTGAAACCACTTCGATGTGCGGATTGACCAGCTTGAGTTCAGAGATGACGAAATAACGCACGGTTTCCTCGAGCGCCAGCGGCCTGCCCAGGGCGCCGCGGTCGGCGAGAATGCCGTTGACCAGTACGAGCGGATTTTCATTTTCGTTCCAGGAGCGCACATCGTCGCCAAACGCCAGGCTTTCCCGCACCGAGGGTTCCTCGAAGTAAGGCGTAACCACGGCGATCTCGCCCTGCGCGGGGATCACCACCGCCGTCAGGCGCTCGCTGCGCCACCATGAAATGCCGGTGAAATAGAGCATCGACGAGCCCGGTTCCAGCAGCAGTGCGCCGACTCCGGCCTGGCGCATCAGCTGCTGGGCTTTGGCCACCCGTTCCTGGCGCTCTTCCTTCGAAATGGGCGGTAGAGGATCAAAAATTGGAGGCGGGGAATCCTTCGCCTGTGCCATCAGGGGACTGATACCGAACTCAGGCGCCAGCACCAGGGCCCCGGCGCCCAGCGCGCCGGCCTTGAGGAAATCACGCTTGGAGACTTTCATGGCATTCCTTTAGGGTGTTTTGCTGCAGCAAGCGTGCAGCCTGGGTTGTGACTTGTAAAGCCCCTTCGTGATGAGCTGTTGTGGCTTCATACAGCCAGGCCAGCCGCATGGCCCGATGACCAGGCCCACTGGAAATTAAATCCGCCGAGGTGGCCGGTGACATCCACCACCTCGCCGATGAAAAACAGTCCGGGCGTGGTGACGGACTCCATGGTCCTGGACGACAAATCACGCGTATCGACTCCACCCAGGGTCACCTCGGCGGTGCGGTAGCCCTCGGTTGCGGCGGGTTTGAGTTCCCAGGCCTGCAGTTGCCCGGCCAGCACTTTCAAGTCCCGGTCCGGCCAGTTGGCCAGCAAGCTCTCCCTGGCGCCAGGCCAGAACAGCGTCTCGAGCTCCAGCACCAGTTGCCTAGGCAACACCGTACCGAGCCGTGTGCGCAGCAATGTGCGCGGATGCTCGCGCTTCCACGCTTGCAACAAGTGAAATGCATCCTGGCCTGGCAGCAGGTCGATGCTGACTGCTTCGCCCGGCCGCCAGTAGCTGGAAATCTGCAGCACGGCCGGGCCGCTCAGGCCGCGGTGGGTGAACAACAGGTCTTCACGAAACCTTGCGCGTTGATTGGAAATAGCGACTTCACAGGAAACGCCGGAGAGCGCGCTGCAGGTTGCTTGCATGGCATCGGTAAAGGTCAGCGGAACGAGGCCGGCGGAAGTCGGCAACAGGCGCAGCCCGAACTGCGTGGCCAGCGCATAGCCAAAGCCCGAGCCTCCCAGGCTGGGAACGGAAAGGCCGCCGGAAGCAACTACCAGGGTTGCGGCAGTGACAAGGCCTGCACGGGTGTCCAGGCAAAAAGCGTCCTTGTGCGTGACGCTCGCGGTCTCGCATGCAGTGCGGATTTCGACGCCAGCCCGCTGACATTCGTCCAGTAACATGGCAACGATCTGCCTGGAAGACTCCTGGCAGAACAGTTGACCGCTCAGCCCGTTCACCGTCTCCTTTTCGAAATACTCGATCTTGTGGCGCTCCACCAGGTCGATGAAATCCGACTGCGTGTAACGACTCAGCGCGCTTGTGCAAAAGTGCGGATTGGCGGAGAGAAATCGATCCGGGTGGACGTGCAGGTTGGTGAAATTGCAGCGCCCGCCGCCCGACATCAGGATCTTCTTGCCCACCCTGTTGGCGCGCTCCAGCACCAGTACCCGCCGGCCGCGCTGCCCCGCGGTCAGCGCGCAGATGAGGCCGGCAGCGCCGGCGCCGATGATGATGACGTCAAAGGATGAATGGGCGGCGGTGGGCATGGCGGGCAGGATAGCAAGTCGTCGTAACGCTGTCCCCCGCTGCTGCAAGCGGGTTTCGGAACCGTGGCGGCCTTTGCCGTTACCCGCAAACGGGTTACTCTCTGAGCGCAGGTTCTGCTGACCGGGAGCTTGCAGGTTCTTGCTTGGCTTTCAACCCGAAGGAGAAAATGTCCGTGAAATCCATACTAGCTTTGTTGCTGGCCCTGAACTTCACGCTGCCGGCGATGGCGCAAGAGCTGTCCGCCGAGCAGCAACAGCAGCTCAACGCGGTTGCTTCCGGCCTTAGCCGGGTTAAAACCAACCTGCAGTTGGCGCTGGACAGCGCCGGGCCGGGAATGGGTGTCCCCCAGGGATCCAGGGCCAAGCTGAGCAAAATGCGGCTCGACACGGCGGCCGCGGACATGCCCCAACTCGGGCAATGGTTGTCGGAGCTGCCCGCCGATGCTGCAGCGGTCAAGCCGGTAGTCGCGGATTTTGCCACGGTGGAACAGAGCATAGCCGCCTTGGATGCACGCCTGGCTGGTGCGAACACCACGCCGGCCGCCACCCAAGCTGCCACGGCGGCCGTTCCGGCTGCAGCCACAGCTCCGGCCGCAGTTTCTGCGCCTGTGGCAGCTGCAAGTGCTGCGACGGCTGCGGCAGCGGCCAAGTTGGGCTACCAGCAGCAAGAGGTGCTCAAGGGCGCAAATTACAACCTGCGTGAAGTGGAAGGCTATGCGACTGCCCTGACCCAACTGGTCGGGGAATTGCAGCCGCAAGCCGACCAGATGGCCATTGACTATCGCCAGGTGCAGACCGGCATGAACACCATCGAGACGGCGCGCCGCAAGGGGGGTTTTACGCGGGACGCCCTGGATCAATTGCCGGCCGATGGCCAGGGGGTGGCTGAAACGGCAGAGGGCCTGGCGGCTGCACTGGGCGAGGTCGATACCGCTGAGGCGTACCTGAAGCCACTCAGCGAGGCACTCAACAAGTCGATCGATCCGGCGAACTACCCCGAGCTGCAGGCCGATCTCAAGCGCCTGAATGAACTGGCGGCCATGTACGGTAACCCGATGATCCTGCAGTCGGACCGGCCACAGGCTGCGGCCGTTGTTCAAGAGGTCCCCGCCGCCAGGGCCGAAGCCGAGCGCATTGCCCAGGCTTACCAGCCCCTGGTGCAGCAGCAGACCGAGGATGGCAAGCGGTTTGAAGGTGCGGGCAATTATTTCCAGTCAAACCTGCAGGCCTTCCAGGCGGCCGCCGAGCAGGAGAAGCAGACATTGCCGCGGCAGATTCGTGCTGATCTTGCCGAGGCAAATCGCATCGCCGACATGGCCGCTGCGGATCAGAATCCCCTGTTGTTCACTGGCGGTGTGCCCCAGGCCATGGGTTTTGCCGCAGATAAGCTGGCCATGTACGCGGTCCTGGATCCGGCCCAGACCCTTGCGCTGGAAAAGGAGTTACAGAGCACTCAAGCCAGCTTGCAGCAGCGCGAAAAGTCCCTGGGTGAGCTGATCATCCAGCAGAATCCCCTGCCGCCGGACCGATACACCGGGGCCGACCGGGAACAGGTGATCGCGGTTGCCGTCGATGCCTGGAAGGGGCAGCAGGCCGGCTTTACGCTTCTGACCAGCCGCATCCCCTCGGATGCCTGGAGCCGGGAAACCCTGTGGCGATACAGCAACAGTGCCTGGTACTACGTGGATCGATCCGCCTTGCAAGTGCAGTTGATCGTCGCCGACGAGGACGATGACAGCCTGGCCATCATCCGACCGGTCAACATCTGGATGGACCATCAGAAGGGCGATAGTTTGATTGGCACACCGCTGCACAGCGGCGACGAGGAGTTACAGCCGAGTAACTACATCCAACGCAACAAGATCAGGTAGAAAGGGGTAGCACCAGGGCGTTTCGGTCCATTGATACACTTTGCCATATTGCGGGTTGGCATTGCTGTATTCGATGCCGTTACTGGATTCCAAACGCGACAGCGTCGGTTTGGAATGACGGTGGCCATACCGGCGCTTGTTCAGTCGCCGCGGGTTTTCGTCGTGGAATGGTCGGCTGGCTCATGCAGCGGCATCTCATCCGGGGCATCGTTCGAGGGTTTGTGGTTGGCATCGTCAATCTGGGCCCGCGCGATGCGCCGGGCCACGGCGAAAACACTATCCAGGATTTCCAGGATTTCCATTTCACGCGCGTAGGTGTGCAAACGGTTGGGCGCGTTTGCGGTCAGGCGGCCGAGTCCATACCCGCTGATGGTGCGAGCCATCTGCGCCAGGTCCCTTTTCCGCTGGCGCACTTTTTTTGCCAATTCCGCATCGTGCTCCGAAATCGCTTTGAGGGCATCGGTGAGGGCGCTGGTTACCTCCGTATGAAAATCCGTCAGGATGCGGGCGGTTTCCGCGGACACGTGAACATCTTCATCAATGCGTTTTTGCGCCGAAGTCACCATGCTGGTGGCAACCCGATCTCCAATATGCTCGAGGTCGTTGGCCACTTGCGCCCACCGCATCAGCTCCTCGGACTGGGCGGGTGACAGCCGGGCCAGGCTGATTTTGCCAAGGTACTCGATAATCGCCATGTGCAAGGCGTCTACTACCTTGTCCATCGCGGCCACCCGTTCCAGCTCGGAGCGCGAGCCGATAATCGCCGCCGGCATGATGGCTGAGACCATTTCGATGACGCGGTCCCCCAGGCGGCCGAGTTCCATGCGTACGGTTTCGAGCGCAATGCTGGGCGTTGAAAGCAGCGACTTGTTCAGGTACCTGGGGCGCATCGCCGCATCGGCCTGAATGGGCCGGTCGGGGATCAGCCACTCTACCAGGCGGGCGAGCTGCGTGGTAAAACCCAGGAACAGGAAAGCGTTCAACACATTGAACAGGGTGTGGGCGTTAGCCAGTTGCCGTGGCGTTTCCGCAGCCAGGCGGCTCGCCTCGCCCAGCCCTTCCTGTCCCGGTGAAATCAGTTGGGCGAGTTCAGCCAGCTGCGGGATAAAACCAATCCACAGGGCAACACCCGCCACGTTGAACAGGACGTGCACCATCGCGGAGCGCAAGGCCTCACGGGGTTTGCCGATGGCGGCGATCAGAACCGTGACGCAGGTGCCAATATTTGCACCCAAAACGATGGCGACGGCCGGCTCGAGCGCGATCAGGCCTTGCGCCGCCATGACGATCAATATACCGGTGGTGGCCGAGGAGGATTGGATAACTGCGGTAAACACAGCGCCCACGAGGGCAGCCAGCAAGAGGCTATGCATGTCGACCATGTACTGCACGAACGGCTCGTAAGCGCGCAGCGGGCTCATGGAGTCGCTCATGATGCCCATGCCATAAAAAATCAGGCCGAGGCCCAGGATCATGCGCCCGGCCTGCCGCCAGCTGTTGCCTTTGACGACGAAGGAAAGCAGGAAACCAATGGCGACCAGTGGCAAGGCTATCCTGCTTACGTTGAAGGCCAGGATCTGCGCGGTAATCGTGGTGCCGATGTTGGCGCCCAGGATCACCGCCACGCTTTGCGACAGGGACATGAGACCGGCCGATATGAAACCGACCAGGATGACCGTGGTCACGGACGAGGACTGGATGATGGAGGTGACGAAGACACCCATGCCGACGCCCACCAGCCGGTTGCTGGTCATCTTCCTGAGCAAGCCCTTCATGTAGTCCCCGGCCGCGGATTTAAGCGCCAGGGTCATGATGTCCATGCCAAACAGGAAAAGGGCCATGCCGCCGAACAGCCCGGCCCAAAGGTTGAAACTGGAAAATGGGCTATCCATCGGTCAGGTGCATTTCAGCCCGGGAATTTGGTGTGAATCTGCGTATGGGTAAATGATTGTGGTGGGTGATGGTGGGCTTCAAACAAGGTGGTTTGCAAAGAATTCCAGGCTTCGCTGCCAGGCCAGTGATGCCGCTGCGGCATCGTAGCGTGCGGCGCTGGCATCATTGTGGAAACCATGCTGGGTGCCGGGATACATGTTTAGGCTGTAGGCCACGCCGTGCTTATCCAGCAGTGACCGGAATTCCCCGATGGAGCTGTTGATGCGCTCATCGTCGCCGGCGTAATGTAGCATCAGCGGCACGCCGACCCTGGCCACATCGTCTTCCGTCAAGGGGCTGCCATAGAAACACACCGCTGCCCTGGTGGCTTTTTCCCGCGCCGCGCACAACAGCGAAACACCGCCACCGTAACAGAATCCCACCGTGCCGATGCGGCCGTTACAATCTTCCCTGGCGGCCAGGTAGGGCACTCCGGCGATCACATCCCGGGTGATGCGTTCGCGGTCGGATTGGCCGAACAGATCGCGCGCCGCCTCTTGGTCAATCGGCGCACCGCCCGCAAAAGTGAGCCCATCCGGAGCCAGGGCGACATAACCTGCCAGCGCGGCGCGCCGCGCCACGTCTTCGATATGGGCATTCAAACCACGGTTTTCGTGGATCACCAGGATGCCGGTCAAAGGCTTTTGCATGGCGCTGGGCTTGGCCAGGTAGGCCTTGACCATACCCCCGGCTGCCGCATATTCGACGTAGCTGTGTTCCAGCCGGCTGTCCTCACTGTTGACCTGCTGGCCAAATGCATAATTGGGCTCGAGAAAGGGCAGCAGCGCGCTGGCCGCCGCCGCGCCGCCGGCAATACCGGCCAGACGCTTGAGAAATTCCCGCCGCGGCAGTTCGCCGTGAACGTACTCGTTATACAGGTCTATAGCGGCTTTGTTCACCATCGCACCTCACGCTTCAAGGGTAGCATTGTTTCAGTTCCGGTGGGGAGGCGGCCTGGTCCGGATTGACGCCGTTGCATTAAGCGTCATAATCGTCTGCCATACCCGGGGCAAGCCGCCCCGGCCGGGAGAAACCTTTCATGCGCTACCAGCTAAGCGACTGGACCATCAAGTCGATGATGCCCTTGCACTACGCCCTCAAGGTCGGCCACGAGTTCATTACGCATCCCGCCAATCCCTACTCCTGGAGCGTGCTGGGCAAATTCCACGGCGCGATGCTGGAATCCGCCGCCCGGGTCACGCGTTCATACCCCAAACAAAGCTTTGATTTTGCGCCGGTGCGGATAGCCGGAGAACTTCATCCCATCAAACAGCGCACCCTGCTGCGCAAACCGTTCTGCGACCTGCTGCATTTTGAGCGCATGGGCGCGGCAGCGGCGCCCAGGGTGTTGTTCGTGCCGGCCATGTCCGGCCACCACGCCACCCTGTCGCGCGAAGCGCTGGCCGAGTTCCTGCCAGACCACGATGTCTATGTCACCGATTGGCGCGACGCCCGGCTGGTGCCGCTTGAGCAGGGCCGCTTTGGTCTCGAAGACTACACCGCCTACCT
>DATDPS010000312.1:0-7548 GCA_035292625.1 Lysobacterales bacterium | reverse complement strand
GGATGTCGGCCTCCTGCACGCTTTCACGGTAAAGGGTATTCAGGCGCGTGCCGTTGAACGCGGCCCCGAGATGCAGGTTATAAAGTCCGGGCCCTTTGCCCACCAGGCCGATCTCGGCCAGGTAAGGTCGCGCGCAACCGTTGGGGCAACCCGTCATGCGTATGGTGATCGGCTGCTCCAGCAGACCATGGGCAGTCAGCAATACCTCGATGCGCACCAACAGGTCCGGCAGGTAACGCTCGCTTTCCGCCATGGAAAGACCGCAGGTGGGAAAACCCACACAAGCCAGGGAATGCAGCCGCAGCGGTGATGACCGGTTCCAGCTGTCCAGGCCATGCTGGCGCACCAGCTGGTCTATGGCCGCGCGATCCTCCCCTCGCACGCGCGATACAAAGACATTCTGGTTGGGCGTCAGGCGGAACTCGCCTTGCAGGATCCGTGCGATCTCGCGCAATCCGCTGAGCTCGGCCGCGCCCTCGCGGTCGGCGACTCGCCCGTTCTGAATGAACAGGCCCAGGTGCCACAAGCCATCGCTGGTCCGCTGCCAACCCACCCGGTCCCCATTGTGCGTGAAGCGGAAATTGCGCGGGCTGGCGAGACGGAAACCCGCTCGGGCTTCGAATTCATCCTGCAGCCAATCCAGGCCACGATCTTCGATGGTGTATTTTAAACGTGCGTGCTTGCGCTCGGTGCGGTCGCCGGCATCGCGCTGGATGGCGACTATCGATTCCGCCACCATCACCACCTGCTCCCGGGTGCAGAAGCCAATGACATCAGCCAGCCGCGGATGCGTCGCCGGGTCACCGTGCGTGGCGCCCATGCCGCCGCCGGCCAGGACGTTATAACCCACCAAGGCGTCTTGCTCGACGATGGCCACGAAACTCAGGTCATGGGCAAATGCGTCCACATCGTTGCGTGGTGGAATGGCAAACGAAATCTTGAATTTACGCGGCAGGTAGGTGGGGCCGTAGACCGGTTCGTGGTCGGGTACGGCTTCTCCATCGCTGCCTGCCACCAGCTTCCGGTCCAGCCAGATTTCGTGGTAGGCCGTGGTATGCGGCGTCAGGTGCTTGCTGACCATCTGGGCATCGGCACACACCAGTTGGTGGATAGCCGAAGATTCGGGCAGCGGCGTTCACATCACGTTGCGATTCACGTCACCGCAAGCAGCAATGGTGTCCAGCAGGGAGTCGTTGATGCCGCGAATGGTCGATTTCAAATTGCGCTTGATCACGCCGTGCAACTGGAAAGCCTGCCGGGTGGTCAGCCGGATGGTGCCATTGGCCCAGCGTCTGGCAATATCATCCATCGCCAGCCACTGGAATGGCGTGCAGATTCCACCAGGAACCCGGGCACGGATCATGAACTGGTGATCCGGTTCCAGCTTCTGCTTGCGGCGTTCCTCCCGGTGGTCGCGGTCGTCCTGCTGGTAAAAGCCATGGAACTTGGAGAGCTGGGTGTCGTCTTCGGCCAGGGCCCCGGTCGCGGTGTCGGCAAGGCTGCGCAGCAGGGTGCCGCGCAGGTAATCGCTGCGCAACTTGATCCCTTCGACCGCGGACAACTGGCGTTCGCTGCTGCCCATCAGTACAGGTCCTTCAGGAGCCGGCCCTGGCGGCGTAACTCGGACAAACCCGCGGCCGCTTGCTCCGCACTCCAACCGCGTCGCTGGGCCAGCACATCACACAAGGCCTGTTCCACTGCATGGCCCATGGCCAGGCTGCCGCAGATGTAGATCCGAGCTTCCTTATCCAACCATCGCCCAATGCGCTCGGCCTGTTCGCGCACCACGTGCTGCACGTAGCGCTTCTCCGCCTGGTCACGCGAGAATGCGCCGTCGATGCGGGCCACCAGACCGCGTTGACGCCAGTCCAGCCATTCCCGCTGGTAGAGGAAATCCGTGCGCAGGTGCGGGTTGCCGAAAATCAGCCAGGTAGCGGGAGACTCGCCCACTGCCTCTTTCTGGGCTTCGAGCTGCTGCTGAAAGGCGCGATAAGGCGCTATGCCTGTGCCCGCGCCAATGAAAATCAGTGGAATCTTCCGGTCCGCAGGCAAACGGAAGCGGCGGTTGGGCTCCACAAATACGCCAACTTCATCACCCGCCTGCAGGCGGTGGTTGAGAAAGTCACTGGCGACACCGCGGCGTGGCGTGCCGATGGCATTGGAGAACAAGGTTGCCACGGTCAAATGCACTTCTTCTGCCACGCTGGCCGGGCTGGAAGCGATGGAATAGGAGCGTGGCGCCAGCGGGCGCAGAATCCGGGCCACGTCCTCCAGGCCCAGGTGGGCACCCTGCCGGGCCGGAAACTCCTGCACCAGGTCGACAAACTGGCGCTGTTCAAGGAACCCGCGGCGATCGGCTTCATCCATCTCCTCAAAGTGGCTCAGGAGATCAGCATTCTTTGCCACCAGCGCATAGTCCCGGATGGTGTCGGCACTCAACCGGGTCAATTCACGGTGCCGGGTCAGGAGTTCATGTGCGGTGTGATGGCCATCTGCCAGCGTGATCTCTTCACCGGCGTCGACGTGCAAATCATTCAGCACTTCATCGACCAGCCCATGCGGGTTAGGGGCCCAGACCCCAAGCGCATCGCCTGGATGGTATTCCAGGCCGGAGCCCTGCAGCGAAAGCTCCACGTGGTACACGTCTTTCGGTGACTCAAGCCCGGTAATTTTCTGCACTCGTTCAACCGTGGCTGCGAAGGGACGGGCGCGGTTCCAGCGCGCGACCTGCGGCACGACGCTGAGATGGCTGGCCACGGACAAGGGGCTGGCCGGCGTCGGGGATTCCTCAGGCGCCAGGTTCTGCTGGCCGTAGCGCACCACCTCGGTGGTCCAGGCCGTGGCCGCCGGCTGAAAATCGATGTCACATTCGATGCGTTCGGCGAATGTGCCTGCCCCTTGCGCCAGCAACAGGTTTTCCAGCTTCCGGCCCGCCGCGCAGAACTGGCTGTAACTGCGGTCACCCAGGGCCAGCACACGAAACCTGAGCTGCTCCAGCCGCGCTGCACGCGGGCTGGCCAGGTACTCGAACAGGTCCAGCGCATCATCCGGTGGGTCACCCTCACCGTGGGTGCTGATGACAAAGGCCGCGTGTTCCAGTTTTTTCAGTACCGGCGGCCGCAAGGCGGAAAGGGACTGTACTTCGACGGCCAAACCGGCGCGTTCTGCTTCCTTGCCAAGCTCACGGGCAATTTCTTCGCCGTTGCCGGTCTGTGACGCGAAGAACACATGCAGGGTTTTGCCTTTACGGTCCGGGCCCTGTGCCGCTCCGGCAACAGCCTCGGGCAGGGGCAAAACCGCGGATTGACCGGTCAGGCGGCCGGCAATGAAGCCGCTAAGCCAGGCTGACTGCACGGCATCGAGCCCGCCCAGGCCGGTTTGCAGCTGCTGGATCTGCAGTTCAGTAAAGGGCGAATTATTGGCTTTCAGGGCTTCGAACATGCCGCGTGTCTCCATGGCGATGAAGACAGAGCATAGTGGTCATTTTCCGGACCGTGAACGAAGCGTTTTCTATTGGGGTATAACAGGATGGAATATGCCGCGGCTTGAACAAGCGGGGTCAGAGTACATTTTCACAGAAGGCCGTGGGCAGAAAAACCCCATCAAAGAAAATGTACTCTGACCCCTGTGATCCTTGTGACGTTTCAGCGCATCAACTCCGTCAGCGCCACTCCTCGCGTCAGCGCGGGTGCATTCCGGTTGCGCCCGACAGCGCGCCGGATGAACGCTTCCTTGAGCATCCAGCTGCGCGACACCAGGCCCAAACCCATGCGGCGCAGCGGGGCCAGCGTTTCCGGCATGAATAGCGAGCGGATGCCGTGGACGCCTCGAGCCATCAGCTCGGCTTCCGAACGCCGCCAGCGCGCGTAGCGCTGCAGCACCCGGTCGTTGGCCATGTCCTCACCAGCTTTGCGTGCGCTGAGCAGGGTTTCAAGCAGCGCGGCCGCGTCGCTCAAGCCCAGGTTCACACCCTGCCCGGCCAGCGGGTGTACCACGTGGGCCGCATCGCCGATCAACACGGCGTGCCGCGCGGCATAGGTATCACTCAATTGCATGCGCAAAGGGAAGGCCGCTCGCGGCCCGCACCCTGCAACCTCGCCAAATGGGAGTTCAGGGCTGTGCATGGCAGCTTGCAGCTCTGCGCAGAATTCAGCATCAGCCAGTTCCAGCAAACGCCGCCCTTCGGCCTCCGGCACCGACCAGACAATGGAAGAGCTGCCATCGGCCAGCGGCAGGAACGCCAACGGCCCGCCGGGCAGGAATCGCTGCCAGGCCAGTCCGGGATTGGCCCTGGCGGTTTTCACAACACTGACGATGCCAAGCTGACCATATTCCCAGTATTGATGGGCTATGCCCATTGCGCTGCGCACCAGTGAATCGGCCCCATCGGCCCCCACCAGCAGGTTTGCACGAATTTCACGCCCACCCTGCAACCGCACCGCCGGCCGGTCGAAATCAAATTCGCTGACCTGTGCTGGGCAAAGCAGGTCAATGGCGCCGAAGTTCTTCATGCCTTGCCACAAGGACCACTGCACCAGGTCGTTCTCGACGATGGTGCCCAGGCGTTCCAGGCCAAACTCACCCGCGTTGAACTCCAGCACGGCCTCGTGCTTGCGATCCTCAACCCGCATGCGCCGGTAGGTGCAATGGCGCTGCTGGCTGATCTGCCGCCACACACCCGCTTCCGCCAACACCGCCTGCGACCCTGGCGATATGGCCGAAACACGCAGGCCTGTGGGGCTGTCCGGCCGGAATGCAGCGGGCTCCGCGGTTTCGACGACGGCCACCGAAAACCCGGCCCGGGCCAGGAGGCAGGCCGCCGCCGCACCCACCATGCCGGCGCCGATGACCACCACGTCGAAGCCACGATCGGGCATGGTTCAGCGGCTCACCAGGGATTCACCGAGAGCCAGGCGCGGCACCCGGCCACGATAGCCCATCGCACGAATGGCCAGCTGCCGCCGCAGCGGTGGCACCAGGGCGTGGGCAAGCATGCCAAAACCACGGGCGATACCGGCCAATGCGCTGGGATTGGCATACAGGCGGGCCAATCCGTCGGAATAGCCGATGGTGCCGGCCTGATCAGGCGCCCGCCAGTTGCTGTAGCTTTGCAGCAAGGCGGCGGCGCCGATATCTGCCGCAGGATTTTGCGCCAGCGCATCCGCCAGCACTTCCGCGAGCACTGCCACATCGCGCAGGCCGAGATTGAAGCCTTGCGCACCTACCGGGTGAATGGCATGGGCAGCGTTACCCAGCAGCAGCGAGCGCAGGCCGGTGTCCACCGTCGCCCGCACCAGGCGCAGAGGGTAGGCAGAACGCTTACCGAGCTTCAGCCAGGGGCCGAGGGCATTGCCGAACATGTCGTGCGCATGCTGCAGAAAGTGCTGTTCCGGCATCTCCATGTGTCGAGCCGCGTCCTCGCTGGCCACGCTCCAGACCAGGCCGCAACGGCCATTGACGTGCGGCATCAGGGCGAATGGGCCGGTAGGCGTAAAACACTCGTAAGCGCATCCCAGGTGGGCTTTTTCCGGGGTGACGTTGCAAACGATGGCTGTCTGGCCGTAATCATGCCGTTCGGCGGTGATACCCAGTGCGGTTCGAACCACCGACTCGGCGCCATCGGCGCCCACCAGCAGGCGCGCTTGCAAGCCATGCTCCTGCCCATCGCGCTGGAAAGCGATGCGGACACTTTCCTGCGTCGTTTCAATGGCAGTGACTTTTGCCAGACAGATCAACTCCACCCCGCCCATGCCGGACAACAGTTCCAGAACAGCAGCACCAAACACCCGTGCCTCGACGACGTGGCCAAAGTTTTCCAGTCCCAGCTCCTGTGGCTTCATCACCACCTGTCCCGGCCGGTTCCGCTCGGTAACCCGTATTTCGCGAATGGCGGTGGCATTTGCACCGAGCGCGGGCCAGATTCCCAGGCCCTGCAGGATCCGGCAGGAACTGCCGCTCAGGGCCAGGGTGCGGTCATCATAACTGGGTTGCCCGGCTGCCCGGAGCGGCACCGCTTCGAGCAAGGCGACTCTCAAACCCAGCGGCGCCAGAGCGCAAGCCAGGCTGGCACCCACCAGGCCCCCGCCGACGATGGCTACATCCCACCGGGCCAGGGGCAGTGGGCTGACATGATTATCCGGCAAGGTGTTCATCCAGCCATCAGGGCTTCGACGTCGTCCGGCTGCTTGACCAGTGCGGCGGTCAGCACCTGTGGCGCCGCTTTGGTGATGGCGATGTTGTCTTCGATGCGAATCCCCAGGCCCCTGAAGCATTTTCTCACGCTGGTATCCTTGGCCGGGATATAGATGCCCGGCTCAACTGTCATGACCATGCCCGGTTCAAGTTCTCGCGAGTGCCCGTCGATCTGGTACTCACCCACATCGTGAACATCCAGGCCCAGCCAGTGCCCGGTATTGTGGACATAGAAATGCTTGTGGCCCTCCTGCTCCAGTTCCTCCTCCAGGCTGAGCCTCAGAATGCCCATGTCGATCATGCCCTGGGTCGCAACCCGCACCGCCTCATCGTGCATTTCCTGCCAGGCATTTCCCGCCCGCGCTTTTTCAATGGCGGCCAGTTGCGCCGCCAGCACCACCTCGTAGAGGTCGCGCTGTTCCGGAGAGTATTTTCCGTTAATGGGAAATGTCCGGGTGACGTCAGAAGCATATCCATCGTACTCGGCCCCGGCATCGATCAGCAGCAGGTCGCCGTCCTGCAGCGGAGCATTGTTGGCGATGTAATGCAGCACACAGGCGTTGGCGCCGCCACCGACGATGGCCTGGTAGGAAGGCTCACACTGGTTGCGGGTGAAGGTGTGCAACAGTTCTGCATGGATATCGGCTTCGTTCAATCCCGGCTGGCACACCTGCATGGCGCGCTGGTGCGCCTCGATGGCTACCTGTGCCGAACGTTTCATCACCGACAGTTCCTCGCGGCTCTTGTACAGGCGCTGGTCATGCAGCATGTGCGCCAGGGCGTGTATTTCTTCCGGGGCATGAAACGTCTTCCTCGGCTTGGCACGAAATTCATTCAGCCAACCGATCAAGCGCTGGTCAAACAAGGGGTTGTGACCCAGGTCGTAGTAGATCCGCTCGCGATTCTGCAACAGTGCGGGTAAGCGCTTGCCAATTTCTTCGCGGGGAAAGGCCTCGTCCATGCCATATTCGGATACGGCGCCACGCAAGCCCGCCATCGGGCCGTCCCACATCTCCCGTTCAGGGTCTCGCTCACGGCAAAACAGAACACACTTGCCACCCTCCTGCGCGGGGATCATGACCAGCAGGGCTTCGGGTTCGCGAAAGCCGGTCAGGTAGAGGAAGTCGCTGTCCTGCCGGTAGGGGTAATGCACGTCGCTGTTGCGAATCCGCGCCGGCGCCCCGCAGACAATGATGATGGAGTCATCGCCCGCCATGCGCATGAGTTGCAGGCGACGCCTGGCATATTCTTTTTGTTTGATCATCTGACTTTCTAACCACCTTCAATGAATGGGATCATCAGCGCCCGGACCGCGCAACTCTTCGCGCAGGATTAGGGCCACGACGCGCACGTATT
>DATDPS010000311.1:0-7565 GCA_035292625.1 Lysobacterales bacterium | reverse complement strand
TTCGATAAGGGCGCCCACCCGCCCTCGCATCGTGATCCGGCCGCTGTCAGGTCGTATCAGTCTGTTGAGCATCTTCAGCAAGGTGCTCTTGCCCGCACCGTTGTGCCCGATCAGGCCGAGGCATTCACCGCGGCGCACCTCGAAAGAGACGTCGCGCACGGCCCAGAACTCGTCCCTGCGCAGCGCCGGCAGGGGGTAAGTTCCGGCTTTGTCTGCCTGCGGCGGCAACTCCTTCCGCCACGGCATCAGCGCGTGCGCTACATCCTGCGCTCCGTACCACAGGGAACGCTTTAGCGAGCGGCAGAATTTCTTGGAAACGTGCTCGGCGCGGATCAGGACTTCGCTGTCACTCATGGTTCGCCTCGTCAGGCATTAAGCCGCTCGATCAAGTGGGGCATCACTACCTTGAACATCAGCGTGGCCAGGATCAGGAGCAGCACGCTCACTGCCGCGACAGCGGCGGTTTCTAGCGCCAACACACTCTCGCCGCCCACCAGCCAGGCGCGACCCGACACCAGCGGTGCCGTGACCGGATTCCACAGCAGCAGCGTCCGGGTCAATCCTGCCTCAGGTAGCGCATAGATCACCGGCGTGACAAAGAAGCCGAAGCGGAGCGCTAGCTGTATGGCGCGCCCTATGTCGCCGTACAGCGCTCCGATCGGCACAAATAGCAAACCAATGGCACAGCCCAGCAGCATGACGGTCAAGAAGCCCAGCGGGAACAACAACGCGTTCAGACTCGGGCTGACGCCGTAAATCAACACGCCCGGAATCAATAACAGGGCGGGGATGACGCTGTTCAGCAGCGCTTTGCCAAAGGCCGTCATGATCAGGGCTTCGTGGGGAAAGTTGACTTTGGACAAGGTGCTGCGCGCGCTGCCCATGATTTCCTGCATGGCCATCACGGAACTGTTGAAGGCGGTCCACAGCACCGTGCCGGTGATCACGAACAGCGGATAAGGTACTTCGCCCGCGTCGATGTTTACCAGGTTGGAACTGTTCAGCAACACCCACACCAGCACCGTAGCGAGCGGCGGCAGGAACAGCCAGAAATAGCCCAGCAGGCTCTGGCGGTACATCGCCCGGGTGTCGCGCAGCAACATTCGCCATGCCAATGCCCTGCTCAGTGGAAAGTCGCGAAAAATGGAGCCAATGGCGTAGGTAAAGCCTTCCAGACCTTCATGCGGCGTGATAATTCGAATCGGTAAAGTCGGGGCAGGTATGGGTTCTTCTTGTGTATTCGGAGCGGTCATCTCAGCAGCAGCCGTTGCTTAAAGCCGCCGACAATCTGGCGGAGGTAGAGAAAGGGCAGCCAGGCTTTGCTGGTCTTGTGATACTTATTCATCAATGCCTCTGTGGAAGGCATAAACAGTTCTTGTAGCAAACCCAACCGCGCCTGTCGATTGGGAAGTTTTTTCCAGTCGTCCACCAGCAGGCCGAGGTTGCTTTCAGCGAAACGCCGTGACCATGTTTGTTTGGGTTCTGGCGAATCCAGTAATTCCAGCACTTCAGACGGCACATGGGTATGAAACAGCTCCTTCGCCCTGGAAACTCCATCCAGGCAGACCTGCTGCACATTGCGGTTCACCGCCTGTTGCGCAAACTCCCTGAGCCGTAATTCTTCCAGTGACGAGATCAGCAAGTGGATGTCGTAAATCCAGATCAGCCGGTCACGGTCATGACGCTCATTGCCGCATCGGTGCATGCAGGCCAGCATCAGCGCATCAGCAGCATCCAGCACACGGATTCCACCCATGTCTGCCAGCTCGACAGAACCGGCGTAGGCTTCCTCGAACGAAATAGCGCGCGCAAACCGGGGTGCATTCTGGATGCGCCAGTGGATGTCAAAGCGGACAGTGCAGGAAGGATCAACCTTGCGGGCGACGGTGAATTGATGGCTCTTGTATGTGGGCGCATGAATTTCAAATCCCGCCTCGTGCACGACTTGCTGCGCCCGCATGAGGTCGGCGATGGGGATGAACAGGTCGCTGTCGCAGCGCGCCCGAGTGCCGGGTATGGCATAAAGAGATGCCGCCAGTGCCTCTCCCTTGGTCAGTACCACACGCACACGGCTCTGGCGCAGGCCGTTCAGGAGTTGCTGCAGATAATGCGCCCGCAACAGGTCTTGCGCGATGCCGGCCTTGCTGGCTATTTCCAACTCCCGCCGGAGCCCCGGCGGCCAGCCCGGCCATTCATGCCGCATGTGCATGGTGTGGTACAAAAGGGCCTGCACACCATGATGCTGGCAGCGTTCATTCAGTTCATCCACAGCAATGTTGCCGGGCAATTCCTCCCAGGGCGCCGGCTCACCGCGCAAGGCCTGGCAGAGGAATCGGTCAATGATGTGGTTGGGTGTGTTCAGTAGCCCTTCGGGTTGTTCTGTTGCCAGCGCCAGGCATCGGCACACATGGCCTGGATACCCAGCTCTGCTTTCCAGGCAAGCTCTGCCGTGGCCAAGGCCGGATCGGCATACACGGCTGGAGCATCACCGGCCCTGCGTTCGGCAATGCGGTGCGGTACTGCCCGGCCAGTGGCTTGGCGAAATCCTTCGATCACTTCGAGCACCGAGTGACCCCGACCCGTGCCGAGGTTGTGGATGCCGAGGTAACCCGCACCAGTACCTTGGTTCTGCTGGAGCTTCTGCAGGGCCTTGATGTGGCCTTTCGCCAGGTCGACCACGTGAATGTAATCGCGGATGCAGGTACCATCGGGTGTCGGGTAGTCGTTGCCCCAGACTGAAAGTTCTTTCAATTCTCCGACGGCAACCTT
Source organism: Lysobacterales bacterium (assembly GCA_035292625.1). Taxonomy (GTDB): domain Bacteria; phylum Pseudomonadota; class Gammaproteobacteria; order Xanthomonadales; family SZUA-36; genus SHZL01. The sequence continues at coordinate 4,796 of DATDPS010000311.1, read as the reverse complement.
GGTAATGTAGGGCATCAGGTTATTGGGAGTGCCCAGCGGGTCTTCGCCGATTTCGCCGCTGGGATGCGCGCCCACCGGGTTGAAGTAGCGCAGGATGGAGATGTTCCAGTTCGGGTCGGAAGCGGCCAGATCCCTGAGCATGTATTCGATGGTCAATTTGGTCTGGCCGTAGGGGTTGACGGCTTGCAGCGGTGAGTTTTCGCGCAGCGGCAGGGTCTCCGGTGCGCCGTACACGGTGCAGGATGAACTGAACACGAGGTTTATTACTCCGGCCTCGGTCATGGCTTCGAGCAGCGTGGCAGTGCCCACGACGTTGTTCCGGTAGTACAACAGCGGCTTTTCGACAGACTCTCCAACCGCTTTGAGGCCGGCGAAATGAATCACCGCGGAAGGCTGATATTCGGCAAACACTTTGCCCAGAGCCTCTCGGTCAAGGATGTCGCAGTGCACGAAGTCGAGTGATTTTCCGGTGATTTTCTTCACCCGCTCCAGCGCCTCGGCCTTGCTGTTGCACAGGTTGTCGACTACTACAACATCGTAGCCCGTGTCGAGCAGTTCGACACAGGCGTGGGAACCGATGTAGCCGGCGCCGCCGGTGACGAGGATTGTTTTATCAGTCATTCGGGCGATTCCTGGATTCCAGAAGTCGCTGCGCGATTCTGGAATGACGGTCCATAAAGAACGCGATTCTGGAATCCAGCAGTTCCCAAAAAAATTAACCCGCGGTGGGCAAACTGGCACGAAAATACTCAACGGTCCTGACCAAGCCCTGGTCCAGGGCCACCTTCGGCTCCCAGCCCAGCACTTCCCTGGCGCGAGTGATATCTGGTTGCCGCTGGGCCGGGTCGTCCTGCGGCAGCGGTTGGTTGACGATCCGCGAACTTGAGCCAACCTGTGCCACTACCTTTTCGGCCAATTCCTTGATGGAAAACTCCCCCGGGTTGCCGAGGTTGATCGGGCCAGTAACCTCCGGGTCGCTTTCCATCAACCGCATCAAACCTTCCACCAGGTCATCGACATAACAGAACGAACGTGTTTGCCTGCCGTCACCATAAATGGTGATGTCCCTGCCCTGCAATGCCTGGACGATGAAATTCGATACTACCCGGCCATCGTCGGGCAGCATGCGCGGGCCGTAGGTATTGAAGATGCGGGCCACCTTGATCGGCAGCTGGTGCTGGCGCCAGTAATCGAAGAACAGCGTTTCCGCACAGCGCTTGCCTTCGTCGTAACAGGAACGGATGCCGGTCGGGTTGACATTGCCCCAGTAGCTTTCGGGCTGCGGGTGCACGGTGGGGTCGCCGTATACTTCACTGGTGGAAGCCTGCAGGATGCGGGCACGGGTGCGCTTGGCCAGACCCAGCATGTTGATTGCGCCATGCACCGAAGTCTTGGTCGTCTGCACCGGGTCGCGCTGGTAGTGGATCGGTGAAGCCGGGCAGGCCAGGTTGTAAATGCGATCCACCTCGACATACAGCGGGAAGGTCACGTCATGGCGCATGAGTTCGAAATTGGGGTGTTCCAGCAGGTGCGTGATGTTGTGTCGCGTGGAAGTGTAGAAGTTATCCACGCAGAGCACGTCATGGCCAGCCGAAAGCAGGCGGTCGCACAGGTGGGAACCGAGAAACCCGGCGCCGCCGGTGACCATGACACGCAGTGATCGGCCTGAAGTTCCAGTAATAGCTGGATTCATGCTGTGCCCCCCGTTGGCTCGGGCTTCACATGGCCCGTTTGGCCAAGGATTATAGGCAGCCTGCAGCCGGCATACGAGCCTTGGGTGTCTTCAGGCATACCAATCTTCAAACGTAAAGTCATGATGAATGAAGTGCCGTCCGAGGAATCGCTGGGTGGCCCAGCTGTGTTTCAGGTAGAAGTAATACGCGAAAGCCATCACCATGAAGGTGTAGAAACTGAGCCATTCAGGCAGCCTGCTCAGTTCGAAGCCGATGCCAAAAACCGCCAGCGTTAGCGCCAGCAGGGAGATCCGAGCCCAGGTTTGCTCCACACTGAAACCGGCCCGCAGAAAGGCGTGGTGCAGGTGGTTCTGATCGGCGGAAAAGGCCGAACGCCCTTCGCGCCAGCGCCGCCAAATCACGGTGCTGGTATCCAGCAGAGGCAGCGCAAACAACCACACCGCCGTCATGGGCATGAAGGCGCGACTTGGGCCGTTGCCGAGGCGGATAAAGCACCAGGCCAGCAAGAACCCCAGCATCAGCGTGCCGGCGTCACCGAGGAAGACCCGCGCTTTTTCATTCCAGGGAAACCGGGCGTTGAGCAGCAAGTAACCCAGCACCGACGCCATGGCAATGAGCAGCAGCCAGAACAGAGCACTGGAACCCGCCAGGGCTGCGAACAGGGCCATTCCGCCAGCGGCGACCAGGAACAAAGTACCCGATAGCCCATCCATGCCGTCAATGAGATTGAGGGAATTGATCACACCCATGGCCGCGAACACCGTGATGGGAATTGACATCCAACCCAGTTGCAGCACGTCGCCGCTGAACAATTGGCCCAGGTCCTCCAGGCGGGCATTGCCAAATTGCACCATCAGCAGGCAAATACCCACTTGCAAAAGGAACCGCGAAGTTGCGGACAGCTCATACAGGTCGTCAATGAGTCCGGTGAGGAGTAATGCCCCCGCGCCCAGCAACATCACCAGGCAAAACGAGTGATGAGGAAGGTGCGGGATGGGTGACACTGCGACCGCTGCCGCGAGGGCCACGTATACCGCCATGCCGCCCACCAGGGGTGTTGCATCCAGGTGCAGTTTGCGCCCACCCGGGCGATCCACCCAGCCGGTTTTACGCGCCAGCGGAATCATCAAAAAGGCCAGGCCAGCACTGAGTGCTGCGGTCAAGGGCAGCACTAACCAGAAATGTTGTGCCAGCACGGTCATGAAAAATCGCTTTTCAATTGACCGAGTTTACTCGCCCCAGGCATGCTCGTCATTCTCCCACCGTCGAATACGACTGTGCGCAGGCCACGCCCATGATGGCAGCGTAGAGGATCGCGACAGCGGGAATCTGCAGGCTGAAATCCACCGTAGCGTGCAAGCCGACCAGTACCGAGGCCGCCACACCCGTGGCCGGATACACCCAGTCGCGGTGGCGGCGTTTCACGCCGCGCAGGCAAACCCAGGCCAGCCCGGCAATCGACAGGAACAGCGCGAGCGCCACCGGCAATCCCAGCTCAAAGGTGTTTTCCAGCCAGGTATTGTGCGCACGATCGTAATGCCAGGGCTCCTCATTGCGGTCATACAGCCGGAAGCTGTCGGCAAAGGTGCCATAACCAAAACCCAGCAGCGGATTATCGGCGATGCCGCGATTGACGTTGGCAAATACTTCCAGTCGCTCTTCGGTTGTGATGTCGGTGCGCCCGATGCGCTCGAGCAGGACCTCGCTGGTGAGGTAAAACGCAATGCTGGCAACGGCAAGCGCCGCGATGACGGTGGCCCGTGACAGGCCTTTGCGGGCCGATCCACGGCGGTCCAGCAGTACCAGCAACACCACGCTACCCACCAGGGTGGAGGTGAAACCACCGCGGGAATGCGTCAACACCAGCGCAGTCACCATCAGCAGCACCGCGAGCAGGGGTTTCCAGGCCTTGAGGATGAACTCTTCCACTCGTGCATCGCGGTCCTGCGGCACAAAATAGGGCTTCACCACCGGCCGTGCCATGTGCTGGTAGAACCAGGCGATCGCGCACAGCAGCGCGAGGCCTTGCCAGGTAACGAAGTGATTGCGATTGATGAAGGTGCTGCGCACGTCATGCGCCAGCACTTTGCTGCCAAAAAACCATTCCGGCTGGTAACCGCTCCAGTAGACGTACAAGCCAAACACTGCGTAGGCCAGGCCTGCGAGGGTCATCCAGGCAAACGCAGCCTGCGCGCGATTGCGCTCCCGGCAGAGCTGGTAAGCCAGCACAAACACCAGGGCATAACTCAGCAAGCGCATCAGCGCGGTGAGGCCATCGTCCGTGGCAAACGAAATCGTCCCGGGCAGGTTCGCGTCCAGCACATCGGCAACCATCGCCCAAAGGGGGTGCTTCCAGGCCGCAGGCACCCAGGGCGCGATTTGCACCAGCACCCAGCCGCAGGCCAGCGCGAACAGGCACAGCAGCACCGACTGCGGAAAGCGGGTTACCTGGCCCCGCGGGCCGGCATTGGCGACAGCCCAGGCAGCCGCCAAGGCTGCAATCACAAGGGCGCACAAGCTCCAGGACCAGGCCCGGTTACTGCCGAGCGGTAATGGCGAGAGCACCACCAGCAGCATCAGTCCAGCGAACAGGATCCGGTTCATGCGTGGTCCATCACCACTGGCCCATGCGAACCTGCTTTCGCCACGAGTGAGAACACAAACACTGGGGATGTGATCCTGACTCCAGGGTACGCCGGGCTCAATTCAACAAGCCCTGGACCATGATGAACCTGCGAATCCACAGTTCTTCGCGTTTCTGGAAACCCGAAGGAAACATACGGACGGCCTCCTGTGCCTGCTTTACATCGGCATAGTCGCCCTGGATCAATACGTAGATGGGCTTACCCTTTAGCTGCTGCTGGTAAATGGCGAACGGCGCCAAATCCGGGTGTTGGCCGATGAACATCTGTAATTTATCCGGATTCTGCAAGGCAATGACCTGGATGGTGTAGCGCCCGGGGTCGCGCTCCTGAATCCAATTTTCGTCCGGCATCTTATCCTCAGCAGCCGGGGGGGTACTGATGATGCCGCTTGAATGGGTGGCGCCGGCGGAGTCCGTTGCTGCGTTTGGCTCGCCGGGTTCTGCAGTCGATTCTTCTG
>DATDPS010000310.1:0-3888 GCA_035292625.1 Lysobacterales bacterium | reverse complement strand
TAAGGCTTGTTCGTAGTTGCGCATACGTTCCAGCGAAGAACGGTCGTCCGGGTCCCGATAATCGATTCGGGTTACCTTGCCTTCGATCCGCTCGGTTTTCACCGTGCCATCCTCTTGTACCTTGCCGATCACAAGTTGCTGTTCATCAAATTCCTTCACTTCCTGACTTTCAACAAAGGATCCTGCATAGGGTGTTATCAGCGGGTGACCGTTATCTTGTGCAACAGCATGCGAGGTTGCGGCTATTATTGTTACGATCAACACATTCCTGGTTAACATTATTTTTTCCTGCCTGGTGTCAAGTGCGAGCCGGGGATGCGTAGTCCCCGGCTCATATTAATGTTGACTACTTTTCCTCGTGCGGTTGCTCCTGCTCTGCCGGCGGTTGCGGGAAGCCGGGAGGAGGCGGCGGTGCGTTCTTGATCTCGTTGGCGCGTGCGACGATGTAGGCAAGGATGGCCTGTGTGTCTGCTGGTGTCAGTGCCTCGGCGAACGAGGCCATGCCGCGCTCGGCGAGCGCCCCTTGCAGCACGACCGTATCAAAGCCTTCCTGCGAGTGCAGCATGGGTGAGCGGGTAAGGTCCGGGAAGGTGGAGCCGCGGGTCTGGCCATTCTCGCCGTGACAGGTCGCACAGTACTGGGAGTAATGGGCAGTACCTGCCGTGACCACCTCGGCGGCGGCTGTTGCCGGTGGCGGATCGAGCGCCGGCGGCACGTACTCCTGGACCGGTGGCAGTTGGAGAGCGCCGTTCAGACCGAAGACCAGCATGCGCGAATAGTTCGGTGCATAGTAGCCGCCCTGCACGCTGCCGCCGACGCTCGCCGCGATGTATTGCTGACCGTCCATCTCAAAGCTGATCGGTGCGGCCAGCACCGCGGTCTGGGCCATCATGCTCCATAGTTTCTCGCCGGTCTGGGCGTCATAGGCGCGAAATTCCTGTTCGCTGCCGCCGCCATGGAATATCAGACCGCCGGACGTCGCCAGCGCGCTGCCGGTCGGACCCTGGTTGATCTCACCGCGCCAGACCTCCTTGCCCGCCACTGGGTCCCAAGCTTTGAGATAGCCAATGAAATCGCGCTTCGCGTCCGGGTGATCGCGGTAAAAAGTGAACTGCGCGCCGAAGTCGATCGCGAGGTTATAACCCACATCGTTCGGCTTGTAGTTCGGGTCCGCGACCATCGGGAAGTAGGCATGCTGAGTCGGGATGTAGATCAACCCGGTATCCGGGTGGTAGGCATTCGAGTGCCATCCGTGCGCGCCCTGGACGCCGGGCAGCAGGTTGAAGGGCGCCTCTTTGTAGCGTGCTTCCGCCAGAACCCGCGGACGTCCGGTCTGCATGTCCACCCCGTCGGCCCAGTTGATCTCGGTGAAGGGCTCGGCGCGCAACAACTCACCGCTGGCAGCATCCAGCATGTAGAAGAAACCATTTTTACAGGGCTGCATGAGGACGTGGCGTTGCTTCCCGTCCAGCGTCAGGTCCACGACCATTATCGGACTGGTCGCGTCGTAGTCCCAGGTCTCGGCCGGTGTCGTCTGGTAATGCCAGACGTATTCTCCGGTATCGGGTTTCAACGCGATGATGGAGGCGAGGAACAGGTTATCTCCGCCCGCAGGATCGCGCGCCTGCTGATTCCAGGGCGTGCCGTTGCCGGTGCCAATATAGACAAGGTCGGTGACCGGGTCATAGATGGTGGCATCCCATACGGTGCCGCCACCACCGAGCTTCCACCACTCGCCGCTCCAGGTGGCTGCGGCCTGCTCCATCTGCGGGTTCTCGAAACCGTCCGCCGGGTTGCCGGGCACGGTGTAGAAGCGCCAGGCCATCTCGCCGGTCTCCACATCGTAGGCACTGATGTAGCCACGGACACCGAATTCACCGCCGGAATTGCCGATTAGCACCTTGCCCTTGACCACGCGCGGTGCGCTGGTGATCGAATAGCGATGGAGCGGTGAATCTTTTTGCGACTCGTCGAAGGTCAGGGTGGACCAGACCTCTTTGCCGGTCCTGGCATCAATGGCCACCAGCCGCGCATCCAGCGTACCGACATAGATCTTACCATTCCACGCCGCGATCCCGCGGTTCACCAGACCGCAGCAGACTTTGGCGGCCCACTCGCCGGGGACCTTGGGATTGTAGCGCCAGAGCTGCTGGCCGGTCCTCGCATCGAAGGCATAGACATTGCTCCAGGCGGTGGAGACGTAGATCACGCCATCGATATAGAGCGGCGTGCCGGTCTGCTGCAGATTAGAGTCGTAGTCGGCGAACCAGACCAGGCCGAGGTTCTTGACATTCTCCTTGTTGATCTGTGACAGCCTGCTGTAGTGCTGCTCGTCGTAGGTACCGCCGTAAGTCATCCACTGCGAAGGTTCAGCCGCAGCGTTAAGCAAGCGTTCGGCAGTCACGTTGGCGGTGGTAACCTCTGGGGCAGCCGGCGCCTGTGACTCCGTGCTGGGAGCCGGCGCCTCGGAGCGCCCACATCCCACTAATACAACCGATAACAGGGCGCTCAGTCCCCAAACCAGGATACGAGTCATCATGAATTCCCCCCTTGTTCTTTAGAAATATTGTGTAATGATGATTGCCTGAAGTTTACCGGAGGCATGATATACCTGATGCCATTTATCCGCTATACGGATGCTGTGTTACGGTGCATGTTATGAACCAATCCAGCCACCGATATCGGGGTCTTCAATGGTGCTGACTCCCAGATAGCCAGAGCTATGCTGCAACACGATCACCGGCAGAGGCCTTGGAACTGTTGGACATACGATGCTAATGGTTTCAGTAAGTGTGGAGAGGATGGGCAATCTGCTATAAAATCCTGTTATTGCCATGAGACATGAAACTGCGAAATGAACGACCTCAATCACCCCCTGAGCGATGCCGAGATCGACCTGCTGGATGATTTTCTGCTGGACCGGGTTCCTGAATTCGCCTCGGATGGATACAACGATGAAGGGATCCTGGACATTTCCGAACTCGACGGTTTTTTCACGGCTATCCTATGCGGACCGGAGATGATCACACCGTCTGAATGGCTGCCAGCGGTCTGGGGCGAGTTCGAGCCGGAATGGAAGGACGAGGGGGAATTTCGAAAGATCCTGGGCCTGCTGCTGCGGCATATGAACAGCATCGCCGGTATGTTGATGGGATCGCCTGAAAATTATGAACCACTGTTTCTGGAGCGTGTGGTCAAGGGCAAGCGTTATATGGTGGTCGATGAATGGTGTTTTGGTTTTATGAGCGGGGTATCCCTGGCGGCACATGCATGGGATGCGGCCGGAGAGGAAATGACCGCACTACTGGAGCCGATCCTGCGTTTTGCGGACGAGGCTGGCTGGGAAGAACTCGAAGACATGGAGGATGAGGAAATTGAGCGTCTGCAGCGATGTATCAAACCTAATGTTTGTAAGATCCATGCTTGGTGGCTTGCGCAACGAAGCGCTTCCACGCCCATGGCGGCTCCCTTCAATTACGAAGAGCCGCGCGTAGGCCGTAATGATCCCTGCCCCTGCGGCAGCGGCAAGAAGTATAAAAAGTGCTGTTTACATTGATTCCCTTATTTCTTTTCAAATGCCAACGAGGTGGGACGGTTGGTCTTCTTGGCCTTTTTCGCCGCGCGTTTTTCCTTCAGTGACAGGGCGGGTTTTTTCAATGTTTCCTTGCGGGTATTGCGTTCTTTCGTCATGGCAGTAATCCTGGTTAGTGTGGGCAGCATGCAAGTATGCCTGCTGGTTACTTTACTCCTGAGAAAATACAAATAAAAGGGATAGGTTTGTTTATCAGGTTCGTTTATAGGTGCCAATCAACCGGTTCATGCCGAGTACATCCGGCTCGATGGCCTTGAGCAATTCCCACAAGCTCAGTCCCGGGGGCAGATTGGTTT
>DATDPS010000309.1:0-13960 GCA_035292625.1 Lysobacterales bacterium | reverse complement strand
CTCCACACGCCCAGGCAATTGAAGGGGTCTGCGAGCGCCAGGCGCACGCCATCGGCGCGTCCCTTGTCGGGCGTCTCGCCCGGGAACGGCAGCAAACCGGTGTTATGGAACTCGTTGTTGGTAAAAAGCGGGCCGTTGTGGCACTGCATGCAATTGGCCTTGCCTATGAACAGGCGCAATCCGCGCACTTGGGCCGCGCTGAACAATTCCGCCTGGGCCGCCACGTCATTGTCCAGCACGGCCTTGACGTAGGCATCGAATCGCGAGGTGCCCGGCAGCAACAGCCGCTCGTAGGCGGCGATGGACTTGCCCAATTTGACGAAAACTACGGTCACCGCTTGCTGATCCGCGGGAGTCATCGATTCCCAGGCGGCAACCTGGGCAGCACTGCTCCCCTGCGCCGCGGCATCCGGAAAGCGCTCGCGATCTGAAAGGTCCGGCAGGGCACCAAACAAGGCGGTGTAGGCAAGGCGGTAGCTGGCATCCGTGGACACCAGCCGCACCAGCTGCAGGCGATTGCTCGCGTGCTCCCGCGGATCTTCCAGCGGGCTGAGCGCCTGCGACCACAAGCTGTCCTTGCGTCCATCCCAGTATTGCCAGGGGCTGAACGCAGAGCCCACGATGCTGCGCGTGTTGCGCTTCGATACCCCAATCCCCCTGCCCCTGTCCAGGCCATCGGTAAAGTTGCGCTGTGGCTGGTGGCAGGTGGCGCAGGCCACCGCGCCGTTGTCGCTGAGCCGCGTATCGAAGAACAGCTGCCGGCCGAATTCCGCTGCGCGCGGGTTGTCGGCCACCGCGTTGGAAGGATCGACGGGAACGGGCGGCAGTGTTTCGATCCACAATGAGCGCAGCAGCGGCACTTCGCGATCACTCCACACCGGAGTTTCTGTCCCACGCGGCCACCACCAGGCGGCGTAAACCGCCAGCATCAAAACCCCGGCCCCCCAGGCAAGCCGTCGCGCCAGGCACTTGTTCACAGTTGCAGGGAAATCATGCAGGTGTCTTCTTCCTTGCCGGATGTAATGGAGAGCGAGAGCTGCCATTCACCCTGCATGTGGAAGCGCAGTCCTTCGATGCGATAGTTCCCGTCACCAGGACCCGCGGTCACCTGCGGCCGGGTCGGCAGGCCATGGTTATGTCGTGGCATGCCGCCCTGGATTTCGATCACGGCGCCGCTTACCGGTTTACCTTCGGCAGTTTGCAGCTGCAACACCCAGGCATGGATGCTGTTGATGCGGATGGGCTGCAGCTCGCTGCGATAGCGGACCTGGTAAGCACCGCTGGTCGAAACGCACACCCCATCTGCGCCACCCGTCACTGCCATGGCTGCGCCCGTGAGTGCCGGCAGGCAGAGGAACGCGGCCAGGACTGCCGCGATCCCGAGCCCTGCCCTGGCTTGCCGGCCCATTTTATGCGGGCCCATCTGCCGGCAGAACACGGCGCCGCGCCCGCCACTGGCCGAGCCATCGCCCCGCTTGCCCGCTCAACCCCCAGTAGCCCAGTTGGGCCAGGACGAGCAAGGCCATTAACCAGGCCAGCTTACCCGGGCCACTGGCGCCGACCTCGAATGGAAACACCGCCGTATACGAACGATCCAGCTGCGGATGCTGCGCGGTGACGATGCCAATGTACCAACCTGGCTCATCGAAAGTGTGCACGGCGGTGAATACATCCGGATCAGCCCGCGGGGCCTGGTAGAACTCGGTGACCGCGTCCAGGTCCTGCAGACTCGCCACGTCTTCCCAGGTCGCGAAGCGCTCCAGGCCGCGCACGTCGCGGATGATGCGCAAATCGAGCGGCGCCCCGGCCAGGGCTGTACTGATGTACTCCATGACGAACAGCGTCTCGCCCGCCTCAGGCAGTTCCTCGCAGAATTCCTCGTGTTGGCGCTCGCGCGGCTGGTACAGCGTGAAGTGCGCCTGGAACACGCCAATCTCGATCACGCACACATCGCCCTCGAGCATCACCCGCCCGTGCGCGCGGCTATCTGGCGTTGCCGCGGACAAAGCCAGTCCAAGCAGGCAGCCAATCCAGTTCCGGCAAGATAAGGGAGGTGTCATGGAACTTGATTCTAGCGGGTTTCTGCGAGGTGGGTTCAGGACGGCAATGAAGGACATCCTTGGAGGGCTTTGATTTTACGTGCTTGCTCTGGTCAGCGCTGGCGCCATTTCCAGCTCAGCTTGTGCAACTCCATCACCAGCACTATTGGCAGCGTAAGCGACAACAGCAGCAGCCAGTGCCCGCCCGGGACGGCCTGCGCCGAAAGCAGCGTTTTGCCGAGCGGCTGGTACATCATCAGGACATGCAATGAAAACGCCGCCAGGATGCCCAACATGAGCACGGGACTCTTGAGCAGTGAGCTGGAGAAGGCCGAGTTCACCTCGGAACGGCAGTTGAACAGGTGCACGTTCTCGAACAACACCATCAGCAGCAGCACCGAATTGCGCGACTCGTCCTCGGTCCAGCCCATGGCCAGCAATTCCTGGAAAAGCACAAAGGAAATGCCGCCCATGACGATAGCCGCAAGCAGCGTGCGTTCGACCATGAGCCGGTTGAAAATGGGCTCATCGGAAGGCCGCGGCTTGCGGCGCAGGACGTCCGGCGCTCCCGGCTCGAAAGCGAGCGCCACATCCTGGATGCCGTTGGTGACCAGGTTCAGCCACAGCAGTTGCACCGGCAGCAGTGGGATGGGCAGGCCGCTGATAAGGGCCAGCGCCACCAGAACCACCTCTGCCCCACCGCTTGAAGTCGCGAGATAGACTACGTTGCGGATATTGTCATAGGCAATGCGTCCTTCCTCTATGCCCGCCGTAATGGAGCCGAAATGGTCATCGCTGATCACCAGCTCGGCGGCTTCACGCGCCACGTCCGTACCCGATTTTCCCATGGCCACTCCGATGTTGGCGGCGCGCAGCGCCGGCGCATCGTTGACGCCGTCGCCAGTCACCGCGACATAGTGGCCGGCATTGCGGGCGGCGACGACAATTTCCAGTTTCTGCCGCGGGGCCACGCGGGCGAAGACCCGCGCCCGCGACAGCATCTCCTCCAGTTCCTCCGGACCCGCCTGGCTGACCTGCGCACCCGTCACGACCTGGTCCATGTGCTCGGCCAGGTTCAGACTCCGCGCAATGGCCAGCGCGGTGACGGGGTGATCGCCGGTAACCATGATGGTGCGGACCCCGGCGTCGCGGGCCTGCTGCACTGCTTCGGCAACACCGGGCCGCAGCGGGTCGATCATGCCGATGAAACCCAGGCACTCGAGGCCGGCTGGTTGCGCGGGTGCATCCTCCGCACCGAGACCGGCGGGCGCGGGCCCCTCGGCCATGGCCAACACCCTGAACCCGGCTTCCGCCATCTCGGCGGCTATCCGCCGCAGCCGCTCCCGGGTGGCTTCGTCCGCCGCCACCATTTCCAGCACCCGCTCCGGTGCGCCCTTGACCAGGACGATCGTGTCATCGCCCATACGGTGGTAACTGGCTGCATATTGCTGTTCCGGCTCGAAGGCGATGAGACTCACCTGCGGGAAGCGCCTCAGTGTGTCTTCGCGTTTCCAGCCCAGCTTGCGGGCCATGGTTAGCAGCGCCACTTCGGTAGGGTCGCCGCGCCACGTCCAGCCGCCGTTCTCCAGCCGCAACTCGGCCTCGTTGCACAGCACCGCAACCCGCATCAGCCGGTCCAATGCCGTCTCGCTGCCGGGCTCCAACGCTTCGCCAGCGGCAAAAAACTGTCCCTCGGGTACAAAGCCTTCCCCACTGACCGCGTAAACGCTGCCATCGGGCAGGCGCACTTCATGCACCGTGAGTTCGTTGCAGGTCAGCGTGCCCGTTTTGTCGCTGGCTATGAGTGTGCAGCTTCCAAGCCCCTCGACCGCGGCCAGCCGGCGGATGATGACCCCGCGCCTGGCCATGCGCGTGGTGCCGATCGCAAGGGCCACGGTGAGGGCCACCGGCAAACCTTCCGGTACCACCGAAACGGCCAGAGCTACTCCGAAAAGAAACATTTCTTTGGTGTCATAACCACCGAACAGAACACCGAATACGGCGAGAAAAATGCAGGCGGCGATGACCAGCACCGCGAGCTTCTGGGTAAAACGCTCCATGCGCTCGAGCAACGGCGGCCGTCCGGCTGTCTCGTGCATCACGTCCAGGGCCAGTTCGCCGATGGCGGAAGCCGTGCCCGTGGCCACCACCACACCGTGGCAGCGTCCCCGCGCCACGCTGCTGCCGGCGTGGAGCATGTTGAGCTGGTCCGCCAGGGGCGTGGCCTCGTCCCCCACCCATCGCGGGTTCTTGGGCACCACCAGTGATTCGCCCGTGAGCAATGATTCATCCACCTCCAGACCGCGGGCGTCGAGCAGCCGCAGGTCAGCCGGCACGCGCTGGCCGGATTCCAGGCAGACGATGTCTCCCGGTACGACTTCTTCAGCAGAGATTTCAAGCACCTGGCCATCGCGGCGAACGCTGGCACGAATCAGCAGAAGTTTCTGCAGAGCCCGGCCGGCTTTTTCGGCTTTTGCTTCCTGGGTGGCGCCGATAAGGGCGTTGATCATCAGCACGGCCAGGATGAAGCCCGCATCCTTGTATTTGCCCACGAAAATGGAAACCAGGGCGGCCAGTGCAAGCAGATAAATGAGCGGGCTGCGAAACTGGCGCAGCAGGATTTCAAACAGCGTCGGCGGCCGCTTGTGTGGCATCACATTCGGCCCGAAACGCTGCAGACGCTGCCGGGCTTCCGCATCGCTCAGCCCGGCATCGCTTGTGTCCAGGCGCGAAAGCACAGTGGAGGCTTCCAGTGCATGCCACGCCTCTTTACCTCCCTTGGCATGCTCTGATCCAGTCGAATTGTGGCCCATGCCGGAGCTCCCATAAGATACTGTTTATATACTAACGGCACTACACGCCGGGAGCAGGCACCCAAATCAGCTGAATTCCTCTTTTCAATTATTTACACAGCGATGGACAGCGCTTTCGTCTACCCTTTATATATACCTCATGAGTAGCTGTAACCTGCATGGGTTGGCGAGCGAAGAGGGGTTTCGATAACGATCCCTTGACTATGCACCACATACTGCGGTGGGTGTGTGAAAAGAAACCCGCTGTGGAATTTACCAGGGAAACCCTGTACTACTGAAAGTTCACCCGGTTTCCACTTTTGTTTCACACCAACACGGAGGTTGGGTTTATGAATTCATGGTTAGCTTCCACTCTACTCGTCAGCGCTGGTCTCGTCAGCGCCTGCCTGCCACCCCTGGCCGATGCCCAGGAACCACAGCGAATGACAACCGCAACGCAGCAAGTTCAACGCGGGAAGGCCGCACGCGCGCAAGAGCAGGATGTGCCCTACGTTTATCCGCAACGTAGCCCCGCTTCTGTTGCGCCCAAGCGCGCCGCAACACAAACCCGCACAGCCACCCGCGTCACCACCCAGCCGGGTACGACGACGGCTATGGCGATGGCTGGCGACAGGCACGACCTGCCCTTCTTCGCTCAGGACTTGCCGGCGGGACGCCGCAACTATGTCGGCAAGGAGATTCACTCCGCAAGCGGCAGCCAGAAGTGGGGCTATGACATCGGGCAGATGCACTACGACTCCGGTTCGAAAACCTGGTCCGAGGTAAAAGCCACCACCAACTGGAGCGACCCCAGGAACAGCGATTTCTACGTTTACGGTCAGCCGGTTTACGCCATGGGGCCGGGTAAGGTCATTCGCTGCTGGCGCAACGCACCGGAAAACCCGCGCCCGTTCAGCTCAGCGCTGGGCGATAAGTTTGACGAGGATTTCGAGGACCGCGACTGGCTGCACCAGCAATGGCGCAACAAGCGCATGTCCGGTGGCGGCAACCATTTGTTGGTCGAGGAAGCGGACGGTGACTGGATTCTATATGCCCATGCGCAGACAGGTTCCATTCCTGCCAGCTTGTGCCCGCACAACCAGCAGCTTTACTCAGCAGCGGACCAGGACAGCGAAGCCGACGTGCCTTCGGCCCAACAGGCCACCATCCAGGCCGGTCAGTTGCTTTACAAGGTCGGCAACAGCGGTAATTCCAGCGCTCCGCACCTGCATGTCCACCAGCAGGACGAGGACGCCAACCCGGTCCAGTTCCGGTTCCGCAGGGGGATGTCATCCAATGTCACGGCAGGAAACAAGGCCAACATCGATGGCTGGAACTCCTTCAAGGACCAGGGCATTCCCTCCGGACCCGTGCTTTTCTGGCCGCCAACGCGCTTGGGGCCGGAATATGCGCGCCACGGTTTCAGCGCCTCGAGTTTCCAGCGCTTGTTCGATCATTTGGCCGATTCGGGGTTCTGGCTGGAGTGGATCGATGGCTACAGCGTGGGCGGGAAAACGTACCTGAATCACGTCTGGCGGCCGGCCCAAGGCGCTTGGCGCGCATTCTTCCTGATATCACCACAGAAGTACCAGGCGGAAATTGACAAGGCCCTGGCCGACGGCTACTCACCGCTGCAGGTGGAAAGCTCATTGGTGGACGGCCAGGTACGGTATTCGGTCATCTTCCGCAAGGGTATTGCTGGAAAATGGCTGGCGCGGCACGGGCTGACAGCGGCCCAACACGACCAGGTGATGAACGAGGCGACGGGTGGTGGCATGCGCCCGGCGGGTTCTTCGGTGGTTTCCGTGGGCGGAAGCCGTTACTACACCGACCTCTATCGCGCCTGGGATTCAGGCGCCTGGCAATTGAAAACACAGGTGGAGGAGAAGGACTACCAGGTCTTATACGAGGAGAACGCCCAGGCGGGCCGGCGGCCGGCATACGTGAACGCCTACATGCACGGCGGTAAACCCTATATCAGCGTGATCTTCGCACAGAAACCGGACGGCCAGCGCAAGGACCGGCACATGATGTCAAAGGACCAGTACCAGCAGGAATTCGACAGTGCCGTGCAGACCGGAATGCTGACCCGCGCTGTGTCAGCCTTTGACGGTGCGCAGAGCGGGCACCGCTATATCGCCATCTGGCGGAAGTAGAGAAGAGCCGGCTTTACGGCGGGTACCGGACCCACAATGAAAAGCTGCCGGTGCGCGATAGCGAGTCGCGCCCGGCAACTTCCATCAGTGTTTTCCTGAATTCCCCCGATCACCTCGCCTTGCCGTGTTTCCGCCGGACCTGTCGCTGTGGCTGCTTTCACGCCCCCCGCCCTGTGAGGAAGCGCTCGCCTGCCAGGTGCTTCTGTCTGCGGAACTGTGCTGTTGCGGGGCACTGCGTTGCTGCGGGGCGCTGTGTTGTTGCGTGACACGTTGCGGAGCCGACTGCTGCGGGGTGCTGCGTTGTTGCGGAGCGCTGTGTTGTTGTGGCGCACTGCGTTGTTGCGTGACGCGTTGTGGAGCCGACTGCTGCGGAGCGCTGCGCTGTTGCATGCTCCTTTGCGGCGTGCTGCCTGGCTGAGCAATGCCCCGCGAAGCCCATTGCCGCGAAACGCTGGCTGTGGGCGTGCTGCCGGGCGCGGCGGTGACTTGCCGGGTGGGTTCTGCCGGGGTGCGCCTTTGCTGCTCGACAGGGCGTGAATTTCGCTGCTGAAGTTCTGCGGCAGAGTTGTCTTGTCGCTGCGCTGTCGATGGGGCGCGTGCCGTTCCTGTGGATGGCTGCAGCGCTGCCTGGTCACGCTGCGCGGGAGCAGAAAGACGCGGTTGCGCTAAGGCAATCTGTTCAGTAACCCTCCGTCGCGAGTTCTGGCCGGAAGCCCATGGCGCTGCCTGGGAACGTCTCACTTCACCTGTCGCGGACGCATTTTCCCAGGCACTCGCTGCACCGCGTTCGAGGGGCGCTTGATTCATCCGCCTCCCGCTAGGGTTGTTGTTGGCAACACGCCTGTCCTGGACCGCAGCACGCCGCGCGTCGCGGATTTGCGCCTTGGCGCGTAGATCAGATGATGTAATGGCAGATGCTGTAACGGGACCAGTGCGGTCAAGTCCGGTTTCGTCCCTTCCACTACCGCCTCGGTCTGCGCGGTTCAGGTTCCCCTGGCGCCCGGCCGGGGTAGCGGCAAGCGTGGCGAGGTCGCGGCCAGCAGCGCGTGTTCCGCGGGTGAAATCTCCGGTTTCGGCAATTCGTGCCCGTTGCGCCCGGTCCCGGTACAGATTCTGGTTGCGAACGTATGCAGTGGAACTCGTGGCATCAGCGGCGTACTGGCCACTGCCAGTGCGGCCGGAAACATACCGTCCATCGCCGTCACGGTCATCATGTCCGCCCCAGCTATCGCCGTCACGGCCATCATTTCCGTCCCAGCCATCGCCGTCACGGTAATATCCGCCACGGCCATACCCACCCCGGCCATGACCGTAGTAGTCATGGTGACCCCAGCGTGGCCGGTATCCTCCGGGTCCCCAATAACCATAGCCCGGGTAATTCCAGTGGTGATTGTGATGCCAGTAACCACCTGAGTAGAATCCGGCATAAAACGGACCCCAGCCCCAACTCAGGCCGAAGTTCCAGCCGTACCAGGGGCTATAGCCCACGTTGAAGCCCCAGGTACTGTAGCGGGGGTAGTAATAGTAGGGTGAAACCCAGGGACGGTAGTACCAGCCCGTGCCGTAGACAATGGTGTCGTAGTAGACATAACTGCCGACATAACCGGGGGTGTAGCCGACGTAGACCACCTCTGGCGTGCTGTCATAGATGTACACGTATTTGACGTGGTAAACCGGAGAGCGCGGCGAAATCGCGGCCACTTCTTCGGGCCGGTAGTCTGATACTTCCCACGGGCCATTGGGCGAAACAGAGACATACCAGACTCCATCTTCCACCAGATAGTACACACGATCTGACTCGATCACCGTGGAGCCCGTATTGTTGGCGTACGACAGGTCGGTGCCTTGCACCGGTTCAAACCGGGGCTCGCCATCGTAGGCCACTTCCATGTCCACCGAACCTCTGGCCACAGCCGCAGTCACTGGAATCTGTGCGTCCAGAACCGCTTCCTGGGCCTCATCCGTGCCGGCGACATGCACGCGTGAATCGGCTTGGGCCGAATTTCCCGGGATATTGGTAAAAGCCAACGGCAAATCATCAGCCGCACGGTAGGCCCACGGCCCGTTCAGCGAGGCGGAATGGTACCAGCGACCAGCCAGCACCACGTAATACTGTTGTGAGCTGATGTGCATGAAGACATCATCAGCCGAATTGTCCAGCACCAGCAGATCATCAACCAGCGGCACGAATTCAGCGGGTCCTGCTGTCACGATGAGTTCTGAGGGCGTCGTGGCGACCACGATTTCCGGTGCGTTAGTCGCCGTGACTTTCTCGGCGATTACCTGGCTTGCTTCTGTCTTCGCGACCGCTTCAACCATCGCCACGATGTCTGCCGGTGGACTGGAGTCAAAGCGATAGGGCCCGGTCGCGCTGTCAGCACGGTACCAGGCGCCCTGCGCCGCGTTGAGGTAAAAAACGTTGCCATCGAAAATCAGTGGGTATGGCGTGTTGATGACGGCCTGGTAGCTGGTCTTCTCGATGCTTCTGAATACGGGGTTGCCATCGATATTAACCAACAGCGCCGGATGGTCCCGATAGATGATCGTGGGCGGCGTCGTATTGAGGCTCTGCGCAGTTTTTGCTTCCTGTTCCACGGCCACAAGGGCGGACTGAAGCTCGGTGAGGGGGAAGTCGAGACTCCAGCCTGGAGCCTGCTGTGCAAAGACCGCGGTAAGTTCGTCCTGCACATCATCGGTGCCTGCGGGGAAGCGCGTATCCGACACTTTGATATCGATCGGGTGAACGATGCCATTTTCATGGTCTATCTCAACGCGTGATTCAAACCACCCCGCACCGAAAACGGGCTCTGTAGCGCCAGTCTCCCGGTACGCAAGAGCCGCACGGAATCGAATGAGGTCCCCGTCCAGTTCATCCACTCGCAATGGGTAAATGGTGACGCTGCCGTTCTCGAGCGACAGGGTACGAGGCCAGGCATTTTCCTGCGCCTGGACCGCTGCCGAAAAGGCAAGCAGTAGCGAAAGGCACCTCAACACACTCACAAATCGTTTGTACATGGCCAACTCCGATGCAGAACCAGGCCGCATGTCCCATACCAGGTTGAGTTATCAACGGGACTGCTTGAGCTGCACTATAGCCGTGCCAACATGAATAGAATCTGAATAGCGGCTTCTTTTAAAGTGAGAAACCGGCGGCACGATTGCAAGCTTAACGGGATGGGTAACCGGTCATCTCGAGATAACCCCTGCCGCGGCTGCCGGCATTGTCACCTTCCACCACCACGGCACCCTCCCAGTAGGCAAAATCCACGTTCATCCACTGGCCGGGAATCAGTGCGCGGACCTGGAATTCGCGGCTGATTTCGGGTAGCCCAATGCGCCATGAAACTGGCAGTTCTCGATCGGCAACTCGCTCAATGCGCAGCGGATCGAACCGGATCAATGAACCTTTCAGGGGGGTTTTGCCGCCATCCGGCGAAATCAACACGCCGAACTGGAACAGCGCCTGGCTGAATGCCCCCTCGAGCGGGCGCAGGCGATACAGCATCAGTTTTTCACCCGATTCCAGGTGCAGCGCAAACCAGTCCCACCCAGCCTGGTCCGGCTGCAGAAAATGGCTGCTCCATTCCCTGTCCAGCCAGGCTTCGCCCTGGACGGGAATATCTTCACCGTCGATCGTGAGGCTGCCGGTCGCCTGCAGAAATGGCTGGCTGTAGTAAAGCGAACCGGAACCATCCGGATGCTTCTGCGAAAACCCGGCTTCGCCTTGCAGTATCAAGGGCTGTTGGCTGTCCATGGAAAGCTGAAAGGCGAAATTGTCCTGGCGGGCGCGGACCTCCAGCGGCAGCCACTGCATGCCCGTACTTTGCAGGGCCCAGTCATCCAGCCAAACGGAAAACGGGGCCGCGGAGGCACCAGCCTGGGCCAGACCGCCGTGATCGCCTCCGCGTGCATAGCGCTGAAAGCCGGCGTGGCCCTCCGGCCAGCTCAGTGCAATGTGTGCCATGTAAACCTGCTTGCCCTGCCACGGATTGATGGGCTCTGGCACTTCCGAAGGCTGCATGGCCAGGCGAAAAAGGGTCCACTGCACGCCATAGGGCCGGCCACTTGTGTCTTGCAGGTTGGCGCTTAGATACCACCACTCGATGCGATACGCGGAGTGCGGCCCATGGTCGCGGGGAAATTCCATTTCATACCCTGGCCGCGCTACGGCAAACCCTTCCGTGCTACGCGCCAAGGCAGCGAAATCACCGGCCGGAAGGGGCAACGATTTGGAACTGCAGGCGCCCAGCAACAGCCCGACCAGGAACGCACCCAGACGCTGGACGCGCTGGATGTTCATGTGGCCTGCTCGCGCAACAGGCGCCCGGGAGATGCCCGCAGCAGGCGCAAGGAAGGCAGAAACACGGCGAGCATCAATGCCCCGGCAGCGATCAGGGCCAGCACCGGCAGATGCCGCCATTCCGCCTGCAAGGCGAAACTCCAGCCAAACGCGATGGGTGTCACCACGCTGGACAATACCCAGGCCAGAGCAGCGCCAAATGGCCAGACCAGCGCAACGCAAAGCAAACCCAGCACTCCCCACTGCGCCAGCAGCATGGATGCGCGCTGCCATCGCGGAACGCCGAGAGCGCTCAGCAAGGCCTGCTGCGACAGGCGGTGATGATGAATGGCCCCAATGGCGCAGAATATCCCGATGCCGGCTACCAGCAGGGTCAGGGCGTTGAGTGCATGGGTGACGGCGAAAGTGCGGTCGAACACACCCAGACCCACCTTTTTCAGATCCTGTTGATTGATCAGCCGGTATGGGGCCAGACCAAGATGGAGGGATAAGGCCGAGCGAAGCTTGTCCCAGTCCACCGGGTGATCACTGAACAGCGCATAACTGTCGGGATTGCGCTGCGGCCAGCACCGCTTGAACAGTGCCGTGCTGATCAGCCACTGCGACCGGGAATTGCCATAGTCGCGGTAGATGCCCAGTATCGGCACATCGGCCTCACCCGGACACACGGTCAAAAGATCGCCGGGTATCCAGCGATCCAGCCGCCAGGCCCGTTCACTGATGTACACACCCGCCCCGCTGCGAAAACGTTCGACGGCGTCAGGCAAACTGCCCATCAACTCCACGCTGGCAGTGAAGCGTTCATTGCCCGGCAGGCTGGCGACTTCGACGCTGGTGGTCCCTTGGTCCGGCGTGCTTGCGGTCAGCGCGGTTCGATAACGCGTGGCCAGGTGGACACCCGGGGCCTCTCGTGCCAGCCAGTCCGTGAGTTCGGCCACATTCACCTGTTCGCGAAGATGCAATTGGGCCGTCAGACGTTGGTCGAGCCAGTTGGCGGTGGCCAGGCGAAAGCTGCCTATCATGATATTCAAGCCGCTGTTGGCGACCAGGGCCAGCATCATCGCCATCAGGGCCAGTGACGCGGGCCCCAGCAACCAGCGGCAATCGGCCACGATCCACGCGGAAAGGGCCCACCGCGCCGGAAGCCTTTTGGACAACCCGCCCAGCAAGGCGCGCAGAAATGCCGGTAAACACAGCGCTGCGCCGAGCATCAAGGCAGCCATGCAGGCCAGCGCCAGCCACAGCGCGTCGGCGACCAGCGCCAGGACGCCAGCAATGGCCAGGAGCACCAGTCCAAGACCCAGCAGCCAACGGTCCCGCCGGACCATTGCCTGCTCGTCCCATTGCACCGACTGGCGCTGCAACACGGGCATGTAGAGCACCTGGCGCAATGGGTTCAGCACGCACAGGCCACTGGCCAGCGCAGTCATTGCAAGCGGCCAGCCCAGCCCGCCGGTCAGCAATCTATCCGGATAGGCGATGTATACGCCGTACAGTTGTGCGAGGGTCAAGCCCACGCCAGGCAACAGAATCGCAGCCAGCCACATGCCGAGCAGCACGCCAAGAGCCGTTCCAAGCAGTACAAACAACCCCAGTTCGGTCAGCAGCGCCCGGCACAGCTCGCTTCGCGTCACGCCTGCCAGCCTGAGCTTGCGCATCATGTCCCGCCGGTCCGTATAACTGAATGTCAATGCGTTGTAGATCAGGAACAGACCCACAACAAAGGTGAGCAGGCCCATCGCGGAGAGATTCAAATGGAAACTGCGGGTCAGCTGTGACGGATCAGGGGCCGCTTCCGCTCCGGTCCATTCCAGCTGCGCCGGCAATGCTGCCTGCAATGCTTTGAGGCGTTCCGGCGCTGCGTCGAACACCAGGATGAAAGAGATGGTTCCGCGGCTGTCCGTCAGGTTTTGCAGCGCCCCGATGTCAATCAACAGGCGGTGACCCAGGCCTGCGTCGGGCACCGCGGTCAGGGGCGGTAATTCGCGCCCCGAGGCCAGCCTGGGCCGGTCACCTGCGGCCCAGCCCAATTGCCTGACCCGCCCCGGGGAAGCCAGCAGCCGATACGGGTGAAACGCAAAAGCCGCCTTGTCATGGCCGGTTCCGCCGCCGGCCTGGCCGGCGCTGGTCTCCGCGCCTGTGGAGGCCGGGCCACTCGACAGTGTGGGTGACAGGACACTTGACCGTGGCATGGCAAAGGCGTCGATGCCCAGCAGTTCCAGCTGTACACCCTCGGCGGAAAGTTCGACGCGGCGCAGTACTGGCATCAGCTTATCGAAGCCCATGCGCCGCAGCTGTATGTACTCACGTTCGTCAAAAGAAAAAGCGCCGCTCCGCGCCCGGATGGTCGCCACCGCCTGTGCGCTCAACCAGCGCTCCCCCTCTGATTGGCTGGCGCGCGCCTGGGCGTTGATCAGCAGCGTTCCAACCAGCAAGACGTTGGCGATTGTTATGCCCGCGAGGAGAAATGCCGCCTGGACCGGATGGCGGCGGTAGTGACTAAGTAGTGTGCGCAGCAACATCGTGCAGCTGTCCTTGCCGCAGCAGCCACTGCCGCCGGCAATACACCGCCATCTGCTCGTTGTGGGTGGCCAGCAACACGCTCGACCCGGCCTCTTCCACCAGCCGCATGAACAGGCGCATTACCTGCCGGCTGAGGGTATCGTGCAGGTT
>DATDPS010000308.1:0-3663 GCA_035292625.1 Lysobacterales bacterium | reverse complement strand
CAAAGCGCTGCGTTTTACGAGCACTCGCTCGGGCTGTATGAAAACCTCGGGCTGCAGCTGAACTTCAATGTCATGTTCAGCCAGCGCGGCAACCTCGAACTGAGCCACAGCCTGGAAGAACTGGAGTTGAACCGCCGCTGGGCCAATGCCATGCAAATGAACGGCATCGATTCGGAAATGCTGGACCGGGATGACCTCCGCAAGTCCATGCCAATCCTGAACCTGGACGGCCGCTATCCCGTAACCGGCGCATTCATCCAGCGCCGTGCCGGCATCTCGCGGCATGACGCGGTGGTGTGGGCTTATGCCCGGGCGGCCTCGGCCGCCGGAGTCGATATCATCGAGTCCTGCGAGGTCACCGGCTTCGAACTGAATGGAAGCCGCGTAACCGCGCTGAACACGACGGAAGGATTGCTTGCGGCCGACCGTTTTGCCCTGTGCGTCGCAGGGCACAGCAGCCAACTCGCGGCCCGCGCGGGATTGCGACTGCCGCTGGAAAGCGTGGCTTTGCAGGCGATGGTCACGGAGCCGGTAAAACCGGTTTTACACACAGTGGTGGGTTCGGCCGTGGTGCATACTTACGTCAGCCAGTCCGACCGGGGCGAGGTCGTGATCGGCGGCGGCACGGACCGCTACATTTCATACGCCCAGCGCGGCGCGCTCTGCACCCTCAAGGACAATGCCAGGGCTGTAACCGAGCTGTTCCCCTCTTTCAGCCGCCTGAAAGTCATGCGCCAATGGGCAGGTATCTGCGATATCTCCCCCGACGCCAGCCCCATTGCCGGCAAAACACCGCTGGAAAACCTGTATATTTCCACTGGCTGGGGTACCGGCGGCTTCAAGGCCATTCCGGCGGGTGGCGATACGCTGGCGTATACCATCGCCCATGATGAGGTGCACGAACTGCTGCAGCCGTTCCAGCTGGACCGCTTCAGCACCGGCCGCTTGATCGATGAAGGTGCTTCAGCTGGCGTAGCGCACTGAGCATGGAATTGAAGAGGGCGAGTTTTTTATGAGAATCCAGTGTCCGTGGTGCGGAGAACGCGATCACACCGAATTCCGCTTTGGCGGCCAGGCGCACATCACCCGGCCGCCGCGGCCCGAGCAGACCAGCGACGAGGAGTGGGCGGATTACCTGTTCTACCGTGACAATCCCAAGGGCCTGCACCATGAGCGCTGGGTGCATAGCTGGGGTTGCCGCCAATGGTTCAACCTGGACCGGGATACCGTCACACATGAAATCCTGCGCGTTTATCCGATGGATGGCAGCGCAAAAACTTCACCTCCGCCAATCGAGCCATCGGGCCACACGCCCGGGACGCCGCAAGGGAGTCAGCCGGGGGCCGGGCCGGCATGAAGCAAGACTTCCGTCTGGCCACGGGCGGTTTGATAGACCGGACACAGCCGCTCAATTTCAGCTTCAATGGAAAGCCTTACACGGGCTTTGCCGGCGACTCGCTGGCTTCGGCTTTGTTGGCCCACGGCGTGCATTTCGTCAGCCGCAGTTTCAAATACCACCGGCCGCGGGGCATCTTCAGCGCTGGTGAAGAAGAACCCAGCGCCCTGTTGGAAATCGGCGAAGGGGCCTATCGCGTGCCAAGCTGCCGGGCACCGCTGGTTCCCCTGGTTGATGGCCTGCTGGCACGCAGCCAGAATTGCTGGCCCTCGCTGGCCTTCGACCTGGCGCGGGCGCTGGATTATACGCACGCGTTGTGGCCCGCCGGGTTCTACAACAAAACCTTCAAATGGCCGAGCTGGCATACCTGGGAAGGCATGGTCAGGCGCCTGAGCGGACTCGGCCGCTGCCCGGAGCAGGCAGACCCGGACACGTACGAACAGGTCAACGCCCATTGTGACCTGCTGGTCTGCGGCGGCGGACCCGCTGGACTGGTAACGGCGCTGGTGGCCGGCCGCGCGGGCTTGCGGGTGATCCTCGCCGAACAGGACCTGCAGTTTGGCGGAGCATTGCTGTGGGAGCGCATCCAGCTGGATGGTCAGCCCGCTGCGCAGTGGCTTGGTGAAGTAGTCGCGGAACTCGCGGCGCTGCCGAACGTGCTGCTGCTGCGGCGTACCACCGTCAGCGGCTGTTACGATCACAATGTCTGCACCCTGCTGCAGCAAGGCGATGGCCACGACTGGAGGGAATGTTTCTGGACGGTAAGGCCCAGGCGCATCGCGCTGGCGACCGGGGCCATCGAGCAGGGCCTGGTCTTTGGCAATAACGACCGCCCGGGCATCATGCTGGCAGGTGCCATACGTCATTACCTCAATCGCTACGCCGTCGTGCCCGGCCGCCGGGCGCTTATCGCCTGCAATAATGACAGCGCCTACCAATCCGCCATCGACCTGCGCCAGCAGGGCCTCGAGGTGCGCGCGGTGGTAGACAGCCGGGCCGAGGTGCGGCAGCAGCTCATACAGCAACTGGCGCAGCTTGGTGTTGATCACTTCACCGGCGCCCGCATCGGCAACACACGTGGCGGCCGCAGGCTGCGCGGCGTCGCCATTGAAAATCTGTCGGGCAAAGGTATCCGTGAAATCTCCTGCGACCTGCTGGGCGTATCCGGCGGCTGGGCGCCGCGGGTTCATTTGCTGTGCCATGCCCGCGGCGCGCTGAAATTCGATGCCGCGAGGCAGAGTTTCCTGCCCGATCGCCGGCCTGCCGGCTTCCATGTCATGGGTTCGGCGGCCGGCATGGCCGAACTGGGACAGGTGCTGTCACTGGCCATGTCTGACACCATCCGCGTGTGTAACGATTTGGGCCACAAGGCTGGACAGGTCCGGCTTCCCGTGGTCAGCCAGGGCGTGGTCGAATCAAGCCAGGCCGGCGCCGTACCCCTGCAGCCCAGCCGGCGCCGCCAATGGATTGATCTCGCCCACGACGTGACTTTTGCCGATGCCGAGCTGGCCGTGCGCGAGGGCTATGATTCGGTCGAACACTTCAAACGCTATACCACCGCCGGCATGGCCGTCGACCAGGGGAAAACGGGTAACCTGAACGCGTTCCGGGCGCTCTCGGCGCTGACCGGAAGAACCATCGATGAGATTGGCACCACCACCTTCCGGCCGCCCTACATGCCGGTTACCCTGGGCGCCATCGCCGGGCGCAGCCAGGGTGATTTTTACTCCCCGCGCCGTTTCCTGCCGGCGCATGAAGTGCACCGGCAGCTCGGCGGAACCTGCGGCGATTATGGCGGCTGGCAACGCCCGGACTGCTACCCGCTGGCGGGCGAGGATGTCGCTGCCGCCATCCCACGGGAAGCCACCGCGGTGCGCAATTCCGTGGGCGTGTTCGATAATTCGCCCATCGGCAAGATCGAGGTGCGCGGACCCGGTGCCGCCGAGTTCCTCCATCGCATCTACATCAACGACGTCCATGAGCTCGCAGTGGGGCGGGTACGCTACGGGCTGATGCTCAACGAGAACGGCGTGATCATCGACGACGGCGTTTTCTGCCGCCTGGCAGATGACCATTTCCTGGTCAACACCACCTCGGGCGGAGCCGCCCGCATCCTCGCCATGTTGGAGGAGTGGTTGCAGTGCGAGTGGACCGGGCTGCGGGTACTGGTCGATGACGTGACGACGCAATGGGCCAATTTCACCTTTGCCGGACCACGGGCCCGCGAACTGCTGCAGTCCCTGGGCAGCACCATCGATCTCTCCGCC
>DATDPS010000307.1:0-2319 GCA_035292625.1 Lysobacterales bacterium | reverse complement strand
TATGTGGCATCTTTGGGCAACTCACTGATGTCTGCCTTCGGCCAACAACGGCCGTTCATGTCGACATCAGCGTACCTAGCGAAGGTCCTGTAAGCAGCCATTCGGTGTGTACCGTTGGCTGGCCGGAACTGCCCCGAAGCGGACAGGACGCCCTGCTCAGAAGGCCGTGAAACCGAGCCAGACTCCCCAAGCGATGAGCAGCAGGCCAGTTACTCTTCCGAACGCGACGCCTGCGGGCATCATTTTCTCTGCGAGAACGAACAACGCGAGGCCAATGATCCAAATCAGGTTCATTACGCCTCCATAGAACAGAAGGGCCATTAAGAACCAACAACAGCCTAAGCAGAATACGCCGTGCTCAATGCCCATCCTGAATGCGCCGCCGACGCCGGGGCGCCAATGGGTAGACAGGAAGCTAATCGGGGACCTGCAATGGCGCAGACATACGGTCTTGAGCGGGGTTAGTTGCCAGAGTCCGGCGGCTAGCAACAGACCCGAACCCAGAAATCTGCTTGTCGACATCATCATGGCGGAGAGCAGCTCTCCGCGCTCGAGCGCCCATTGCGCAACTACCGCAACCAGACTGAACGCTCCCCACATAACCAAATACCCAGCAATGAACGCGGTCGTGGCCGAACGAAGTCGGTGTGAAGGGGCGTTTGGTCCGGCGTCGTCAGCACGCGCAAGTCCCTTTCGCGTAACCGCAGCGTGCAATCGCACCATAGGCGCTG
Organism: Lysobacterales bacterium; assembly: GCA_035292625.1. Taxonomy (GTDB): domain Bacteria; phylum Pseudomonadota; class Gammaproteobacteria; order Xanthomonadales; family SZUA-36; genus SHZL01. The sequence goes on along the minus strand of DATDPS010000307.1, from coordinate 1,588 downwards.
TGCTCGGTAGCATCATCGCAATCATCATGAGCCACCACATCGAAAACATGAGAAGCGCATAGCCCGGCGTCCATGTGACCGGTGACATCAACGTGCCCGCCATGCTCGAGTGGCCGCTGGCCCCCGTCATTGTCTCGTGGCCGGACATGCTGGCCGCGCCCGGCATCGATGGCTCCATGCTCATCTGGGCCGGAACAAGCACGGCCATCTCGTGGGGATACATGCCCGTGCCCGCTCCGGCTAAAAGATACAGCCAAGATGCTGTAATCACCGTCACAAGAACGAGAGTCACTACTTCCCGGTCTCGACGAAGCACCACCTCGAGCACGTTAGGAGAATTCACGGGCCAACGCTTCGCCTTAGTGAGAAAACCCCGTCATGCTGCCGGGCTTTCCAAGCGACCGCGGACTCATGTGCCAAGCCATGCTGTGAGCCTCGATCTTTCGCGGACCAACCCATCCTGATTGAAGTGGTGAACACAAAAATGGGCCCATGAATCCTCGAACGCCATCTCCATATCACCCGTCACCGAGGTCGTGCCTAGTCCGATTTCTGCATAGGTAAACTCGAAACTGCCACTAGGGCGTGCCAGCGCAATGTGGAACGGTTCACCATTAAAGTGGTTGATTATCGGTTTGCCGGTGCTGGTCATGATGCCCGGGATATCAACCTTTGCGGTTCTGAGTTCCAAGTTCGCTTCGAGACCAATCGGCAGGAACAATGTCTCGCAAAATTCCGAGCATGTAGACGCGAATACGGAGAAAAGATTGCTCAATGGCTTACATCCTCCGCCTGAGATAATCGTTTCAAGCGCGATCCGTTGTGCTTCATCCGCACGTTCGTGGATAACGATCTGGCGTTTGCCATTTCCCTCCGCGATTTCGCCGGGCCACTTGTAAAGCCCCGCCCAATTCAGCCCCGCAAGCGGCGTATTGTTGAAATGACCTTCAACGATGTTACCGACGAAGGCCGACTGGCAATAGCCGTGGGTGCTAGGTATGTTGAACTGGCAACCACAATTCACAGCGCAGTTGCAGTTGTCATAGGTTTCGCTCTTGAACAGCCATTGATCAGTCATTTCGGCGATCCTCCCCTAATCCGAATTGGGTGTACCACTGATAGGCTACGCTTGGGCGTTACTGCTGCCTAGGGCGGTTTAAGGGCGCTGGTCTTCACAAAATGCTGGAGGCGGCGTCCGGCTTGAATGGCCGCTGATGGCTACCGGCTGCCGCCCTGGCCCTCGCGGCGAATATCCGCTGTTTGGCTGATAGGAAGGCGGCGAGCCAGGACTCGGTGAGGCAGCTGTGGGTCGCCAGCAGCCGTCGGCATTGCCAACCAGTGAGTTGCCAGCATCATGCGGTCTCAGGATATCGGCACTGACAGCGTTGCCACGTGCCACCGAACGTTGTGTTGTGCGGCGGGCTAAACCGGCACCTGCGAGAGCGCGGCGACGATTGCCCGTCCGCACCAACACGCGGTTAGGCGCTGCCATCGTAGTGACGGCAACGACACTGAAGTTCATTTTTTAATCGAGTAGGTACCTTTCCCGCTCCAGCAGCCACCGGCTACCGCGGCGCCGGTCCTGGGG
>DATDPS010000306.1:0-4716 GCA_035292625.1 Lysobacterales bacterium | reverse complement strand
AGAGTTCGTCCTGTTCCCCATGCAGCACCAGTGCCGGCACCCTGATTTGTGCCCCATAACGTATCGAGCTGGGCGAATCGTCCTCCGGTGCACCGAAAAATCCAAGCATGGCCTGCGCCGTTACCATGAAGTGCCGTCCGTCCGGGAACCAGTTCTCGAATGCCAGCGGCTCCAGTCCCTTGCCTTCCGCGACGAGTTGCCGGGCGCGTTTCAGAGTATCCTCGAGGCGTCGCTTGTTCGTCTCGGAACTGCGGACCTGAAACTCCAGGTACGGCGATGGGATCGAGGCGACAAACGCCACCGCTTGGATCGATGGATCGCCGCGTTCAGCCATATATTGCGCCATGCGCGGGCCGCCGAGGCTGATCCCCACAATGGCAATCCGCGTATAGCTGGCTGATTTCGCGTAGGCGACGAAACCGGCGATATCCTTCACTGCGTCTGCATACACCGCATAGGGATAATTGTAGGAGGCGCGCATGTTGGCAACGATAAAACCATAGCCTGCTGCGTTCAACGCCGTCGCCATCGGAGCATAATCATGCATCGCCACCAGGGCTGCGCCGGTGGTTGCGCCGGGCACCAGGATAACCATGTAATTACCCGCGGGTTCAGGCTCCCAGAGCAGCCCATTCAGCGCTATGTTGTCTTCCGTGTCTATTCGGATGAGATCCATACTTATTTACCTTTATTGTTGATAGGGAAGCTACAGCCCTTGCTATGGCGTAACGCAACGAAAGTTTATGGCCTCGTCTATGCTGCCTGTGCCCGTGTAGCGCGCGACCTGCGGGTAAGGGCAGAGTGGCCGTGTTCGCACGACCTGATCGTCAGTGGCTTGGCTCGCCATGATCGAGTCGGGAGCCTGTCCCTTTTCGACCCAATCGATGACCGCCGTTACCGCATCATGACGGTCGGGGCCAGTCCCGCCGCCACAGTGCGCCATTCCGGGTACCATGAAGAGACGGAAGAAATCGGGCGTCTCTGCGCCGTTGGTGGCTACGGCCTGTTCGTAATAGTTGATTCCCATCATCGGCTGCAGGATCGAGTCGGCCCAGCCGTAGGTCATGAGGAGCTTAGCACCTCGCTTCCGAAACTCCGAGAGATTCGGATCGGTGGCATTGACCTGCTCTCCCCAAGCGTCGAGTAATGATAGGTCGTGGTCGAAGTTGAAGGTCCTGTAGTCGTAATCCGGTTGGGGTGGAGTGAACACCAGGTATTTCATGGTGGTCTCGGCCAGCAGGAAGTCGGCAGGCTCGCGGTCAGGCTGCGCTGCGACAATCACGTTCATCCAGCCGCTGCCCGTGCCGCCGCCGAACAGGCCCATGACGGCTTCGCTCCCAGGCATAAAGCCAGGAAAGAAGGGTTTGCCATTGCTCACAACACCGCCGTAGACCTTGCCAATCGCTGTAGCCTGCGCGGCCGTCAGACAGTCATCGGTATCCGTCCCCTGGCTGCACGCGGGCACATCCCGCACCGGGTCGAATGAACACATCCGCGGGTCGTCGATCAGGTTGTCCTTCAGGCCGTCAATCGCATCGCACTTAGCCATCACCTGGTCGGCCACCATGGCGAGCTTGGCCGCGGTGACGGGCGCTTCACTCAGCGCACGCTGGTTCCACAGCGCGCCAATCGTGAAGCCGGTCTGGCTCACCCAAGGCGCGTTCGCTACGATGCCGTCGAAGTCCTCGGGATAGCGCTGGGCCTCGATGAGGCCCTGGCGCCCGCCGTTCGAGCAGGAGTTCCAATAAGCGTGAGACACGGGCTTGCCGTAATATTCAGCCGTGATCGTCTGGGTGGTCGTGGCCGTCAGGTGCACGGCGCGATAAGCGTAATCGATGGCCTTCTGCGGATTGCTCATGACAAAGCTTGCCTGCGGTTCCTTCCGGGCATCGTGGCCGGTGTTCGTCTGTGCGAACGCGAAGCCGAGTCCGAGCGCCTGGTTGCGTTGCGCGACGCGGCCCGGATCATCGAGCGCCTCGCCGGCGTGGCCGCCGTTGCCAATCATGTAGAAACGGCCGTTCCAGCGGTCGGGCAGGCTCACCTCAAAGGCGATTTCCGGCGCCAGCAGACCGCTGACGCGACAGTGCGCGGGGGCCGCTTCGCTCGCGGCCACGGCTGTTGCCGAGATCTGCGCGATGTCCCCGGATGAGAATTTTCCCAGCGTCTCGCAGGCCTTGTTGGGCTCGGTGTCGGACTGCGAGTAGTCCACCAGCGCCTTGTTCAGGTTGGCGAAGGCCTGCGCGTGCGCTGGTGTCGAGGCGGCGAGCAGCATCGTCAGAACGCCGAGTATGGCGCAGATGAGCCTCAGCATTGTTGACATCGTGTAGAGGAGGGGCAGGAATTTGCTTTCAGCGAATGGAGCGGATGCAGAAGTTGTCATAATTGTCATACCTCGAATCGGAACACGGCCACCGCCAGCAACAACCAGGCAATGAGGAAGGCAAGGCCACCGAGCGGGGTGATGGCGCCCAGCCAGCGGATCCCGGTGACTGCCAGGAGATAAAGACTGCCGGAAAAGCAAAGGATACCCGCCAGCATCAATCCGCCGGACCATTTCATCCAGACCGACGCCGGCAGATGCAACGCGAGGATCCCGATCAGGATGAGGCCCAGGGCATGATAGACGTGATATTGCACACCGGTCTGGTAGACCACCAGCAAATCCGCTGACACCCTGCCCTTCAGGCCATGGGCGCCGAAGGCTCCCAGGCCTACGGCCAGCATGGCATTGACGGCACCCGCGATAAGAAAGAATTTCGCCATACCGCCATACTAATCAAGCCGGGAACATAAGTGAAACCTATTCCATCCAAGCCCGGGCTCGATTGAATAAAAACAGGGCCATGCAAGAGTTCAACCCTGCCTCATTCAGGATCGCTGCCGAAACTTGCTTTTGCCTGGAGGCTGCGACATGCTTGTATCGGTAAATTCGATCCTGTCATGGTGACCTTCTTGCAACAATTATTATCTCTATTTGCAGTGTTTTTACAGGCTAACTTCATGATTATTCAAAGACTGCCATTTGATCAGCGCCTAAAAGTCGGATATGAAAACAGCTTTTAGGCAGGCTACTAATAGTTATGCGGCACCTCGGCTCTAGCTTGACATACCATATATGACATACATACTATAGATGGTATGTGGATAATCTATGAGCACAAGCGGGTAGCGAAGAGTCTGGCTGCGGCTCCAATAGAAATATCGAAGCGGTATGAGAAGTGGAAAGATATCGTAACTATCTCTGGTCCTCAGGGCTTAAGAAGCATTAAAGGATTCCACGACGAATCACTTTCTGGACAGTGGGCTGGTTATCGTTCCTCCAGGCTAAATTTGCAGTACAGGGTGATTTACAAGGTCGAAAATGACCGGGTTTTAGTTCAGGTAGAAAACGTAACTCCGCATGATTATCGGAGGAAATAGCATGAGCGAATATGTCAAAGCGAGGCGCCAAGTTGAAGTTTCCGTTGGTGAGTCTGTGCGGATTTTGCGCGAGCTTCAGGAATTGAGTCAGAACCAATTAGCGGAAATGGCTGGCATTCCCCAGTCGACTATTTCAGCAATCGAGAATGATCGGGTGCAGCTAGGGGTAGAAAGAGCCAAGGTATTGGCAAGAGCGCTCCGTTGTCATCCTGCAGTGCTTGTTTTCCCAGGATGGAATGTTGAGCATGAATCAGCCGCATAACAAACCAATCAAAACGGACACAATAGACTCCGCGCAGCTTGCGCATGGCTTCGCCATTTTATGCGCAAGCCGTGCTCCGCTATTGCGCCGCTTATTGGGGCGTTGAGGCTGTAGAAAAACCCAAGAAACAGCGTAACACTCTGATAAAATGACTCATCGTCACAGGGAGTCACCTTCATGCCTAAATTTATTCCTTACGATCCCAAGCAAAGCAAGATGGTGGTGATCAACTATACCGATCAGTTGCAAGCCGGGACGTTTGAGTTTGCGATCAATTACATTATCGATCACAAATTGGACTTAACGATCTTCCATCCCCGCTATCAGAATGAAGAAGTAGGACGACCAGCCTACGATCCGGCGATTCTGTTAAAGATCATTCTCTTCGCCTATTCAAAAGGCATCACGTCGAGCCGCGAGATCCAATGGTGTTGCGAGACCAACATTATTTTTAAAGCCCTGTCTTGCGATACGGTGCCGCATTTCACGACACTGGCCGATTTTGTGAGTGGACGTTGCGAAGAGATCGAGGCCTTGTTTGAACAGGTCCTGCTTATCTGTGACGAGCAAGGTTTGTTAGGCAAGGAATTGTTTGCGCTGGACGGTTGCAAGATATCGAGCAATGCCGCGAAGGAATGGTCGGGGACATTTAAGGAACTCGAACAGAAACGCGACAAGATAAAACGCCGGATGCACCACTATCTGAATGAGCATAAACGGCTGGATGCCAGCGACACGGGTGATGCGGCAAGACGCCGGCGCAGCGAACAAGCCATTGAGACCTTAAACAAAGCCCACGACAAGATTGAACGATTCCTGAAGTCTGCCAGCCCCAGGCTGGGCCAGGGGAAACGGGCACAGGAAGTCAAAAGCAACATCACCGATAATGAAAGCGCGAAGATGACGACCAGCAAAGGCACGATACAGGGTTATAACGGGATCGCCACGGTCGACAAAAAACACCAGGTTATTGTCGACGCGCAGGCCTTTGGCGAGGGCCAGGAACATCACACTTTACAGCCGGTATTAAATAG
>DATDPS010000305.1:0-25814 GCA_035292625.1 Lysobacterales bacterium | reverse complement strand
GGATTTCTTCCAGCGAGAGGGATGCGTACTGTGCTTCCAGGGTGGAGACGTAATCATCGGGGCGGCCAAAACGGTCATTGGCCAGCAAGGCAGCCAGCACCGCATTGTTGGTCTCGTACTGTCCAGGCAGGCTGAAGGAATTGTTGCGCACGACTTTGAGCAGTTCGTCTTCTCTCGCGGGCTCCGTTGACAGGAAGCGTTCAAATTCTTCTTCCAGTTCACGCAGCGCATCGGCAGTCCGGTCGGTTTGCACCGGGGCATAAACCAGCCATGGCCGCTGGCCGCGCGCATCCGGCAGCAAGGTGAAGGTGCCATAAGACCATTGCTTGTCCACCCGCAGGTTCTGGTTGACCCGCGCGGAATAGTTTCCGCCGATGATGTCGTTCACCACCTCGATCACAATGTTGTTGCTCACCCCGGTGGGAGGGGCCAGGTGAGCGGCCAGGATCAGCGACTGGGGTGCACCTGGTTTATCCACCAGCAGCAAACGCCTGCCTTGCGGCAGGGCGACTTCGCCAAGGTGTTTCCGGGGAAGCGGCGAAGCAGGGGATTTCCAGTCACCCAGGTAAGCCTCCAGCATGGGCAGCACTTCCTGCAGCGTGGTGTCGCCGACCACGAACACCGTGGCGTTGTCCGGGCGCAGCCAGTCGCGGTGGAAACGTGCCAGGTCTTCCGCGGTGATTGCCAGGTTCGACGCCTCCGTGCCGCTGCCGGTGAAGGGGATACCATAGGCGTGGTCCGGTCCGTAAATCAACGGCGGCAAGGTGCGCAAGGCAATGCCCAGGGGTTGGTTTTTCTCGAGTTGCACCGCGGCGATTCGGCGCACGCGCATACGCTCGATTTCATCAGATGCGAAAGCCGGATTGCGCACCACGTCGGCCAGCAACTCGATCGAGGGGGCAAGGTTGACGGTGAGAGCTGACAGGGAAACGGCCGACATGTCGAGATTGGAGCCACTGCTCAACTCCGCGCCGAGGGACTCCGCTGCCGCGTCAATTTCCAGGGCCAAACGGTTCTTGGTGCTCTCATCCAGCATGCCCAGGGTAAAACTTGCCGTGCCCGGTTTGTTACCGGCATCCGCTGCGTAGCCAGCATCAAACTGCAGCGCGACCGACACGATGGGCAATGCATGGCGCTGCGCCAGTACCACCGGGATGCCGTTCCGCAGCGTGGCCCGTTCAACCACGGGGAAAGCCAGATCGGGCAGCTCGCCAACTTGTGGCAGTCCCCGGCTGCGGTCTACCGCCGGTTCGCCGGCCGTGAACTCCGGTTGGGGGAAAACGTCCAGCTGGTAGCGCCCATCCGCCAGCCAGTCGGTTGCCACCAGGCGCACGTCTTCGGCACTGGCGTCGTTAATCCAGCTTAACAGCGTGTTGATGAAACCCGGGTCGCCATCGTACAGTTCACCTTCAGCCAGAGTGGCGGCCTTGCCCTCGAAACCACCGACTTCTTCCAGGCCACGAATGACCGCGGCATTGATTTTGGCCCGCGCCCGCTTAAGCTCTTCCTCGCCCGGTCCTTTGGCAATAAATCGCCGCAATTCGTACTCGATGATGCCGTTTACTTCATCCAGGGAAGCGCCCGGGCTGAGCGTCGTGTCGATGGAAAACATACTGGCCAGTTCCTGCGCTTCGACTTCGACGCTCAGGCTCACCGCCAACTGGGTTTCATGGATCAAGCCCTGGTACAGCCAGGAATTCTTGCCGTCACCGAGCACGGAGGCAGCCAGCTCCAGCAGCGCGCGTTCCCGCATGGTGCGCCCCGGGACGGCCCAGTATTGGTAGCTGCGCACGTGTGGCACGTCGTCGTACATGATTTCATGCGTGTTGGCCACGCGGTCGGGGACCCAGGCTTGCATTTTTTTCAGCACCGGTCCCGGCGCTATGTGGCCGAAATACTTCTGCGCCAACCTTAAACCCTCGGCGGGCGCGATGTCGCCAGCCAGCACCACCACGGTATTGGCAGCGCCGTAGTAGTCATTGAACCATTCGTGTACATCCTCCAGAGACGCGGCATTGAGATCTTCCATGGAGCCTATGGTTTCGTGCCGGTAGGGGTGGCCTGCAGGAAAAAGCCCTTCGAGAACCCGGTAATAAACCAGGCCATAGGGTTGGTTGTCACCTTCACGTTTTTCGTTCTGCACCACCCCGCGTTCCTGGTCCAGCTTCTCCTGCGTCAACACGCCCAGCAGGTGGCCCATGCGGTCTGATTCAAGGAACAGCGCCAGCTCGGTGGCCGGTGTCGGGACGTTTTCGAAATAGTTGGTGCGGTCAAACCAGGTGGTGCCGTTCAGGGAAGTGGCGCCAACCTGCTCCAGCGGCTTGCTGAATGGCTCATTGAAGTTCTCTGAACCTTCGAACATGACGTGCTCGAACAAGTGGGCAAAACCGGTGCGCCCCGGCGGTTCGTCCTTGGAGCCAACGTGGTACCACACGCTGATGGCCACGATGGGGGCTTTGCGATCTTCATGGACGATTACCCGCAAACCGTTGTCGAGGACAAATTTTTCGTAAGGAATCCGGACCTCCGGGAAATCCGCCGCCTGCAGGGAAACCAGGCTGCAGAGGCCGAAACATGATCCCGACAGGGCAAGTAACAGGTGCTTCACGGACAAAATCCTCGTCAGTACGTCAGTCGTGCAGATCGGTGTCGTCAGCTTCCGCTTCGAGCCGGGTGATCAAGGCCAGTACGCCGAATACCGGACCGTCAAAGTACTCTATTTCCCGCGTTTGGACCCGGCGGCTTTGCTGCAGGGCATGCGCTTCGAACGCAAACGCAGGGGAGATCGCTGGCGTGACCGCCGTGTTAGCGGGGGCATCAATGACGCTCGGGGCAGGGGCACGAAACTCAAGATCCAGATCCAGGTGCAGGAAGCGGGTCTTGCGAAAACTGGCCGCGCCATCGATGCGGTAGTAGCGGGTGAGGGCCGGTGCCGGGGTCGCGGCTGCAACGCCCGTCTGCGGGGCCGGGCCGGCAGCCGTCTCCGCCAGCGATGCAGGGAATGGTTCTTCCTCGAACAGCACTGCTGCATCGTGCACGCGCACCAGGGGGAATGGCTGCTGGTTGGATTGCTCCCAGGAAAAATACAGTTCCGGGCGGAAACCCGAACTCGAACGCAAGCGTTGCCAGGCCAGCTGCATGGTTTCGCTGGGCGTTTCGATCCACACCACCGCGTGCGGATCCGCGGCGGGACCATCGGCCGCGGATCCTGCCGGAGCATCGATCGGTTTCGCTGTACGCGCCAGCAAGTCCAGCGCCGCCGAATAATCCGTTAATTCCGTCCCGGGCATGAGATCGGATGCCGGGTCAAGGTGCGACAACACCAAAAGTTCAATCCGGTAGCGCCGTTCCTGTCCCTGGACTTCCTGACTGCTCAGCAGTAAAATGCTAAATAATATTAAGAATATTCTGTATATCATTGTAATATATGTATATTATTTAATTATATTTTACAAAACAGGATGCGCGATGCGTGTTTCAAGCGCCTGAGTTTAACCCGGAAAGTCCATTAAGAGACACGCCCTCGCGCCCTCTGATGGACTTTCCAGCTTTAACCCAGTGCACCGATTCACCCATCCGGGTGCAGTTGCTGCAGCAACTCGCGGGCCGCGGCAAGGCGCTGGATGGCGTCTTCAGCGAGCCCGTGAATGCGCAAGGTGTGTGGCCCGTCCATGCGGTACAGCTGCGGTTGCAGCTGGATCAGGCGGATTACCGCTGCGGGGTCGGCGCACGTATCCGCGCTGAATACCAGGCGGCCGCCTTGCGGCCCCGCGTCCAACCGGGCGATGCCAATGCGCTCGGCCAACTGACGTAACTCCGCGACGGCAAACAGGTTCTTGACCGGCTGCGGCAGGAGGCCGAAACGGTCGATCATTTCCACCTGCAATTCACGCAGGGCAGCCGCATCCCTGGCGCTGGCAATGCGTTTGTAGAGCATCAGGCGGGTGGGCACATCGGCCAGCCAGGTTTCCGGGATCAATGCCGGCAGATGCAGGTCGAGCTCCGCACCGCGGTGCAGCGAAAGATCGGAGCCCGGTTCCTTGCCATCGCGCAGGGCTGCCACGGCACGCGCCAGCATGTCGCTGTAAAGGCTGAAACCGATTTCCTGGATCTGTCCGCTTTGTTCCGCTCCCAGCAGCTCGCCGGCGCCACGGATTTCGAGATCGTGCGTGGCCAGGGTGAAACCAGCGCCAAGCTCTTCCAGCGCGGCCACGGCTTCGAGGCGTTTGCGCGCATCGGTGGTCATGCTGCGCTGATCCGGCACCACCAGGTAGGCATAGGCGCGGTGATGGGAGCGGCCGACCCGGCCGCGCAACTGGTGCAGTTGCGCCAGGCCAAAGCGGTCGGCCCGGTTGATGATGATGGTATTGGCGGTCGGCACATCGATCCCGCTTTCGATGATGGTGCTGCACACCAGCACGTTGTAGCGCTGGCGGTAGAAATCCAGCATGACTGATTCCAGTTCCTTTTCCGCCAATTGGCCGTGTGCAATCGCCAGGCGCGCGGATGGCGCCAATTCCTGCACTTCGCGCGCCATCCGTTCAATGCTGCGCACTTCGTTGTGCAGGAAAAACACCTGGCCGCCGCGTTGCAGCTCACGGTACAGCGCCTCGCGGATCACCGCGCTATCCCAGCGCGTGATCAGTGTTTTGACCGCCATGCGGCGCGCGGGAGGAGTAGCGATAATGGACAGGTCGCGCAAGCCCGACATTGCCATGTTCAGGGTGCGGGGAATGGGCGTGGCCGTGAGGGTAAGGAAATCCACCTCGCTGCGTAATTGCTTCAAGCGTTCTTTCTGCTGCACGCCGAAGCGGTGTTCCTCGTCGATGATGACCAGGCCCAGGTTGTGGAATACGACATCTTTCTGGATCAGGCGATGAGTGCCGATGACGATGTCCGCAGCGCCGGACTTCAGCCGCTCCAGCACGGCCTTGTTTTCCGCGCTGCTGTGAAACCGCGACAGCAGTTCGACCCGCACCGGCCAGTCCGCCAGCCGGTCGCTGAAGGTGGAGAGATGTTGCTGCGCCAGCAAGGTGGTAGGCACCAGCAGAGCCACCTGCCGTCCCGCCTGCACGGCAACAAAGGCGGCACGCAGGGCGACTTCGGTTTTACCGAAGCCGACATCGCCGCAGACCACGCGGTCCATGGCTTTCCCCGACGCAAGATCGCGTTTTACGGCGTCGATGGCGTTTTGCTGGTCCGGGGTTTCTTCGAACGGGAAACCGGCGGCGAATTCCGCGTAGAGTTTCTCGTCCAGTGGAAAAGCAAAACCATCCCGCGCCAGGCGCCGTGAATACAGATCGAGCAATTCGGCGGCGACATCGCGGATTTTCTCCGCGGCTTTGTTTCGCGCCTTGTCCCACTGCTTGCTGCCCAGGCGGTGCAGGGGCGCGCTGTCCGGATCGCTGCCGGTGTAGCGGCTGACCAGGTGCAGGTAGGAAACCGGGACGTAGAGCTTGTCGCCGTCGGCGTACTCGAGAACCAGGAACTCCGCCGGGCGCTGGTCTATTTCCAGGGTCTGCAAGCCGAGGTAGCGTCCCACTCCGTGGTCCTCGTGCACGACTGGCGCTCCCTCCGCCATGTCGGCCAGGCTGCGGATGATCGATTCAGGATCCCGCTCCGTGCTTTCACGCCGGTTTTTCTGCCGCGTGCGACCGCCAAACAGTTGCGATTCGGTCAGCAACGCCAGTTCGCCGGGTATAACAAAACCCTCCTCGACGGGCAGCACCACCAGGCCGAGGTGGGCGGCCGAGGCGTGGAACGCGGCAAAATCCTCATACACCGGGGCCTTGATGCCGAATGCAGCCAAAGTCGAGCTCAACACTTCACGCCGCCCCGGAGTGTCGGCGGAGAACAGCACCTGGCCGGCGAATCCAGCGATGAAACCTTTCAGGTCCGCGGCTGCTTCCTTGCCGCGTTCATGGATGTGCACGTCCGGCGCCGCGCTGGCATTGAATGCCATGCCGGCAGAAGGCACTACCGCGTCTTCCTGCAAAACGATTCCGGTCAGACGGCTGAGCTGTTGCGCCAGCTCATCGGGAGTGAAAAACAGCTCTTCCGGGTCCAGCACCGGGTGTTCGATGTCGTGGCGGCGCTGCTCCCAGCGTTCCCGGGTGCGTCGAAACAGGTCAGCAGCGGCTTGCAGGGCGCCGGCCTGGAGTACCAGGTTCATCGGTGCAGGTCTGTAGTCCAGGAAACTGGAGGTTTGGCTGTAGAACAGTGGCAAATACTGTTCCAGGCCCTGCGGATGCATGCCGGCGCGTAAATCCTGGTACAACCTTACCTGCCGTGTGTCGACGTCGAAGCGCAAACGGAAAGCACGCCGGAATTCATCCAGGTCGGCGGCGGCCATCGGGTACTCACGCGCCGGTAACATGGTGACCTTCTCGAGCGGCCCGCTGGAACGTTGTGAATCGGGATCGAACTCGCGGATGCTGTCGATTTCCTCGTCGAACAGGTCCAGCCGGATCGGTGCCGGCCGACCGGCGGGGAAAAGGTCGATCACTGAGCCGCGGATGGCGAACTGGCCGGATTGGTAGACCTGTTCGGCTGCTTCGTAACCGGCGTGGACCAGGCGTTGGCGGAATGTTTCGATGACCAGGCTTTGTCCCGGGTGCAAATCGAAGCTGCGCTGCAGCATATAGCTGACCGGCGGCAGCCTCTGTGCCAGCGCCGAGATTGAAACCAGCACCAGGCCCTGTTGCATACCGGACAAGGCGGAAAGCGCGGCCAGGCGCTCCGAGATGATGTCCGGATGAGGAGAAAAAGCGTCGTAAGGCAGGGTCTCGTGATCCGGGAACAACAGGACTGGCTGGGGCCTGATCGCCAGCAATTCCAGGTCGCGGGCCAGCACCTGGGCCTGGTGGCTCGAGCGGGTAACCACCAGGGTGATGCCTGTGTTGGCCTGTGCGGCGCAATGCAGGGCGATGGCGCGGCTGCTGCCGTGCAAACCGTACCAGGACAGCTTGTCCGCGCTGAGCTCACCGTCATGTGGTGCAAAGCGCGCCCTGAACGGGGAAGTGATCATACCTCAGCGACCCGCCGCAATGACTTCATGCAGCCCGCTGTTGGACCGGTATTTCGCACTCCGCCAGCGGCTTTTCCTGTACCGCCAGCGCCAGGAAACATGCGTCCAGCAAAGCGAACTGTTCGCGCGCGGACTCGCAGCGCATGAGTTGGTCCCGATACCGGTTGGCGCCCGGCCGGCCCTCGAGGTACCAGCCGATGTGTTTGCGCGCCACCCGCACCCCGATGCCCTCGCCATAGGCGGCGTGCAGCTGGCTCAGATGCCGCTGCATGACTTCCCTGACTTCTTCAACCGCCGGGGGCGGCAGTTCAATACCGCTGTCCAGGTAGTGGCGGACCTGGCGAAAAATCCACGGATTGCCCTGTGCCGCGCGCCCGATCATGACGCCGGCCGCCCCGGTCAGGGCCAGGATCTCGGCTGCCTGTTGCGGCGTTGTGATGTCGCCATTGGCAAACACCGGGATGCGCACAGCCTGGCAAATGCGCCGTATGGTGTCGTATTCGGCCTGGCCGTTGAAGCGGTCGGAGCGGGTGCGGCCGTGAACGGACAGGGCGGCAATACCAAGTTGTTCGGCCATCTGTGCAATCTCGACGCCATTGCGATTGGCAGGCTCCGGGCCGGTGCGCAGTTTCAGGGTGACGGGTACATCCACCGCCGTCACCACGGCCACGAGTATGGCCCGCACCCGGTCCGGGTCAGTCAACAGGGCGGATCCGGCCAACTTGTTGCAGACTTTTTTTGCCGGGCAGCCCATGTTGATGTCGATGATGCCCGCACCGCGAGAAACATTGTACCTTGCGGCGTCGGCCATCCACTCCGGCTCGCTGCCCGCGATCTGCACCGCGAAAGGTGCGGGCTCACCCGCGAAATCGCCGCGCCTGATCGACGTGCTGGTGTCCCGTAGTTCCGGATTTGCAGCCAGCATCTCGGTCACGACATAGCCGGCGCCCAGCTCACGGCACAGCTGGCGGAAATACCGGTCGGTAACACCCACCATGGGCGCCAACGCCAGGGGGTTGGAAATGATGTGGCTGCCGATCTTCACCCGGAAACCTCAGCTCAGTGCATCGAAAATCCGGAACCCGGCTACCCAGGTGCCGATGGCGGCGCCGAGGTTGGTTAAAAAGAAAACCAGCAGGATGCGGGTGGCAGGGTTGCGGTACCAGCCCCTGGCGCTGGTAATGTCGAAACGCAGATTTTCCAGGTCCGAGACTTTCGGCTTGCGCACCCAGGACTCGACCAGGCCGCTTACCATGCCCGCCGCGAGAGCCGGGTTGAGGGTGGTCAGGGGCGCAGCAAGCACCGCGCTGAGGATGGTCAGCGGATGCGCGCGTGCCGCCAATGCCCCGACACCGGCCAGGCCGCCCGTGATGGCGGCCCAGATCCACACCAGTTCCCAGCCGATCGCCGGGCTGCGCGAAAAGCCGATGGCAAACCCCGCCAGGACCAGCAGCATGATGAGCCAGGGAATCGCCCGGGGCCAACGCGACCTGGCGGGTATCTGATCCAGCTCACGCCGGACGTCTTCGGGCTGTTCCGGGCCACCTTGCAAATGGCTGGCCATTCCCGCCATGTGGCCTGCGCCAATCACCACCAGGATGTTTTTGCCCCCCGTGCCGGGGCCCGACGTAGAATTTTCCTGGCGCAAACGGGCGGCCATGTACTGGTCACGTTCGGTGATCAGGGCCCTGTACAGCTCAGGCGATTGCGCGGCAAACTCGGAAAACGTGGACTCAAGGATGTCGCCTTCCTTGAGACGTTCGACGGCGTCCTCATCGATTTCGTCGGAACTGACCATCCCCAGCGCGAGGCCGGTCATCAGGTAGATCCGCTTGTACCAGGGCACGCTGGCGTAACTGCGGCGCAAGGTGGTGGCGAGGTCGCGATCGATCAGTTGCAGCGGCACCTTCCGCTCGGCTGCTGCTTTGGCCGCAGCACGCATTTCGGCCCCGGGTTCAATGCCAAATTGCTCGGCGATCCGGCGCTGATAGGCGCTGAGAGCGAGGTTGGCCATCACCAGCCCGGCTTTACCTTCGCGCACGATCCGGTACAGGTCGAGGTCGGTCCATTTCCGCTCAGCCGTGAGCGCGTCGTAGCGCGCCGGGCACAGTTCGACAGCGATGGCATCGTATTCATCCCGGTTGGCCATTTCCCGCACGGCCTCGGCGCTGGCTCGGGATACGTGGGCCGTTCCAATCAGGGTGTAGTGGATGCCATCGCGATCGAGGCGGCGCACGGGCTCTTCCGCCACGGGCTGCGGCGCCGGTTCAACCGGGAGTTGGTTGGGTACGAGTTCGGGCGGCATGAAACGGACCTGCAAACAAAGTGCGCAAGGATACCGCAGAACGGGTACCAGCACATCAAAACCAGGCGCCTGAAGCCGCCGGGAAATCCCGCGTGGTTATGGCTCTCAGGCTTCGGGTGCTTTGCCTTCTATGACTTCACCTTTATCCAGCACCGTAAACAAAACCCGGTCATACTCGAAGTAGACGCTCCAGCGTTCATACTTCCAGGACGTGATGGGTGGATCACCCACCGGATTATTTTTACTCTGCGGTGCGCCGAACGCCGCTTCAACTTTGGCCATGGTCTGTCCGTTGACCGGCACGTTCATGCGACCGACCTGTCGAACTTGCTCGATCAAAAGAACGTCAGCCGCCACAAACGGGGCCGTCAACATCAATATCAGTGTCAGAACGATCCGTGTCATGTCACTGTCTCCCGGAAATGAATTGCAGGAAATGGAAATATAGCACAACACGACCCGGAGCTGGCCGCACTTCGGGTGGCATGGGGTCAGAGTAAAGTGCCAGGTTAACAAACCTGGCACTTTACTCTGACCCCACCCGGCCGTGGCTGTTGCCTCATCCGCTCTGCGCCAGCAGGCGCAGGTAGGACTCATAGCGCCAGCTGAGTACTTTACCTTCACTCACCGCCCGGGCGACGGCACACCCGGGTTCACCCTTGTGGCGGCAGTTGTTGAAACGGCATTGGCCCACGACGGCGGAAAACTCGGGGAAGCCGCTGCATAGCTCCTCCAATGAAACGTCCCACAAGCCGTACTCCCACACGCCGGGTGAATCGATCAGCCTGCCGCCGCCGGGCAGCGAATACATGATGGTGGTGGTGGTGGTGTGCGTGCCTTTGCCGCTTGCGCGGGACAAGGCGCCAGTCTGCAGGTTCAGGTCGGGAATGAGGCGATTGGCCAGGGAAGATTTTCCCACCCCAGACTGGCCCACCAGGATGCACGTGGCGTCCTGCAAATACGGCAGCAAGGGCTCAATTCCCGGTGTTGACTTGCAGGAAACCTCAACCACCACGTAACCCAGGCTGCGGTACTGCTCCACACGGTTGAAGGGAGGAGCAGCAGCAGCGCGATCAGCTGGCAGCAATTCCGCCTTGTTGAAAACCAGCACGGGTTCCATGCCCAGGCTGTTGACCGCGACCAGGTAGCGTTCCACCAGATCCTTGCTGGGCGCCGGCTGTGGGGCAATGACAATCAACACGCGGTCCAGGTTAGTGGCTACCGCCTGCTTGCGGTTTTGCCGGTCAGCGCGGACAAACACGTTGCGGCGCGGCAGTATCCCGGCAACCGCGAAGGCAGATGGGGCGGTGGTTTCGAGCTCCACTCGGTCACCACATAAAGGCCGTCCCACCGAACGCCGGTACACGCAATCCACCCGGCTGCCATCGGCGAGTTCGGCAATGCCCTGGTTGCCATAGGAGGCGAGGATGGTGGCTGGGGTGTTGTTCACCGGCGCTATTGTAACCGGGTGCAACGACTTTGTAGGAGCACCCGAGAGTGTAAACGCGCTTGCGCGCGAACTGCTGGACGAGTTTTGCAGTGCTATCATGCGTAGCAGCGGGAGAAGAGAAAACATGAGCGAAAACTTCAGCGAACGTTTGATCTGGATCGACCTTGAAATGACCGGTCTGAATCCCGAGCGCGATTCCATCCTTGAAATCGCCACCGTTGTAACCGACGCACAACTGGAAGAAGTGTCACAAGGGCCGGTTTTTGCCATCCGGCACACTACCGCCACGCTGCAGGCCATGGATGAATGGAACCGCGAGCACCACCACGCTTCCGGTTTATGGCAGCGTGTGCTGCGCAGCACCGTCAGCCTGGAGCAGGCCGAGCAAGGCACACTGGAATTTCTGCGGCAGTACAGCGCGGAAAAGACTTCACCGATGTGCGGCAACAGCATTTGCCAGGACCGGCGTTTCCTGTTTCGCCTCATGCCGCGCCTCGAAGCCTGGTTCCATTACCGCAATCTCGATGTCAGCACGGTCAAGGAACTGGCCATGCGCTGGGCGCCATCGCTGCTGGCCGGCCTGACCAAACACAATCGCCACGAAGCTTTGGCGGATATCCGCGAATCCATCGCCGAGCTGCGTTATTACCGGCAGTTCATGGGGCGGCTGGGTGGGACGGGGGAGATGTGATTGCCGTCACCGGAAGCGCCCTTAAAATAAATGCACCAGAGGTGGGTGACCGGCTACTATTTTGTTGCAAGCGGCACATTTTCCTGATAATTATGTTTCCGCGTTAACATTAATTTAGCAAAACTCTGCAATCAAAACACCCGCTTGGTAACTGCCAAGCAGCCTTTTGGGTCAGGTCAATGGGAGAGGTTCAATGAAAAGCGCGAAGGGATTCGGTTTCACCTCAGTCTGGAAAATAATTCTCTTGATATCGGCGCTCCTGTTCGCCGTTCCGGGCTTTGCACAGGATGCAACGGACGACGCAAGCGCGGAAGTTGCCGAGGCCGCGACCGATCCGGCCGCTGCAGCGGCCGAAGACGCCGGCGAAACAGACGAAGATGAAGCGGACGCCGATGAAGCGGCCACAGATGACGGGGGCGTGGAACTGGGCAAGCTCGTGGTAACGGGTTCGCGCCTGCAACGCGAGACATACACCAGTATTTCTCCCCTGCAGATCATCACCGCCGAAGGTTCGCGAGAAGCAGGCCTGGTCAATGCTGCAGACATCCTGCAAACCTCCACCGCCGCCGGTGGCCAGCAGATCGACCTCACGTTTACGGGGTTTGTGCTTGACAACGGTCCGGGTGCGTCTACGGTTGACCTCCGTGGTCTGGGCGCTGCCCGTACCCTGGTGCTGCTGAACGGCCGCCGCCTGGCGCCCTCGGGCGTTGAAGGCGTGCCGGTCGCTCCGGACCTCAACCTGATTCCATCCTCGCTGGTGCGCCAGTACGACGTGCTGCTGGATGGCGCATCATCAGTTTACGGTTCCGATGCCGTGGCCGGCGTGACCAATATCCTGATGCGCAAGGATTTCGACGGTTTCGAGTTCGACGCCTTCTTCAATGAGCCAGATGGAAAGAACGGCAGCGGCTACACCATCAACTCCGTTTACGGCCAGAACACCGACCGTGGGTTCTGGGGCATTGGCGTGGAATTCCAGGATACCGACGAAGTCCGAATCGGCGACCGGCCGTGGAACGGCGCCCAGTGCGAGCAGAACTACGAAATCACCGAGGAGGGTCAAATCCGTCGCGATGACCAGTTCTACAGGAACGTGTTCGGAATGGACTGGGACGAATGTGCACTTGGCCTGCTGGCGGCCCGCGTCTCGGTGCCCCTTGCCGGCAGCATTTACTACACTCCGGGCTACAGCAACGGCGGCTGGCCCAATTTCTCTGAGTCCAATGCATTTGGTTTTGGCGTGGACGGCGATGGCGACGGTGTGACCGATATCAGCTTCCGCGATTATGACCTGAACGGTAAGCCGGGGCCGCAAAACGCCACCCTGTTCCCCGAAACCGACCGCCTCAGTATCATGGGCTACGGCGAATACACCTTCGAAGGCGAGATGAACAATACCCTGTTCTTCGAGGCGGGCTACAACAACCGCGATTTCCAGGCCAATTTCGGCGAAATCCAGTTGTTTCCAACGGTTCCGGCAAATAATCCCTACAACATCTGCAACCCGAACGCACCGGGCGGCGTGGATTGCGGCCTGGCCTACAATGCCCAACTAACCAATCCGAACTATGTGGAGGATTTCGGCGCCTTCTACGGTGATCTGTGTGCCGCCTTCGGACTGCCGATCGAACTCTGCACCCCGGCCACCTTTGGCCTGCTGAGCGGCCCTCTCGGGCCCCGTTCCACGCTGCCCATCGTATCGGTCGCCGGTGATCGCAACCTGGTCTCCACCAACATGGAACAGTACCGCATTGTCCTGGGCATGAAGGGTGACCTGCCCGCTATCGACTTCGGTTCAATGAGCGGCTGGATTTACGAAGTCGCGGCTTCGTGGACCGAGTCCGACGGCTCCTCACATCGGCCCGGAATCCGCAACGACCGCCTGCAGCTGTCGCTGGGCGCTTACTCGACCACCAACACGCCGTGCGAAAACAACCGCGGCGTTGTGCTGGCGGCCGATGCGGCGCCGGGTTGTGTTCCGGTCAACATGTTCGCATCCTCGCTGTATCCGGTGGGTACCGTGGTGGGCGATTTTGCCACTTCGGCGGAACGTAATTACCTTTTCGACAGCCGCGATTTCCGCACCAAGTACAAGCAGACGCTGTTCAGCGCCTACAGCAATGGCTTCTTGTTCGACCTGCCGGGCGGCACCGCCACGGGTGGCCTGGGCATGGAGTATCGAGTCGATGATATCAAGTCCATTCCCGATGACGTGGCACGTGATGGACTGTTCTTTGGTTTCTTCTCCGATGGCGGCGCGGTGGGTGACAAGTGGACCCGTGAAGTGTTCGGCGAAATCGAGCTGCCTCTGCTGGCCGGTGTGGCTTTCGCAGAGTCGCTGACCGTCAACCTCTCCGGCCGCTGGACCGACGATGAACTGTACGGCTCCGACACCACCTGGTCGGCCAAGCTGGGGTGGCGTCCGGTCAACAGCCTGCTGATCCGAGGAACGGCTGGCACGTCTTTCCGCGCACCGAACGTGCGGGAAGTGTACCTGCTGAACCAGACCGGCTTTCTTAATGTCACCGATCCCTGCGTGATACCCGACGGCGCGACCGACCCGATCACCGGCGCTTACAATCCGGCACTGGATACGCGTGAACAACAGGTGCTGGACAACTGCTTCCGCACCGGCGTCGATCCGACCGCTCTCGATAACAGCGGCTTCAATACCTACAGCGTGGAAATCGCCCGTGGCGGCACACCGGAACTCGAGGCCGAAACCTCGGACTCCTATACCTATGGCTTTGCCTGGGAACAGCCGTTCACCGAAGCGTTCAACCTGACTTTTGGAGCAACCTACTACGACATCGAAATCAGCGACACCATCGTCGAGCCGTCGCCGCAGTTCCTGGTCAACGATTGTTACTTCGATGCCGAACTCGACAGCTCGTTCTGCGACAACCTCAACCGTGACGCGGATGGTTTCCTCAGTATCATCGACGCCCGGTTCATCAACCGCGACGAAGCGCGCAACCGTGGCATCGACTTCAACGCCAACTTCGACATGGATTTCAACGTTGGCGCCCAGCCCATCCATTTCGCGGCCGACCTGGTGCTTAACCGTAACAAGGAAGCATCCGAGACCTTCCTCGACGACGAGGGCAACCCGGACTTTGATGACGACCACAAGGAAATCGGGTTCCCGGAGTGGAAAGGCCAGCTTGGCCTGCGTTTCAACGTCAATGATTTCCGCTTCACCTGGGTGATCAACTACATTGGTGAAACCGTGCAGGACCCCGACGAAGTCGATGAGTTTGGTGATGTGTTCGGCAGCAATGGTTTCATTTCCGACACCTGCCTGGGCCCGCCGGATGACGTGCTGTGCCGGGATTTTGGGGATACCGACGATTATTGGCTTAATTCAGCGTCCCTGTACTGGTATGGCGACACGATTACTGTCGGCGCCGGCATCCGCAACGTGTTCGACGAGAGCCCGCCGCTGGTGGACGGAACCGAAGTGCTGGCACTGAATAACGTACCGATCGGTTACGGCTACGACCTGATGGGCAGGACCTATTTTATCAACGTCGTGTGGAGACCTTAAAGTAACCTGCGATCGTTCTACTGCTTGAACCAAGAGCCCGCCGCTACCCAGGCGGGCTCTTTTTTTCTAAACTGTCGAGATTCCCACTCCGGGCAATATTCCGAGCAGACCATGATGAGATTTTCAACGACTTCTTGCGTCAGGGTAACCGCCGCCGTGCTGAGTTTCCAGCTGATGCCTGCCACTGTTTCAGCCGAATCCTACCCGATCGAATAT
Organism: Lysobacterales bacterium; assembly: GCA_035292625.1. Taxonomy (GTDB): domain Bacteria; phylum Pseudomonadota; class Gammaproteobacteria; order Xanthomonadales; family SZUA-36; genus SHZL01. The sequence continues at coordinate 10,578 of DATDPS010000305.1, read as the reverse complement.
TGGGCCCTGCGCGACGTGGTCAGCAATGTGGAAGTGTCCCCGGATGGCAAGAAACTGGCACTGATGCGCATCCCCACCAAGGATGGCAACCCGGTGATCGAGGTCTACCACGCCGCGAATTTGCACAAAGCCCCTTTTCGCATCAACGCAGACCCGATGGAGATCATCAGTTTCGACTGGGTGGGCGATGCCGACATCGTCGTTTCGTTCCGCCAGAAAGTCCGCGACAAGATCGATGGCTTCAACGAAGGGGTTTACGAATACCGCCTCGCCATGCTGGACGTGAAGCGGGAGAAAATTGACGAATTCCGCGAAATCAATCCAACGCTGGAGAACCTGCTGCCCAATGATGCGGACAAGGTAATCATCTCCTTCAATCCGGGCAGTGATCGCAGTTCCAAGATCGATGAAGCCTTCCGGCCCCGCGCATACTACGAACTGGACCTGGACAGCGGCGCCAAGAAGTTGTTGATCCAGGGGCAGATCACCCTCGGCCAGGTGGAGTTCGATGCCAATGGCAAGCCCTGGCAGGCGCGCGGCTATGACCGGGGTACCGATGAGCTCCTGTGGTATATCCGTCGGCCCGGGGCCACCGACTGGGAAGAAGTTTATCGCCAGCACGAAAATAGCTTCGAGAATTTCGAGGTGCTGGGTCCGGTACCCGGCAAGCCGAACCAGATTTACGTCCTGGCCAACAATGGACAGGACAAAGAAGCCTTGTGGGAATTCGATATCGACCGCAAGGCTTTCGGTGAAATCCTCTATGGGCGCTCAGACGTGGATATCGCAGGAGTGCGTTATCACAGCAACGCCTGGACCAACCCGGACGAAATCGTGGGCGCGGTGTACCTGAAAGACAAATTGCATGTCGAGTACTGGGATGCCACCGAGGCCGCCACCTACGCGCAACTTGAGAGTCTGATTCCTGGTGCACACGAAATTTATATCACCAGCAGGTCGCGGGAAGACCAGACGCTGACTGTGTACAACGTGGGCCCGCACGATCCCGGCACTTACTACCTGATCAAGGAAGGCCACCTGGTCACGATCGGCAGTAAGCAGCCCTTGCTGAAGAGTGAGGATCTCGCTGATGTTCGTTACATCACCTACGCGGCGCGTGATGGGCGATCCATACCCGGCTATATCACGCTGCCGCGTGGGGAGCCGCCATTCCCGACTATCGTCCTGCCGCACGGCGGGCCATTCGTCAGTGAAAGGGTCAGCTGGGACGAGTGGGGCCAGTTGTTGGCCAACCAGGGCTACCTGGTGCTGCAACCACAATACCGCGGCTCGCGCAATTACGGTCTCGAGTTCTACCAGTCGGCTTTCATCAACGGCGGTCAGGGTGGCTTTAAGATGCAGGACGACAAGGACGATGGCATCGCCTACCTGGTGAAAGAGGGCCTCACAGATCCCGCTCGCGTGGCCATGTTCGGCTGGTCGTATGGCGGCTACGCCGCGCTGGTGGCCGCTGCGCGCACGCCGCAGATATACCAGTGCGTGGTGGCCGGAGCGGCCGTATCAGACCCGCTGATGCAGGTGTCCTATTACAGCGACATCATCCGCGGTGCTGGTGAAATCGAGCAGGTGAGCATGTGGCGGGACAGCGTTTCACCGATCACGCAAGTGGAGAAAGTGAACGTGCCCATACTGCTGGTCCATGGCAACGTCGACCAGCGGGTGCCACCGGTCCACGTACGCAAGTACCTGGCGGAACTGGAGAAGTACGACAAGCCGCACAAGTATGTGGAACTGGACGGCGCCGACCACTTTTCCAACACGCTCTTTTTTCACCACCAGTTGACGCTGTTCCAATCGCTGGTGGATTTCCTCAAGACGGACTGCGGCCCGGGCGGTTTGTAGCCCCCTGTTTGGCTAATGGCGCAGCAGTTTATGAATGCAGTCCTGGCAGCGGCGTTGCCGTGGTTACCCTGGTTTTGCGTTCATGCCGGCCTGCCAGCAGCAGGTAGACCACCGGCACGACGAACAGGGTGAACAGCGTGCCAAAACTCATGCCGCCGACAATCACCCAGCCGATCTGGTGCCGCGCTTCCGCCCCGGCGCCGCTGGCAAATGCGAGCGGCACTGCGCCCAGCACCATTGCGCCCGTCGTCATGAGTATCGGACGCAGCCGCAGGCTCGCGGACTGCAGCACGGCCTCACGTTTACCCAGCCCTTGTTGGCGCAGTTGATTGGCAAACTCGACGATCAGAATGCCGTGTTTTGAGATAAGCCCAACCAGGGTAACGGCGCCGATCTGCGTGTATATGTTCCAGGAACCGGTAATTTCCCACCAGCCCGCAGCATTGCCCTGGTTGAGAATGGCCAGGCAAAGGAATGCCCCGAACATGGCCAGCGGCACCGACACCAGGATGACCAGGGGATCGATAAAACTCTCAAACTGAGCGGACAGCACCAGGTATATAAAGACCAAAGCCAGGGCCATCAACCAGAAAGCGCTTGACGCCGATTCACGAAACTCGCGGGACTGGCCGGACAGATCGTACAGCGCCCCGGGCGCCACCTCGGCAAGCGCGTCTTCCATCCAGGTCAAAGCCTCTCCCAGCGAGTAAGCCGGAGCGAGCCCGGCCGACACCGTTGCCGCCCTCATCTTGTTGAAATGGTTGAGTTCCTTGGCAGCCACCGTTTCAGTCACTGTTGCAAGATTCTGCAGTTGGATCATTTGTTGGCCAGCGCCGCGCACGAAAATATTGCCCAGGTCACCCGGCGTCCGGCGGCCATCGTCCTCGACTTGCACGATGACGTCGTATTGCTCCGAACCTTTCTTGAAGCGGGTAACGTTACGACCGCCAAGCAAGGTTTCCAGCGTTTGCCCAACCGAACTGACGCTTGCACCTACCGCAGCAATTTTTTCGCGATTGACGTCAATTTTCAGTTCCGGCTTGTTCAATTTCAGATTGGAATCAGCACTTGTCAGTTGCGGGTTTTCTCGCATCTTGACCAGCAGCCGCTGCACTACTTCGCCAAGCTCCTCCCAGGAGGAAGTGCTTTGTACGACGAAACTCACGGCTTGGCCGAAGCCCTGCTGGCTTAGCGGTGGCGGCGTGATGGGGAATGCCATGAGCCCGGCAATGTTTGCGAATTGTGGAAACAACTGCTGCGAAATCTGTTGCGCACTGCGTTCTCGTTCAGCCCAGTCTTTCAGCCCGACAAATCCGATTGCCGTGGTTACGCCACTGAATCCGACGATTGAAAAACCACCGTCTTTTTCGGGTATGGCGTCGAAGGCGCTTTCCATTTGCGCTGCGTAACGGTCGGTGTAATCGATGGTGGCGCCTTCCGGTGCCGTGCCGAAGCCGATGACAAGTCCCCGATCTTCCTGCGGAGCCAGCTCATCAGGCAGTGACAGGAACAGGGCAAACATCGCGGCAATGACAAGGGACGCAATGCCAATGGCGGTCCAACGGCGCGACAGCACGCGGTCGAGCAGGGCGTGATAATTGCGATCCAGCGATTTCAGGATTCGCTCGCCCAGTTTGAATAACTTCCCGTGCCGGACTTCGTGGCGCAGTAACCTGGAGCACATCATCGGCGACAATGTGAGCGCGGTGAATCCGGAGACAATGACCGCGCCCGCGAGCGTCAGCGCAAACTCAATGAACAGCTTGCCGCTGCGGCCAGTCGAAAAAGCGAAGGGAAGGTATACGGCGGCCAGGGTTATCGTCATTGCCATGACCGCGAAAGCGATTTCACGGCTGCCAGTTAAAGCTGCCGTAAGCGGCTCAACACCCGACTCGATGTGCCGGTAAATGTTCTCCAGCATGACGATAGCGTCGTCGACCACGAGGCCGATGGCGAGCACCATCGCCAGCAATGACAGGGTATTGATGGTGAAGTCGAAAACATACATCAGCGCACAGGCGCCGATCATCGACACGGGAATCGTCACGATAGGAATCAGCACGGCCCGCCAGCTCCGCAAGAAAAGAAATATCACCAGCACGACCAGTACGACGGCTTGCGCAACGGTGATATAAACCTCCTTGATCGACTTCTCAATGAAGACCGTACTGTCATATGCGATCTCGACTCGCATACCTTCCGGCAGCGTGCGCGTAATCTCGGGCAGGAGCTCCTTCAGCGAGTTGGATATGTCCAGGGGGTTTGCGACTGCCTGCTTGACGATGCCCAGAGGCACCGCATTGCGGCGATTGAAGCGGGCGCGAAATCGTGAGTTGTCAGCGCCGAGCTCGATGCGCGCGACATCGCCCAGGTGAACCTGGAAGCCATTGCTCTCTTTCACGAGAATCTCGGCGAATTGTTCCGGCTCGCGCAAGTCCGTTTCCGCCAGCACCGTAAATTCACGGTCCAGGCTTTCCACACGCCCGGCCGGCACCTCGATGTTTTGCGCGCGCAGCGCCGCTTCGATGTCCTGCGGGGTCAGTTCGTAACCGGCCAGCCGATCTGAATTCAGCCAGATGCGCATCGCGTAGCGATTGCCGTAAACCTGCGCCTCGGCGACGCCTGGGATGGTCTGGATGCGGTCCTTGACAAGGCGGGTTGCAAGGTCCGCGATCTCGATGAGATCGTGCCGGTCGGACGAAAATGCCAGGTACATGATCGGCTGCGCGTCGGCTTCCTGCTTTTGCACTATTGAATCGTCCGCTTCCTGGGGCAGCGACTCGCGTGATTGAGCCACCCGGTCCCGGACGTCGCTGGCGGCGGCGTCAGCATCGCGATCCAGCTTGAATCGAACCGTGACCTGGCTGCTTTCCGCGCGGCTTATCGATTGAATGTGGTCAATGCCCTCGATGCCGGAAAGAGCATCCTCTATCGGTTTGGTTATCTGCGATTCGATGACGCTCGCGTTCGCGCCCGGATAGCCGGTAAAAACAGAAACCACCGGCTCGTCGACGTTTGGCACAAGACGCACGGCCAGACGTTCGTAGCAAATGATCCCGATCAGCATGATCAGCAGGTTCATTACCGTGGCCAGCACGGGGCGCCGGATTGAGATGACTGGAAGCTGCATGGCTAGTTCGAGGACTCGTGCGGTGGTGCAACCGATCGAACGGAAACACCTTCGTGTAATTTCATCTGACCCGCGGTGACGATGACATCGCCTGGATGCAGACCGGACACTATTTCGACAAGTCCGGGTTCCCGGTCGCCGATTTCCACCGTGCGTTGCTGCGCTTTTCCATCGATGACAACAAACACGGTTTTGTCCTGACCGATGGGCCATACAGCCCGTTCCGGGATCATGATCGCATTGGCCTTTTCGCCAAGCGAAACACTGACCTGAACGAAAAACCCAGGCCGTAATTTGAGCTGCGGATTCGGCACGCTGGCGTGGACGGCAACGACATGCCCCTGCACATCGATGCGCGGTGCGATGGCGGTAATCGTGCCGGCGAAGACCTCCCCGGGATAGGCGTCGACAGTGATGTCAATTGCCAGCCCGGGCTGAATCTTGGGCAACAGCGTCTCGGGAATGCTGAAACGCACCCGCAAGGGGTCGAGTTGCACGACTTCGACAAGCGTCTGGCCTATGGTGGCGTAGTCACCCACGTTGATTTGGCGGAGCCCGGCGAAACCGTCGAAAGGGGCCTTGATCACTGTTTTCGACAACTTTGCCTGGGACGACAGCAAGCGGGCAACATCGACGTCCATGTTTGCCTTCGCTGTGTCGTAGTCGGTGCCCGATATCAGTTTTTTGGCGTGCAAATCCCTGGCGCGCGAAAAGGCGGAACGCGTGAGTTCGGCATTGGTCTTTGCTTCGTTGACTTCGGCTTCCAACAAAGTGGCCTCGATCGAAAACAGCTTTGAACCCTGGCTGACGCGCTGTCCTTCCTCGAAGTGCATGGCGAGAATCTGCCCCGGCACTTCCGCCCGCAGCTCGGCCGAGGCCTCGGCCAGGAGAGTCCCCACTGTTTTTACCGATGGCTGCAAAGTTGTCGCGCGAACTTCGGTGGTTTCGACCGTTACTTCAGAGTCATCTGGTGGACCGCCCTGGCCCCATGCCAGCGTGCTTGCAAGGCAACCCGAAGCCATGAATACTCCGAATAAACGCATGAACGGAACTTGACCCATGACGCAGGTCAATGAGCGGAACCCGGCACACACGGTCGCTTTCATGCGGGGGTCCCTGCCTGGCTTAGCGAAGCCTGCCCAGGCTTGTGCGCCGCCAGCCTCAGCCAGGTATCCACCACGCTATCCGGGTTGAGTGAAATGCTCTCTATGCCCTGGTCCAGCAACCACTCCGCCAGGTCGGGGTGGTCCGACGGACCCTGGCCGCAGATGCCGACATACTTGCCACGCTTCCGGCAAGCCGCTATCGCCATGCTGAGCAAAGCCTTGACCGCCGCGTTACGCTCATCGAACAGGTGAGCCACCACCGCGGAGTCGCGGTCCAGGCCCAGGGTGAGTTGCGTCAAATCATTCGAGCCAATGGAAAAGCCGTCAAAAATATCGAGGAATTGGTCCGCCAGCAGCGCATTGGACGGCAGTTCACACATCATGATGATCTTCAAATCGTTCTCGCCTTGCACCAGACCGAAGGACTTCATCACCTCGATCACGCCGCGCCCTTCCTCTACGGTGCGCACGAAAGGCACCATGGCCCACACGTTGGTCAGTCCCATCGCACCTCGCACCTTCAGCAGTGCGCGGCATTCCAGTTCGAAACAATCACGGAACGCCTCCGACACGAAACGTGAAGCGCCGCGAAAACCCAGCATGGGATTCTCCTCGTGCGGTTCGTATTTGCCTCCGCCGATCAGGTTGGCGTATTCATTCGATTTGAAATCGGATAAACGCACGATCACCGGGTTGGGTGCGAAGGCGGCGGCAATGGTGGCAATGCCTTCGCTCAGGCGATTGACGTAGTAGCTGACCGGGTCGGCATACCCGGCCACCTTGTGGTCCACTTCCTGCTGCGTGGCGGCATCCAGGGAGGCATATTCGAGCAAAGCCTTGGGGTGCACGCCGATCATGCGGTTGATGATGAATTCCAACCGGGCCAGCCCGACGCCTGCATTCGGAATGCGGGAAAAATCGAAGGCACGATCCGGGTTGCCCACGTTCATCATGATCTTGAGCGGGGCAGGGGGCATGTCCTGGAAGCTGTCGGCGCTTTGTTCGAACTCCAGCCGGCCCGCATAAACAAAGCCGCTGTCGCCCTGGGCGCAGGAAACCGTTACATCCTTGTCCGCCGGGATCTGTTCCGTGGCATCGCCACAGCCCACCACGGCGGGGATGCCCAATTCCCTGGCGATGATGGCGGCATGGCAGGTGCGGCCGCCACGGTTGGTGACGATGGCCGCGGCGCGTTTCATGATCGGCTCCCAGTCGGGATCGGTCATGTCGGTAACCAGCACATCCCCCGGGCCCACCCGGTCGATGTCTGCGATGGAAGTAACCACCCGCGCCGTGCCGGCGCCGATGCGCTGGCCGATGCTGCGCCCGGTGCAAAGCAGGACGCCTTCCTGCTTGAGGCGGTAGCGCTCCACCACCTTGCCCGAGCGGCTGCGCACCGTTTCCGGCCGCGCCTGGACAATGTATAACTCGCCACTCTCTCCATCCTTGGCCCATTCGATGTCCATCGGCTTGCCATAATGCTGTTCAATCGTCACGGCCTGCCGGGCCAGGCTGATTACTTCGCTGTCACTGAGACAAAAACGCAGCGTTCGCTCCAGATCAACCGGCCGGGTTTCCACCCCGCGCCCCGAGTCGCTGTAAACCATCTCGATCGCCTTGGCTCCCCGGTTGCGGCGCAGGATCGGGTCATGGCCGGATGCCAGGGCCGGTTTATAGACATAAAACTCATCCGGGTTGACCGCGCCCTGGACCACCGTTTCGCCCAGGCCCCAGGACGCCGTGATGAATACTGCGTCGCGGAAGCCGGATTCAGTGTCGAGGGTAAACATCACACCGCTGGTGCCAAGATCGGAACGCACCATGATCTGCACGCCCGCGGAAAGCGCCACGTCGGAGTGGGTAAATCCCTGGTGCACCCGGTAGGAAATGGCCCGGTCGTTGTACAGGGAGGCAAACACTTCATGCATTCGGGCCTTGACTTGCTGCAAGCCCCGCACGTTAAGAAACGTCTCCTGCTGGCCGGCAAAGGACGCGTCCGGCAAATCCTCCGCGGTGGCTGATGAGCGCACGGCCACTGCAGGCTCGCCACCCGCGTCTGCGCACAGCTGCTTCCAGGCTTGCTCGATAGCCTGGTCCAGCCTGACTGGAAAAGGGGTTTCCAGGATCCATCGGCGAATTTCCTTGCCGGCACTGGCCAGGGCAGCAAGATTGTCCACGTTCAGGGCCTCGAGCGTCCGCTGGATTTTCTGTGCCAGGCCCGACTGCGCCAGGAAATCACGAAAGGCGTGAGCCGTGGTGGCGAATCCGCCGGGCACCGCAACGCCCATGCCCGAGAGCTGGCTGATCATTTCTCCCAGTGAGGCGTTCTTGCCGCCGACCTGGTCGAGGTCATCCATGCCCAGCTCGTGCAGCCATTTGATATAGTGTTCCAAGGGTGACTCCCGTATCAGTGATTGAGAATAAACGGTGTGCGTCGCTGCGCCAGTGGGCGCTGGCAGCGCTTGGGACTGGTTGAGGGGCATTTTACAAGGGCAGGGTATGCAGCGCACGGTGTTCTTCATTTCAGACGGTACCGCCATTACCACGGAAACGCTGGGCCACAGCCTGCTCACCCAATTCCGCGACATTGACTTTCGCCAGGTGCGTATTCCTTTCGTTGGTGACAGCGAGAAAGCCCGCGAGGCCGTGAAACGGATCAACCAGGCTGGCCGGGAAGATGGCGCGCGGCCCATCGTGTTCAATTCCATCGTGGACGATCACCTCAGCTCGATCATCAAGTCCAGCGATGCGGTGATCCTGGATCTGTTTGCCACGTTTCTCGATACCCTCTCGCAAGCGCTTGGAATGGCGCCACAGGCCTCCGTCGGCCGGGCCCATGGGGTGGCCAACATGGAACGCTATGAAGAGCGCATCGATGCCACCAGCTACGCGCTCAGTCACGATGACGGTGTCAGCACGGCCTACCAAAGTGCTGACTTGATACTGGTCGGCGTGTCACGCTCCGGTAAAACCCCCACCTGCCTGTACATGGCATTGCATTTCGGCGTGAAAGCCGCGAACTACCCGCTAACCCAGGACGACCTGGAACGGCAGATCCTGCCGGCTTTCCTGCGGCCGCACAAGGCCAAGATCGTCGGTCTGACCATCGATGCCGATCGCCTTGCGCAAATCCGCGAAACCCGCCGGCCCGGCAGCCAGTATGCCTCGCTGCGGCAATGCCACTGGGAAGTTGATGCAGCCGAGAGCTTGCTGCGCACTACCGGCGTGCCAGTGTTCAACACCACGCACAGTTCGATCGAGGAAATTGCCAGCCGCGTTTTGCTGCAGTTGGGCTTGCAGCGCGAAATGTTTTGATTTACGCCAGCAGTCTGACAAACCACATGGCTGTGATATGCTTTTCGCATGGTTTCATTCAGCCAACCCGATGGGCTCTACTCCAGGCCCCGACTGAAAAGACTGCACGACGTGCAGGGCGAAATCTATCGCCTGTTGCAATTGCTGATTCCGGACGAATTCGCTTACACCAACTATCTGAAATCACGCGTTGCCGGATCGCCGCTGCTCCGGCTGCAGGTGCTTGAACGGCACGCCTACACGACTTTTTTCCGTCTTACCTACGAATTCTCGGAAGATGCGGAAGGCCGCTATGTGCCGGACGCGCACATTCGTTCCTACCACGATGCCAGGATGGCGGAAGCCACCTCCTTCGATTGCCAGCAGGGTTGTCGGCGCGACACGCACCCGGCCTGGCCGGCACGGCCAATGATGCAGCGCGCCTGGCGCAAAAACAGGGCCCTCGAACGGTGGCTGGACTACCTGCTCAAGCAAGGCCACAGCGTGGTTACCATGGGCCCGGCACAGCATGCCATGGAGCCAGCCGCCAGGCCCGGCACATTGGTGACCGTGGGCTGACACTGTCATTGACACCGTGTGGCCCAGCCGATAACATGCTGCGGCTTTGCGGGGCCATAGCTCAGCTGGGAGAGCGCTACAATGGCATTGTAGAGGTCGGCGGTTCGATCCCGCCTGGCTCCACCAAACTGTCCCCTTCGTCTAGAGGCCCAGGACACTGCCCTTTCACGGCGGCAACAGGGGTTCGAATCCCCTAGGGGACGCCAAATCGATAGAAAACCCGCCTTATGGCGGGTTTTTTATTTGAGGATCTCGCAGTGTTGCCGCTATTGCTCAGGGGCGCGGCGGCAACCTACTATGGGCATCCCTGTTCCCGAGAAATAGCCGTGCTGCTGGATCTTCGCGCCGCCACCGAAAACCCGGTATTCGAAGCCGATGTGTGTGTGATCGGTGCCGGCATTGCCGGCCTCACCATCGCCCGCCGTTTCCTGAACCAGGATACGCGCGTCGTGGTACTGGAAAGCGGCGGTCTGCGCTATGACGAGCAAGCGCAGGAATTCAACGATGGCGCCAGCGCCGGCATGCGCTATTACGACCTGCGTGATCGTCGCCCTGGCCCTGCGGCTGGGCAAACACCTCGAGCGCAAACTCGGGCAGAAAACTGGT
>DATDPS010000304.1:0-2620 GCA_035292625.1 Lysobacterales bacterium | reverse complement strand
CAGGAAAACGCCAGGCCGGCCGGTCCCGCCCCCACAACGGCAATATCGCGGCGCGTGACGGCAGGGGTGAAGTTCAGAATCGTTTCATGGCAAGCCCGCGGGTTGACCAGGCAGGTGGCCAGTTGGCGGGAAAACGTGTGGTCGAGGCACGCCTGGTTGCAGGCAATGCAGACATTGATTTCATCGGCTTTGCCGCTGGCTGCTTTGCGCACGAAGTCCGGATCGGCCAGCAGAGGCCGCGCCATTGAGACCATGTCGGCATCCCCCCTCGCCAGCACGGCTTCCGCAACCTGCGGCGTGTTGATGCGGTTGGTGGTCACCAGCGGTATGCCGACTTCACCTTTCAGCTTGCGCGTCACCCAACTGAATGCCGCGCGCGGCACCATGGTCGCTATGGTGGGAATGCGCGCTTCGTGCCAGCCGATGCCGGTGTTGATGAGGGTGGCGCCGGCGGCTTCCACGGCACGGGCCTGGGCCACGATTTCCGGCCATTTATTGCCATCAGGCAGAAGGTCCAGCATGGAAAGGCGGTAAATGATGATGAAATCCGGCCCGAGTTCCTGGCGGATACCCTGCACGATCTCTGCGGCGATGCGGTAGCGCCTGGCCGTATCGCCGCCCCACTGATCCTGTCGCTTGTTGACATGGGGCGTGGTGAATTCGTTGATGAAGTAGCCTTCGGACCCCATTACCTCCACGCCATCGTAGCCGGCTTCACGCGCCAGCCTGGCGGCGCGTACGAAGCCCTTGATCTGGCGCTCCACGCCGCCGCCGGACAAGGCCCTGGGTTTGAAGGGTGAGATGGGCGACTGAATGGCGCTGGGCGCCACAACCAGCGGATGGTATCCATATCTCCCCGCATGCAGTATCTGCATGCAAATCCGTCCCTGGGCCGAATGGACCGCTTCAGTCACCTGGCGGTGGTGTTTCGGTTGCCAGGGAAACATCATGTGTGAGGCAAACGGCGCCAGCCAGCCACGCACGGTCGGGGCGAAGCCGCCGGTAACGATCAGGCCGACTCCCCCATGGGCACGCTCCGCGAAATAAGCCGCCAGTCGCGGGAAATCCCTGGCCCGGTCTTCCAGCCCGGTATGCATCGAGCCCATCAATACGCGGTTTTTCAGGGTCAGAAAACCCAGGTCGAGCGGCGCCAGCAGGTGGGGATAGGCGTTCACCGGGAGGTTCTTTTCAGGCGGGCGCTATCGCCAGCCGCCGGACCAGGGCGCTCACCAACCGGCGTACCCGCTCCATCGGTTCACGCAGGGTTAAGGCAATGTCCTCTTCGGACAGAATTCCCTCCGTAATGCCAGCCCCGTAGTTGGACACCACGGCCAAACCGGCATAGTCAAGGCCGAGTTCCCGCGCCAGGCCGGCTTCCGGCAATGCGGTCATTCCGGCCATGTGACAACCATCCTGCCGGGCACGGCGGATTTCAGCGGCGCTTTCCAGCCGCGGCCCCTGGAACACGCCAATGCAACCGCCGTCAATCAGCGGCACCGCGGCGTCCTGCGCTGCGGCCAGCAGGGTCCGGCGCAGGGGCCCATCGTATGGCCGGGTGAAATCCACGTGTACCAGCTCCGCCTGGGCCGAATCGCAGTAAGTGTGCTCGCGCCCCCAGCTGTAGTCGATAAGCTGGTCGGGTGCGGCCAGCATTCCCGGACAATAGCTCTCTCCGATTCCACCGACGGCGTAAACCGCCAGAACACGCCTGGCGCCGGCGGCCTGCAGAGCCCACAGGTTGGCGCGGTAATTCACGCAATGGGGCGGAAAACGGTGGGGACTGCCATGCCGCGGCAGAAACAGCAGGCGCAGCGGCTCGGTGGCGATTACCCGAATAGGGGCCGATGGCGCACCGTAGGGCGTGTCGATGTCGATGGATTCAAGCTGCTCATCCAGTTCCGTAAGGCCGGTGCCTCCGATCAGCGCCAGTGTGAGCCGGCCAGGGTTCATGCAACTGACTCAAGCGCACGGATTTCATCCAGGTGCCGCCAGTGCTCATATACATCCATGCCGCAGCCAAAAACGTATTTGTCAGGCACATCGAGGCCAATGAACCGGGGCAATTCGCCTGCCGTCTCGCGATCGTGCCGCTTACGCACGAGCACGACGCTGTTCACGGAACGGGCTCCGCGTGAAACGCAGTAGCGCTCGATCAGTTCAAGGGTCAATCCCACGTCGTAAATATCATCGACGATCAACACGTCCTGACCCTGCAGATTCAGGCGCGGCGGCACGCGAAAGTCCAGTTCACCACCGTGGGTGTTTCCGGCGTAGCGCGTGGCATGGATGAAATCCATGCGCAGCGGCATTTTCAGGCGTGCGGCCAGCCAGGTGGCAGGAAGGATGGCGCCAGTCATCACCACCAGCAAAATGATCGACTGGTCACCATAGTGGCGGTTGACGGCGGAAGCCAGGCGGGCAACCGCGGCTTCAACCATGTCGTGGCTCGCCACCAGTGAAGATTGCTCAAGGATGGCACGCGGATCTTGCAGTTCCTGCTCAGTCATAACAACACTCCGGTTTCATGTTAGGAGACGCAGGCTTTCCTGCCACTGGCGCCACTCGCCACCGCCTGACGAGTCCATGGCGGCCATTTCCGCGTGACTGAGCCGGCACTGTC
>DATDPS010000303.1:0-3722 GCA_035292625.1 Lysobacterales bacterium | reverse complement strand
ACGCCGACGCGGTCCTTGCCAACGCCGACCTGCCCTACGTGTATCAGCGCCTGCTTCCAGAAGCTGACCTCGCCGGGCAGTTGGCTCGCAAGCGCTTCTCCTGCTCGGTCGTCAGCTTCTTCTGGGGCGTGGACAAGCCCTACCCGTCGCTGGGGCCGCACACCCTGTTTCTTGCGGACGACTACCGCGGCAACTTCGACAGCATCACGCACAACCTGGCTCTGCCCGAAAACCCCAGCCTGTATATCCACGCGCCGGCGCGGCTGGATCCCTCGCTGGCCCCGCCGGGCCAGGACACCTTGATCGCCATCGTCCCTGTGAGTCACTTGAATGACGGCGGCGAGCAGGACGGGAGGGATATTCGGGACCGGGCGCGGCAGGCCGTATTCAACCGGTTGGCGCTCCTGGGAATCACCGACCTGGAAGCGCATCTGAAGTTCGAGGTCTGCTACACTCCTTTGTCGTGGCGCAAGCGCTACAACTTGATGAAAGGCGCCACCCACGGTCTGTGCCACAACCTGACCCAGTTGGGCTACTTCCGGCCCCGCAACAGGCACCCCCGCTACGGCAACCTGTACTTCGTCGGCGCCAGCACCCACCCCGGAACCGGCGTGCCGACCGCCCTCGTCTCCGCCCGCTTGGCTGCCGAGCGGATGGTGGAGGAACTTTAGGCCTCTGCTCGGACGTATGCGTCATTCACTAAAACCGGTGCGCAACCGCTCACGTTTTGTCGTGACGCCAGGATAACATCGCTCTCGAACCCGCGCCCGATCAGTTCTTGGCCTGAGCTGCATTGCCTCAGCAATTGGCCGATCTCAGCTCCTACTCCCCGAAATGCGGCTGCGGCCATGATCGCTTCCGGCGATTGACGGCCGATCAGGCGCTCGATGATGGCGCCGGCGCCGATCAGGTCTTCAAAGCTGGGTCGCAAGCTGTCGTCACCTCTCCAGCGTTCCCCTGCGGCAATGACGGCGATCTTGCGGCCGTATTGGCTGGCGGCGGAAGCGACCGCTCGCGCATTCCTGAAACATCCGGCCAAAACGGGCGTTGGTTTCGCGGCCAGGGTCAAGGCGGAGCCATTGGGCGAGGGCAATACGAGGCGAGTGCCTTGGGGAATGCGGGTCAATGAGGCCGGCGACAATGAGTACCCGCTGCGATTTCGCTCGGGATCGGCCAACTCTGCTCCGACTGAAATGGCATAGGCCGCTGCGGTGTCATCTCCCCGCGCATAGGGAAAGACAATCGCCCCCCGACTGACGGCAATCTCAACACTGGTTGAGAAAGAGAGCACGTCCACGATGATGACGACATCGCTGACCGGTGCCAGGGCGGAGACACCGTGCTCCCCCCACTCGCAGCGAATATCGAACTCGTGTTGATCAAAGGTCATGGCCGTTTGTCCTGCACGCAAACGTCACTGGCGATTCTGGGCCGCCTGACGTGGGCATCACCCCCCGCGGAGCGCAGCGAAGCGTGTTACACCCGGGAACCTTGAAATGGCGGACGGTGTAGTACGATCAGAATCGCGTCTCTCAGATAAGGAAACTTCTGATGAAATCGCCTGCCTGTTCTCTGATGGTGTTATTACTATTGGCAGTGTTGACCGCGTGCGCAAACGCCAGACAGCCCGTCGAGCAAACCACTGAAACTATGACCGTAACCACCGCGCCGCAGACTGAAGCGCGAACGTCAGCAGCGCATCCAACCATCGCGCCAACCGGGACTCCCCTCTCGATAAGCGCTTTCACTGGCAAAATCGCCTATTCCTATGAAGGCGACATCTACGTGATGAATGCCGCTGGCTCAGGCGTCACGCGCCTGACGACCGATCCGGCTATGGATTTCGATCCGGCCTGGTCACCCGATGGCGCTCAAATCGCATTCCGCTCCCATCGCGATGGCGACGAAGAAGTCTATGTCATGAATGCGGACGGGTCACGCCAGCAAAACCTGTCCGACGCTGCTCCCGGCGGGGATTACTCACCGGCTTGGTCGCCTGACGGGAAGTGGATTGCCTTCATGTCTGATCGGGGCGGGAATCCCAACGTTTGGGTGATGCGGCCCGATGGTTCGGACCTGCGCCAGGTCACCGATCTCCCCGGCATTTCCGAGTACCCGACCTGGTCTCCTGACAGCCGCCGCATCGCATTCCACTGCACCTTTGGGCATGTACTGCCCGGTGGTACCGGGGACTTCGAGATATGCGTCGTCAATTCGGACGGCACTGAGCTCACCCAACTGACAGACGCTTCGGTTGAGAGCAAGTTACCCGCCTGGTCGCCGGATGGCACACAGATTGCCTTCCAGTCCAATCGCGACGGTTGGCCAACGCTTCCCGACTACGTGCCCCCCGGTTACGACCCGGAGCGGTTTGGAGACTTCGAGATCTACGTGATGAACGTTGACGGGTCAGGGCAACTGAATCTCACACGCCACCCCAAGGAAGATGATACCTTCCCTGCCTGGTCACGCGATGGGTATCTGATCTTCTCCCGTTATGGTTGTCTCATAGTGATGACCGCCGACGGCTCGAACATGGCGCACATCTCAAAGGGATCGTGTGCAGGAACAGACAGTGGCCAGTTTCCAGATTGGTATCAGCCGACGAATTAGAAGGTGGGCAGCTCCACAATGAACCGCACAGCTGCCCAACGGTCGGCATAACCCGCTCGCGAAGCGCCAGCGGAGAGAGTCGCCTGCATCCTGCACCGGAGAACAGAAGGCGCAGCGATTATGTCGCCAAATCGTCGCCTGTTCTCAGGCTGCCGTGTTGGGCGCTGTCCAGCGTAGGAGCCCACTCACCTATCCAACTAACGTTGCCAACCAGCGCTCAGAATGACCCTGTTTTGAGTTCTCCCCCGCGTTTGAATGTGGCAATAATCACTCCCACTGGTGAAGCTTTGGATTCAACCCATGTATAGGCACCGGGCATAGTCCCTCTATCAAACAAGCGTTTTCCCATACCAAGTGTCACCGGAAATATCTTAAGCCAAAATTCATCTACCAAATCATGCGCCAATAACATCTGAATAAGATTGCCACTACCATGCACTTGTAGGTCAGGACCATCTTGCTCTTTTAGCCTTTTTATTTCCTCCACAACGTCACCCTTTATAAAGACCGACTTTTCCCACCCATGCTTTGTAAGCGTAGTCGAAACAACATACTTTGTTGCCCGATTAATTCCAGGGCCCTCTTCAGGATGGTCTGGCCAGTAGGCTGCAAATATCTCAAATGTTTTTCTCCCTAACAACAGATCAAAGGGTCTGCTCATTTGCTCTTCCATTATCTTGCCAAGGAAATCATCAAAGTACGGAACCGTCCATCCTCCATACGTAAAGTTGCCACTGGTATCTTCGGTGGGTCCACCAGGTCCCTGCATGACGCCATCAAGTGTAATGAACGATAACACAATAATCCTTCTCATTTTCGACTCCTCATATGACTGTAGTAGTGTGGAAGCGCCTAACGGTTTGCGTTACTGGCGCTGGGGCGGGCGTGGATAATGTTCGGGAGCAGAAAAAACCCGAAGCCAGAAAAATGTTTGACTGCGAAGCGTGCCGCACGCCGCGAAGCGGCAGTCCCCAGCGTCCAGTGCACGCTGTGTTGGGCGGTTTAATTTTTTATTACGCCTTTTGTAGTTCGGCGCACGATGGTGCGCGTTCTCGTCACGCGGGAACGCCTCGTCCCGACCGACGATCCGGCCTAGGGCGGGGGCCAGT
>DATDPS010000302.1:0-7204 GCA_035292625.1 Lysobacterales bacterium | reverse complement strand
CCGATTGCCGTTTGAAGCAGTCGCCACGTTCAAGGTTTAATCCGGATGGAGGAGTAAATAAATGCCCGTGTCCTTTCACATCGGTATCCTGCCCAACCGTCCACTCACCGATTTTGTCGAGTGGATCGCGCGGGCCGATGAACTGGGCTTTGGTGGGGTCTGGGTGGCCGATTCCCAGTCCATCTTCCGCGACGCCTTCATGGCGCTGGCACTGTTTGCACAACGCACGCGCCGCATGGAGCTGGCGACTGGCGTGACCAACATCATCACCCGGCATCCGGCCGTGCTCGCCCACAGTTTTGCCACGCTCGATGAGCTTTCCGGGGGACGCGCCGTACTGGGAATAGGCGTGGGTGAGAGCGCCATCCATACGATTGGCCAAAAACCTTCCCGCTTGCAGCGGCTGGAAGAGGTGATCCAGGTCATTCGCCTGCTGTTGAG
Organism: Lysobacterales bacterium; assembly: GCA_035292625.1. Taxonomy (GTDB): domain Bacteria; phylum Pseudomonadota; class Gammaproteobacteria; order Xanthomonadales; family SZUA-36; genus SHZL01. The sequence goes on along the minus strand of DATDPS010000302.1, from coordinate 6,763 downwards.
CGGGGAAACGGCGCACTTCGATGGGCAGGACATCAAGGTTGCCTGGCCGCCGCGCAAGGTGCCGGTGGTGATTGCCTGCACTGGTCCAAAGTCATTGCAGCTCGCCGGGCGCATCGCCGACGGCGTGCTGTTCCAGGTGGGGGCCGATCCGGCGCTGGTGCGCTATGCGCAAAAAAATATCGCCATCGGCGCTGCGCAGGCAGGGCGCCAGCTGTCCGACATCAAGCTCTACCAGCGACTGGCCTGCGGAGTCGCCGAAGACCGGGAACAGGTGCGGACGGAGGTGCGCGGTTATGCGTCGATCGCCGCCGGCACCATCTATTCCGCCATTCCCCGGGAAGACATTCCGGATGACCTGTTCGCTGACTTGAAGCGCATGAAAGATCAGTATGACTATCAGCAACACGGCAACATGAACGCCAAACATGCGGGCTTGATCAGCGACCGCATCCTGGATGCCGTGGCGATTGCTGGCACGCCGGAGGAAGCAGTGCCCAAATTCCAGCAATTGATCGACCTGGGCGTGGAAAACTTCGTCCTGCCGATTGCAACCAAGCACCCGGATCACATCATCAATACGCTGGCGGAACACGTTTTACCCAAACTCAGGGAAACGGCGTGATTCCCGTTACTTTGGGCTTCAAGGCTTACGACGCGCATGAACTGTTGTGCCATTTTGTCGCCTTCAGCGCCGGGCTTTACCAACGTGACAGGCTCCATGTTGAACTGGCCGACATCACCTTTATCGCGGACACTGAATTACCGCTGCACTTTTTCCAGGCCAGTTGTGGTGCGGCGCTGGCCGCCGCTCTAAAAGGCCTGGGGCAGCAGATCGTGTTTGTCGCCGTCGACCGGCCGATGTTCTGGATCTACGCACGCGCTCCGCTGCAAGACCTGTCCAGCCTGGCACACTGCAAGATTTCCACTTTTCCCGCAGGGGCCCCGCCCCACCACCTGGCCAACATGATCCTGCAAAAGGCTGGATTGAACGTCAAACAGGATCTCACTCTGCTGCCGGCCCGCGACGACACGGCCCGGCTGGGACTGCTGAAGAGCGGCAGCGTCGATGCGGCGGTCATCAGTTCTTCCATTGCGCCGGCAAAAATGGCGCAATACGGGTTTAACCGCCTGTGTTGCTTCGGTGATGAAATACGCATCCCCACCACCGGGCTGGCAGTCGACCGCACATATATCGAGCAGGAGCCGGAGCTGGTGCAAACACTGGTCGGGATACACAAACAAAGCCTGCGCCTGATCCATGCAGACCCGGATCTCACCGGCACGGTGCTGCGCGATTATTTTGACGTGGAAACTTCAATCTGCCAGGAGACCGCCAGGCTCTATGCTGCCTCTTTTACTCTGGATGGCCGGACATCCCAGGGCATCGCCCAGGGGGCCATAGCTTCGCTCTGCGATTCGTTGGGCGTGCCGCACCGCCCAGCCTGGAACCAGGTATATGCCTTTACTCAGGGAAACCGTTGATTTACCCCCGGCGGGCCGGCCAGTAAGAGCTCAGCCTGTCGGGACGCGCAGAGGATCGTGCGTTCCCCGCACCAGCCAGTCGGGATACCAGTTGCGGAACAGAGGCTGCAACAGCGGCGCGGGGCGGAACGGACGCCACTGGCCTTCGGGCTGGGCCAGGCGGTCGGCGATCGCCACCAGGGCGCGGGGGTTGAAGCCAAGGCCCAGGTGAGCGCCTCCCACGTGGATGTTTTCCACGTCGGCCCGGTCTGAAATCTCCACCGTACCCTGCCAGGCCACCACGCCATCCCCGCGCGTGTACAGCGCCGTGGTCGGCACCGGTGGCGGCACGGCCATGTGCTTGAGCATGGCGGATGGCATATGCTTGTAGCGCACTTCGCTCACCAGGTCGAACAGGTGGTGCGCATGGCTGGAGCTGGGATGACAGCGAAAGGGACTGCCCATGGAAATCACCTGGCGAATGGTGTGCGGCATTTCACGCGCCAGCTCACGCGCATAGACACCGCCCAGGCTCCAGCCTACCAGGCTGATTTTTTCGCCATAGCGCTCCGCAAGTTCGTTTACGCGTTTGCGCATGCCCTGGTGCAGCCGCAGGCTGTAGCCGGTGTTGTAACCCAGTTTCCAGCGGTGTGATCTGTAGCCCAGACGGGCCAGGAAGGAACGCAACGGTTGGGTGGCGCGCGAGCTGGTGAGAAAACCCGGCAACACCAGCACCGGGTGGCCATCGCCCACCGGAAAGAAGCGTTTTAGCGCAAACATCGGCAGCATGCCCACCGCATCGTAGATGGCCCTGCCTTCAAGCAAAAGCAGCAAAGCGGAAGGCCGGTGCCGACGGTCAACCAGCGTGCGCGTCGAGATCATTTTCGGGTTCTCTGTTGCAAGGATTCAATCGCCTTGTCCAGCGCTTTGCTGGCGCCCCGGAGACGCTCCAGGGCCTCGCTGCCGGACTGGAGACGGCCTTTTTTACGCCGGCTTTTGCCCTTCTCGCCGGGTGGCTCCGCAGCCCGCCGGGCAGGCGCAGCAGCCTTCACCCCTGAGCGTTCGTCGCTGAGCCGGAGTTCCGCGTCGGAAGCACGCGCAACAGCTGCCTCCAGTTCATGCAAGGCGCGTTCCAGGCAGTCGCCCAGCCTGGCGGGATCCGGGATCACCGAGTAGCAGGAAGTCAGGCCCAGCGAAACGCGCCCGGCATAACTCAGCGCGACGATGATCAATCCCAGGCCATCCAGGATCGGCGCCATGCCAAACTGCTGTGTGATCCGCGCTCCAGCCAGGTACAAGGGCACGGCCGGACCCGGTACGTTGGTGATGGTCAGGTTGAAAAATGGGCGGTGGCGGCCGCCCAGCCGGGTCCGGGTGTAGAGCCGGCTGGCAGCGGCCAGGGTTTCGGACGGAATGAACTCGGCGATTTTGTTGGCTGGCAGGGCGCTGGCATAAACTTTTGCAGCCTGCGTGCCGCGGCAGATGTGAAGCAGGCGCTGCAAGGGATCGGCGACATCGGTGGCGAGGCCGACCAGCATAGCCGAGACCTGGTTGCCCATCCGGCCCTTCTGCTTTTCCTGGCGCACCGAGACCGGAGCCATCGCGACCAGGGCTTTTTTCGGCAAGGCATTGCGTTGTTGCAGGTAGTTGCGCAAACCACCCGCGCACACCGCCAGCACGACGTCATTGACCGTGGCGCCGGGCACCATGTGGCGAATTTTTCTGATACGCTCAAACGCAAAGTCCACACCGCCATAGGTCCGGCTGGACGATACCGGCTGGTTCAACACGGATGGTGGCGCCGAGAGCAACCTGGGGGGCGGATCGATCCGCCTGGCCCGGCGCTTGCCGTAGACACGTATCGCCCCGGCGGCCACCTCGCCCACTACCTTGCCCAGCTCGATGGTCTTGCGCCCCATCCGCGAATAGGCCGTGGCAATCAGCCGCGCGGTTGCGGGAATTTTTTCAGCTCGCCAGTCGTCAGCGGCATCAATTACGCGAGGCGTTGACTCCAGGTCCAGCAGGGCGCCCATCAGTTCAACTCCCGAACCCCCGTCAACTGCGGCGTGGTGAACCTTGCTGATGAGTGCGAACGAACCGGGTGCGAGACCGGGAACCCGGTCAAGACCTTCAATGAAGCTCAGTTCCCACAGGGGCCGGTTCCGGTCCAGTGTGCGCCCGAATACCTGCGCTGCCAGCTGCATGAGTTCCTGCATGCCTCCGGGCGCAGGCAATTCCAGCCTGGGCAGATGGCTTTCCAGCCTGAAGTGGGGGTCGTTGATCCAGTACGGATGCGACAGGCTCAATGGCACTTCAACCAGGCGTTGGCGAAATATCCGCGAGCACTGCAACCGTTCCCTGATATGGCTGACGAAGGACCTGTAGCCAAAGGTGGCCGGCGCGCCCCTGGCGTCGATCAGGTACACACCCCCGATGTGCATGGGGCAATGGTCGCTCTCGAGATAAATGAAGGTGGCGTCTTGTGCTGACAGCATGCGCATGTCAGCGCGTACCCTCAGCCTGTCTTTCTTGCTCTGCCAGGGTCGGCCAGCCTGAAACATCCAGCGCCGCCCGACCAGCAGGGGTGCGATGAAAATGAAACCCGACAGCTTGCCGCAGCCATGGGAACGGGGTGTGGGGATCCAGGTCGCGGTCGGGAGCGATGAAAGGCTTGACCGAATGAGCCGCGTCTGGTTTGGCCGTTGGAGAATCAGGCTCGGGCATGCTGCGCCCTCGTGAGGGATCCCCGGGTAAGCGCTGTTTCATGGATTGGCACGGAAGTGATTATAGCCAAGTCCGCCCTTCCCGGAAGTAAAATTCAGGCAGAATTCGCCGGCAAGCTTTGCGTATAATATCGCGCCTCAAAACCATGCCATACATTCCGACTCATGTTGCAATTGAACCAGGTAAGCCTGCGCCGCGGTGACCGCTTGCTGTTTGCTGACGCCAGTTTCCAGGCCCACGCCGGTCAGCGGCTGGGCGTGACGGGCGCCAATGGCAGCGGCAAGTCCTCCCTGTTCGACGCCATCCTGGGCCGCTTGGAGCCCGATCATGGCGAGATCCGCCTGGATGGCTTATCCCGCATTGCCCACGTCGCACAGGAAAGTCCTGCAACGCAACGCTCCGCCCTGGATTATGTTCTCGATGGCGACGCGGAACTGCGCGCAGTCCAGGCCAGTCTGGCCAGGGTGCACGAGCATGAATCGGCCGCTCAGCACGACGGCTGGGCACAGCTCGAAGCGATCGACGGTTACACGGCCGAATCCCGGGCGGGCAAGTTGCTACATGGCCTGGGCTTTGCCCAGGTTGAAATCAGCCAGCCGGTGAATTCCTTTTCCGGCGGCTGGCGCATGCGCCTGAACCTGGCGCAGGCGCTGATGTGCCGTTCGGACCTGCTGCTGCTGGACGAACCGACCAACCATCTCGACTTGCCGGCCATACTGTGGCTGGAGTCCTGGCTTAACCGCTATCCGGGCATCCTTTTGCTCATCTCGCACGACCGTGATTTCCTCGATGGCGTGTGCACGCGGATCGCCCAGATCGAGCGGCAGACCGTCTCCCTGTACAACGGCAACTTCAGCCAGTTTGAGCGCATTCGCAGCGAACAACTGGCCCAGCAGCAAGCCTTGTACAACAAGCAACAAAGAGAGATCAGTCACATCCAGGCTTACGTCGAACGCTTTCGCTACAAGGCGTCCAAGGCGCGGCAAGCTCAGAGCCGCCTGAAAATGCTCGAGCGCATGACGCAGATCGCAGCGGCCCATGTGGACTCGCCGTTTCATTTCCAGATACCCGCACCTGACCGGCAACCACAGCACCTGCTGCAACTGGAAAACGTCGATGCCGGTTATAGCGCAGGCCAGCCGGTGTTGCGCGGTGTGAACCTGCAGCTGGCGGCTGGCGCACGCCTGGGCCTGCTGGGTGTCAACGGCGCAGGAAAATCCACCCTGGTCAAAGCGCTGGCGGATGGCAGCACCGTGCTCAGCGGCGAGCGCATCATCCACCGCGATACGCGCATCGGCTATTTCACCCAGCACCAACTGGATCTGCTGCACCCGGAGCAAAGCCCGCTCGATCACCTGCGTGAATTGCACCCGGCGGAGCGTGAGCAGGACCTGCGTAACTATCTGGGCGGCTTCGGCTTCAGCAACGACCGGATATTTGACCCGGTAGCGCCGTTTTCCGGTGGCGAGAAAGCCCGCCTGGTGCTGGCCCTGATCATTCGCCAAAAGCCAAACCTGATGCTGCTCGACGAGCCCACCAACCACCTCGACCTGGAAATGCGCCAGGCCCTGAGCATGGCACTGGTGGAGTACGAGGGCGCCCTGGTGTTGATTTCGCATGACCGGCACCTGCTGCGCATGGTGTGTGATGAACTGGTCATCGTGCACGATGGCCAGGTGGAAGCCTTCGACCAGAGCCTGGATGACTATGCCGCCTGGCTGGCGCAGAGAGAAGAAGAAAAATCGCCCGAGGCAGAATCGGCCAGCACCACGAAATCGCCGGGACGGCGCGAACTACGCCAACTGGAAGCACAGCGCAGGGCGCAGCTGAAACCGCTCTCCGACCAGGTGCGCAAGCTGGACGAGGAAATGGCAACCTTGCGCTATGAACTACAAAGGCTGGAGCAGCAGCTCACCGGCGAAGATCTCTACATTGACAGCTCACGCAGGGGGGAACTCACCGTCCTGCTGAAAACCCAGGCCGACCATCGCAGCAGCCTGGAGCATTTGGAATGGGCCTGGCTGGAAGCCAGCCAGGCTCTGGAAGAGCAGACAGGGGGGCCCTGATCCCGGCCCCGCCCCGCACGCCGGCTTCAGCCGAGCGGTTTTCTGAACAAGAGGGTCATGCGGTCGCTTTCACCGATGCCTCGGAACGGAACTTCGCAGCTTGCCTTCCCGGACACGTCAGTGATTTCTCTGCAGACCACGAGACCGGGCGGCAGGGTCCAGACTCCTTCGGCATAATCCTTGGTGTCGGCCGGGTTGGCGTTTACTTCCGAGCGCGCCTCGAGGTACAGGCCCACAGCCCTTGCCAGGGCAACGACAGCCTCTTCCGAGACGTAGCCCATTTCGGCTGTCACCAGGGGATCCGTGTCGTTGGCTGCACGGTGCTGCACCACGCCCAGTGCGCCGCCCGGCTTCAGCACACGGGCAAATTCTGCAAAGACCTGCGCCGCCACGCCATCGCCGATCCAGCCATGCGTGTTGCGAAACGTTACGATCAGGTCAATGGAGTTCGCTTCACCCAGGGAGGCTGACTGGGGTGGAGAGAACGGCACCAGCACCACCTGGTCGTATAA
>DATDPS010000301.1:0-3738 GCA_035292625.1 Lysobacterales bacterium | reverse complement strand
GGCCATGAACAGACCGGGCAGAAACCCATTGACGTTGAGGCGCTGATTCGCCCCACGCAGCCCGGGATGGCCCACAGCGGTCATGGAGCGATGCGAGACCATTCCCAGATGAAGGGCACTGAGGGGACTGCCGGCGAAGCTCCGGATCACTCCGGCCGCACGATGATGAACAGCGATGAACCCGACCCAAAAAATGACGAAAGTAACGGAGGATCACAATGACATCACGGCGTGAATTTTTGGGTTATACCGGCGCTGGCGCTCTGGCAGTTGCAGTCGGCCCGGTGAGTGGAAACTTCAATGCTGCGGAAGCACCTCGCGCTCCCAGGAACGGAGAGCCGGGCGCCTACGTGCCAGTGAACACGCTGAATGGCTGGACGTTGCCGTACACGATGAAAAATGGGGTCAAGGAGTTTCACCTCGTTGCCGAAGAAGTGGACCACGAGTTCGCTCCGGGCAGCAGCGCCAAGTGCTGGGGTTACAACGGCAGCACTCCCGGACCCACCATCGAAGCGGTGGAAGGCGACCAGGTGAGGATACTCGTCACCAACAACCTCAAGGAGCACACATCCATTCACTGGCACGGAATACTCCTGCCCAGCGGAATGGACGGCGTGGGCGGCCTGAACCAACCCCACATCCAGCCGGGTGAAACCTTTGCCTATGAATTCACACTGAACCAGCATGGCAGCCACATGTACCACCCACACGCGGATGAGATGGTGCAGCTGGCAGTTGGCATGATGGGCATGTTCATCATTCACCCCAAGGGCGGCGAAGCGGTGACCATTGACCGCGATTACTGTTTTCTGATGCATAACTGGGCCTTGCATCCGGGCACTTACCGGCCGGACCCGGCAGTGATGGTGGACTTTGATCTTTGGACGTTCAACAGCAAGGTCTTCCCGGCGATTGATTCCATGGTTGCGCGCACTGGTGAGCGCGTGCGCATTCGCATGGGAAACCTGTCGATGTGGAATCACCCGATTCATCTGCACGGAGTGCAATACTGGGTGACTGGGTCTGACGGCGGACGCTGGCCACAAGACCAGTGGCGGGCGGAGGTCACCGAAATCGTTGGTGTGGGGCAAATCCGCGACATTGAGTTCATTGCCGTTCCCGGCGATTGGGCGTTTCATTGCCATATGGCGCACCACACCATGAACGCGATGGGCCACACTATTCCCAATCCGCTGGGTGTTGATCAAAACGGTGTTGATGCGGAGATCCAGAAGATCTTGCCTGGTTTCATGGCCATGGGTCAAAACGGTATGGCAGAACATGCAGACCATGTCGGCATAGGTCACATGGCCGGGCCTGAGAACACTTTGCCCATGATGATGGGCAAAGGGCCATACGGAAACCTCGAGATGGGTGGAATGTTCACCATCGTCAAGGTTCGTGATGACCTGCAACCGGGTGAATATACGGTTTCAGGCTGGTATGCCCCTCCACCCGGCACGGTGGCTCACCGGGTCAGCAGTGACCCCGGTTTCGGTAGCCCGGTGCGACGTAAAACCTGACGGCTGTGGGGGGCGCTCTTAATCGCCCTGGTTTTCGCGTTTACGGGTGGCGAGCAGGCTGGCCGCTATCGAGGTGCCGATAAGTATGGTCACCACCGCCAGCGAGGCCGGGGTCGGCACATGGTACCAGGGTTCGATCAGCATCTTGGCGCCGATGAAGCTCAGCACCATGGCCAAACCGTATTTCAGCAAGTGGAAACGGTCTGCCATGTCCGCCAGCAGGAAATACAGCGCGCGCAAGCCAAGAATGGCAAAGATGTTGGACGTGAACACGATAAATGGATCGGTGGTGATGGCGAAAATGGCGGGGATCGAGTCGACCGCGAACACCACGTCAGAGATTTCGACCATGACCAGTACCAGGAACAGCGGTGTAAAATAGCGTACGCCGTCCTTCATCACGGTAAATTCCTGGCCGTGATGGTCATCGGAAATGCGCAGATGCCGGCGCGCAAATTTCAGCACGGGGTTGTTTTCAAGATCCGGACCTTGCTCCACTGTCACCAGCATGCGGATGCCGGTAAAGAGCAGAAAGGCGCCGAACAGATACAGCACCCAGTGGAACTCCCTTACAACCCAGGCACCGGCAAGGATCATGATAGCGCGCAGCAGGATGGCGCCTAGCACGCCGTAGATCAGCACCCGGCGCTGGAACTCCGGTGCGACATGGAATGCGCTGAAAATCACCAGGAAGACAAACACGTTATCGACCGAAAGCGATTTTTCGATAACATAGCCGGTAAAGAATTCAAGCGCCTTGGCATTGGCGATCTCGGGGCCGGCCGTGCCCTTGAGATGCCACCAGAGCAGGCCGTTGAAGGCGACCGCCAGCGAGACCCAAACCAGCGACCAGATAGCCGCCTCCCTGATGCTCACCCTGTGCGCTTTGCGGCCGCCGAAGACCAGCAGGTCCAGTGCCAGCATGACGATGACGAAGGCGATGAACAGGCCCCACATCCACAGCTCGCCGATATTGTTCACGTTGTTTTCTTTTGGCCGCGATTCACAGTTCGAGTTTGGCGGTCCTGATGGTCTTGGATTGATCATCGGTCCAGGCGAATAAAACCGTGTTGCCAGACAGAGTCATTTGCGGGAAGCCGCTGGAGCGGTCGCTTGACGAACTGGCGATCAGCAGGGCTTGTTCCTGGCTACCGTCATCATGCACTTTCGCCACGCGTATCGTTTCTCCTTCCATCCAGCTCACCAGGGCGCTGCGCGTATCCAGCAATACCAGGTCAACGCGTCCAATGGCTTCTGCTCCGCTCACCACCACGGGTTTGCCAAAGCTTTTGCCCCCATTGTCCGAAAAAATGACTTTTACTGCCGGCTGATTATCTGCTGCCGTAAACCAGGCTATGGCCAGGGTGTTGCCGATGGCCTGGCTGCGCGGGCCGTTTACCGGGCAGCCGTTGATCTCCCAATTATCTTTATGAACCACTTTGGGTTCGGTCCAGGTATTGTTGACAGAACGCACGATGGCGATGTCGCGTATTTCACCTTCCGAGCGGTCGCGGTAAACCACCACGGGTCCGTTGTCTGTGATCGCCGCTGAAGTCTGGCAGCAATCACACACGCGCTCATCCAGCGCCCATTCTTCGAGTTTGTCGCCCTGGTAACTGACCAGAGCCGCCCGCACGGTCATGGCGCCCTCTTGCCCATGGCCGGCGGTTTCTTCCAACGTGTTGCCTGGAGCAGTGGCTTCAACATCGCCCGCGCTATTGCGCCCATCCAGCCAGGACACCAGCACGTTTTCGCCCAAGGGAGCCATTGAAACAAAACCGTGCTCGGCTTTTTTACCATCATCGTGCAGTACGGCTGGCGTGGACCAGTTGCGGCCATCCGCGGACACGGTGAGTTTCACATCGTAGGTATACGTTCCCGGCGCACTGTACTCGAGCACGTGGGCCATGAATTTCCCACGGCCATCAGTGACCACGAGGGGGTAGTCGGCCCAGTTGACAAACCACTCCGTGCCGGTGGCAACCGCTACTGGCGCAGACCATTGCTCACCCTCCCAGCGAGATAACTGCAGGGATTGTTGGCCAGAACGGTTTTCGATCCAGGACAGGTACACCGCACCCGCCGGGTCGGTAAAAAGGTAGGGCTCCGCGGCCTGCTGCCCGGCAGGTGACTCGAGGTTGCGCACAATAGGATTGCTCTCCTTGTCGGAACAGGCGGTAGTCCCGGCCAGCAAAAGGGCGATCAAAATACTGTG
>DATDPS010000300.1:0-8478 GCA_035292625.1 Lysobacterales bacterium | reverse complement strand
CTACCGCGCCATGCACGAGCGAACCGGGCGTACTGCTTCCTTGCTGGAGGCATGCGGCATCGCAGCCGGCGAACGCGTCGCGGTGCTGTGCCGCAACCGCGTCGAATTTTTTGAACTGCTGTTTGCCTGCGCGCGGACCGGCGCCCTGCTGGTGCCGCTGAACTGGCGCATGCCGCGCGCCGAACTCGACCCGTTGCTGGAAGATTGCGGCGCCAGGCTGGTGCTGTTCGGCAGTGAGGATGCGGCCGTGGCGGCGGGCCTGGAAAGACCGGGGCGAGCCCTGCTCGGACTCGACGATGGCAGCGCCAGCGGATTCTCCGCCCGGCGCGATGCCCTGCCGGAGAAACCGGGGCGAACGGCCTGGGCGGCAAGCGATGCCTGGTATCTGTTGTACACCTCGGGCACGACCGGCCAACCCAAAGCCGTGATCCAGACCTACGGCATGGCGCTGGCTAACTACGTGAACATTTCGCAGGCCATGGGCCTGCGCGCCGATGACACTACAGTGTGCTTCCTGCCTTTGTTCCACACCGGCGGCATCAATCTCACCGCGCTGCCCGCGCTGCTGATGGGCGCCCGCGTGCTCATCACCCCGGCATTTGATCCGGACCGCACGATGCAACTCATCGCCGCGGGCCGGCTCGACACTTTCTTCGGCGTACCCGCCGTGTACCAGGCCATCAGCCTGCACCCGGACTTCGACCGCGCCGACCTGCGCCGCGTCCGCTGTTGGGCATGTGGCGGCGCTCCATTGCCCGACGAACTGTTCAATCGGTTTCAAGGCAAGGGCGCGACGGTACTGAATGGCATGGGCATGACCGAAACCGGCCCGACCGTGTTCCTCATGGATATTGAGAATGCGGCGCGTAAAGTCGGCTCGGTGGGAAAGCCCCAACTGATGTCCGCGGTTCGGCTGGTGGACGCCAACGGCAATGATGTTGCCCGGGAGGAGACGGGGGAAGTCTGGTTTGGCGGCCTCGGCGTAACGCCGGGTTATTTCGGCAAGCCACAGATCACGCAGGGATCCATCGTCGAGGGCACCTGGCTGCGCAGTGGCGATCTCGCACGAAAGGACGAGGACGGTTACTACTACATTGTCGGCCGCGTGAAAGACATGTACATCTCGGGTGGCGAAAACATCTATCCGGCGGAGGTGGAAAACCAAATGGCCAGCCACCCCGACATCCTGGAAGCTGCCGTGGTTGGCATTGCCGATGCGCGCTGGGGTGAAGTGGGCTGTGCCTACCTGCTGTTGCGCCCGGGGCACAAATTTCCGGGTGAAACCCCGCTGACAGCCTGGCTGCGGGCGCATCTTGCCGCTTACAAGGTGCCGAAGCAGTTCATTGTGCTGCAGGAGTTTCCGCGCACTGCAGCCGGCAAAGTCCAGAAGCACTTGCTGCGCAACAGCGTCTGATGTCTTGGCCACGGCGCTCAAAAAAGGAAAATAGGATGCGAATATCCCTGTTGGCCCTGGCGTTGTGCGCTTACATCCTGCTTGCGCCAGTGCTTCGAGCGGATGCTGAGTTGCACATCGACCCTGCGCGCATAACGGTTTCCGGCATTTCGGCCGGAGCCCAAATGGCGCACCAACTGCACATCGCCTATTCCGATGTGTTCAGCGGAGCCGGCCTCATCGCAGGCGGCCCGTACGGCTGCGCGGAAGGTTCATTGACCACCGCACTGAGCCGCTGCATGGGCAGCTTCAGCGAACCGCTTCCAGTCGAAAAGTACGCAGAGGAAATCCGCGCCGCGTCTCAAGCCGGTAAAATCGCCCCGGTCATCAACCTCGAGAACGATCCCGTCTGGTTGTTCCACGGCAGCCTGGATAAGCTGGTGGCCGAGGGCGTGAGCAATGCAGTCCCGGAGCTGTACGGAAACTTTATCCAGGCAGGGCACATCCGGTATGTGAAAGATGTGCCCGCGGCCCATCTTTTTCCGGCTGCCGGGACGGGCGCTGCCTGCGATATCGCTGCGCCACCCTTCATTGGTGATTGCGCATACGATGCCGCTGGCGAAATGCTGCAGCACCTCTATGCCGGGCTGGAAAAACCTGCGGGTGCGGCGCGGACAGCACCCCTTGCGGTAAGCCTGGACAGCGCGGCAGCGGTTGGTCTGGACGAAGCTGCCTGGATGTTCATCCCGCCAGCCTGCGCCGGCGCGGCAAACACGTGCGCACTACACCTTGTCCTGCATGGCTGTGGCCAATCGGCCAGCCAGATCGGCACGGTCTTCCTCGAACAGACCGGATACCTGCCCTGGGCGGAGACCAACAACATCGTGCTTGCTTTCCCGCAGGTGGCGGTGGCGGCCGCGAATCCCCTGGCCTGCTGGGACTGGTGGGGCTATACCGGCGCGAACTACCGCGGGCGTGACGGCGCGCAAATGACATTATTGGCGGGCTGGATCAGAAAACTCGCAAATTTACCGCAGGAGTAGCGTTTGCGATCGCATGTGGGAACCACAGGTTCTCAAACCCCTGGTGAAACTCCCCCTGCTCCCGGCCGGAGAAAGTGATCTGAATCCGGCCGTTCAGGGTTTGTTACAATCCCGGCATGCCCCTGCCTTTCATCCACCTGCACCTGCACACCGAGTATTCGCTGGTGGATGGCACCGTTCGCATCAAGCAGCTGGTTGAAAAGGTTGCCGAATTGGGCATGCCGGCCGTGGCGGTCACCGATCTGCAAAACCTGTTTGCCATGGTCAAGTTTTACCGGGCGGCCGAGCAGGCTGGCATCAAGCCGGTCATCGGCGCCGACGTGATGCTGAATTCTGCCGAAGACCCCGGCCACGCCTCGCGCCTGGTGCTGTTGTGCCAGGATCACCGCGGCTTCCTGAACCTGTGCCAATTGCTGACCCGGGCGTACCAGGAGGGTCAGCATCACGGTGTGCCCCACGTGCGCCGTGAATGGGTCAGCCAGTGTGCCGGGGGACTGATCGCACTGTCCGCTGGCGCTGCAGGTGATATCGGCCAGGCCATCCTCAACAACCATCCCAACCGCGCGCGGCAATTGATCGAAAGCTGGATGGGTGATTTTCCCGACCGGTTCTACATGGAAATCCAGCGCACGGGGCGGGAACAGGAGCCCCGGATTGAACCCCTGGCACTGGACCTGGCGGCCCGGCTGGGCTGCCCGATCGTAGCCAGCAATGACATCCGCTTCCTGGCGCGGGAAGACTACCGCGCACATGAGGCTCGTGTGTGTATTCACGAAGGCCGCTTGCTGTCTGATCAGCGGCGGCAAAAGCGTTACTCGCCGGAGCAGTACCTGAAGAGCACGGCCGAGATGATGAGCCTGTTCTCCGACCTCCCCGAGGCATTGCACAACGCATACCACCTGGCCCAGCGCTGCAATCTCGAATTGGAATTTGGCCGCTACCACCTGCCGGCTTTTCCCACTCCGGACGGCACGAAGGCGGAAGACTACCTGCGCCGCGAATCCGAACAGGGATTGCGCGACCGGCTGAAAAACCATCCGGCGGGACACGAACGCTCCAGGGCGGAATACACGACGCGGCTGGATTATGAGCTGGGGGTCATCAACCGCATGGGTTTTCCAGGATACTTCCTGATCGTGGCGGATTTCATCCGCTGGGCCCGCGGCAATGACATACCTGTTGGGCCGGGGCGCGGATCAGGCGCCGGTTCCCTGGTCGCCTACGCGCTGCGCATCACAGACATTGATCCTCTGGAACACGAGCTGCTGTTCGAGCGCTTTCTCAACGAGGCCCGCGTATCCATGCCCGACTTCGACGTCGACTTCTGCATGGAGAAACGCGACCTGGTGCTCGACTACGTGGCGCGCATTTACGGGCGTGACCAGGTGGCCCAGATCATCACCTACGGATCGATGGCGGCCAAGGCAGTGGTGCGCGACTGTGGCCGCGTACTGGGACAGGGCTATGGTTTTGTCGACAGCATTGCCAAGCTCATTCCACCCACTATTGGCATTACTTTGCAGCAGGCCTTGCAAGCCGAGCCGCAACTGAAAAAACGCTACGAGGAAGAGGAAGAAACGCGTGGCGTGCTGGACCTGGCCATGTCCCTGGAGGGCATCACCCGTAACGCCGGAAAGCATGCCGGCGGCGTGGTCATTGCACCCTCCAGGCTGACTGATTTTACCCCCCTTTATTGCGAATCCGGCGGCAGTGGCATTGTCACCCAGTTCGACATGCTCGATCTGGAAAGTATCGGCCTGGTGAAGTTCGATCTCCTCGGTCTGCGCACCCTGACCATCATCGACTGGGCCTTGAAGACCATCAATGCCGGCCGGCGCGAACGGGGTGAGGACATCTTCGAATTGGACCGGCTGCCGATGAACGACGCGGCCACGTTTGCCCTGCTGCAGTCGTGCAGGACCACCGCCGTTTTCCAGCTCGAATCGCGCGGCATGAAGGACCTGATCCGCCGCCTGGTACCGGACAGCTTTGCCGAGATCGTCGCCCTGGTCGCCCTGTACCGCCCCGGCCCCCTGGAATCCGGCATGGTGGGTGATTACATCGAACGCAAGCACGGCCGTTCACGCGTGGTCTACCTGCATCCGAAACTCGAGCCCATCCTGCGCCCCACTTATGGCGTCATCCTGTACCAGGAACAGGTGATGCAGATTGCCCAGGTGCTGGCCGGTTATGAGCTGGGCCAGGCAGATATCCTGCGCCGCGCCATGGGCAAGAAGAAGCCTGCTGAAATGGCCCAGCAAAGGTTGATTTTCGTTGAAGGCGCGGTACAGCAGTCAATTAACGAAGATCGCGCCAACACCATTTTCGACCAGATGGAGACCTTTGCCGGCTATGGCTTCAACAAGTCTCACTCGGTCGCCTATGCCTTCCTCGCCTACCAGACTGCCTGGCTCAAAGCGCACTACCAGGCCGACTTCATGGCAGCCGTGCTTTCCGCCGAGATGGACAACACAGACAAGCTGGATGATTTTATCCGCGAATGCCGGGACCTCGGGCTGGACGTGCTGCCGCCGCACGTCAATCACTCGGGCTACATGTTCCGTGCGCAGGACAAGCAGACCATTCGCTACGGCCTGGGCGCCCTCAAGGGGCTGGGCCGGTCCGCCGTAGACATGATCACGGCAGAGCGCGAAAAACATGGACCTTATCACGACCTGGCGGATTTCTGCGGCCGCATCGATCTGCAGAAAGTAAATCGACGCGCCATCGATGTCTGCATACGCTCCGGCGCCATGGATCAACTGGATCCGGAGGGCAATCGGGCCCGCCTGATGCATGAGCTCAGCGACGCCTTGTCGGCCGCCGAGCAATTGCAGCGGGACCAGGAAGCGGGCCAGGTGGACCTGTTTGGGCCAGCGGATTCGCCCGTCAAAACGCAGCCGATCGGGCACCAGGCCATCCCGCCCTGGACCCCGTTGCAAAATCTGCAGGGCGAACGGGAAGCGCTGGGGCTTTATTTAACCAGTCATCCGACCCAGGTTCATGCTCAGGACCTGGAGCAATTTACCACCTGTCGCATTGATGAAGTCGGCAAGAGGATTCCCGCCGAGGCCGCGAGCAATCGACGCAGCGGAATACAAATGACGCTGGCCGGACTGGTGCACTCGATTCGCCGCCGGGGCAATCGCGGCAATTTTGTCGTCATTGAAGACCGCAGCGGCCGCATCGAAGTGGCCCTGTTTGACGAAGCCTGGTCCTTGCATGCAGACAAACTCAAAAAGGGCGAATTCATCGTGGTGGAAGGCCGCGTTAACGCAGATTCCTTCTCGGGCGGCTACCGCATGTCCGCGCAAAAAATCTGCTCGCTGGCAGAAGCCAAATCGGAATTTGCGCGCGGCGTGCTGATTTCCCTGCGCAGCGCCGACACCACGGTATGCCCGGCTTTGCAATCTGTTTTTATGCCCTACCGCCATGGCAGTGCCCCGGTGTATATCGATTATGCAAATAACCGCGCCCGCGCCAGGCTGGAATTGGGTGAGGAATGGAACGTCAAGGCCTGCGAGGAACTGGTGGCAGCCCTCGCGGACCTTGAGGCGGTCAGCGACGCGCGCCTGGTTTACTGAACTCCCGAACCTGGCTGCGGCCTCAGATGGCGGCCCTTTGGTAGCGGCGGTGCAGTATGGTGACCCGCCGAACGTATTCACGGGTTTCATCGTAAGGCGGAATTCCGCCGTATTTTTGCACCGCCCCGGCACCGGCGTTGTAGGCCGCGGCGACCAGGCTGATATCACCGCCGAATTGCTGCATCAAATCGGACAGGTGGCGCACGCCACCGGCGATATTGGCTGCCGGATTGAAAGGATCGGAAACCTCCAGCAGATCTTGAGTGGCGGGCATCAATTGCATCAAACCCTGGGCGCCCTTGGGCGACACGGCATCCGGGTGATAGGCCGATTCGGCATGAATGATGGCGCGAATGAGCGACTCATCAACGGCGTTACGCTGGGCAGCGGAGTGGATTTCCGCGTCAAAGGCCTGGGTATTCAGCGCAATTTTATCCCAGCTCACATTGCGGCACTTGGGATCTGCGGCGTAGCAGGGAAACCGCAGGATCTGATATTTCTGGCTGCCGGCAGGAGCGATATTGGTGTAATTGACCACACCCTTGTCATCGACGAATTTGTAGATCTCCGCCCGTCCCGTTTGCGGCACCGCCAATGCAAGCAGCAACAGCATGCTGCCGTGTCGCATCAACAACGCTATCCTTTGCATTGAAGAACCTCCCTTTTTTCGGATATTTTCACTTCCGAAGCGCCCATCATAAACCGAACCCGGTGGCGAATGCATCAGCGACGTTTCCACCCTTGGTGTCTCCTCGTAATTCAGATGTGACAGAAATCGCCGCCATTTATTCCAGGTAACGCTGGCGCTACTCCTCCGGCGGGTTTTCGGATTTGACTCGCATGACACCTTCCTGGGCCGTGCTAGCCACCAGCGCGCCCTCGCGGTCATAAATCATGCCCCGCGACAGCCCGCGGCCATCGCTGCTGCTGGGGCTGTCGCAGGTATATAACAACCAGTCGTCCATTTTGCAGTCACGATGAAACCACATGGCGTGATCCAGGCTGGCCATGAACAGGTTTTCCTGCATCCACGAAAGACCGTGCGGCAAGGTGGCGGTTCCCACCAGGTGAAAATCCGAAACATAGGCCAACAGTGCGCGGTGCAGGGCCGGATCGTCCGGCAGCTTGCCGTTCAGCCGGAACCAGATATGCTGCATGGGCGGCTGCGGCTTTGGGTGGACCGGGTCATACTCCCCCACAGGGCGGAATTCGAAAGGCCCAAAACGATCGATCCAGCGGCGCATTTTTGGCGGCAGATGCGCCAGTTCGGCAGCAGAATGAGCATGTTCCGGGCGCAGTTCTTCCGGTCCCGGCACGGCAGGTGCTTCAAACTGGTGTTCCAGGCCTTCCTCCCTCACCTGGAATGAAGCAGCCATGGTGAATATCGGCCGCCCATGCTGGATTGCCACTACCCGCCGGGCGCTGAAGCTGCGCCCGTCGCGGCTGCGATCCACGTTATACACAATGGCCGCAGCCGGATCACCTGCACGCAGGAAATAAGCATGCAGCGAATGCGCCAGCCGGTCTTCGACGGTTTGGCTGGCCGCGAGCAATGCCTGGGCAAGCACCTGGCCACCGAATACGCGCGCCGATCCGATGTCTCGACTTTCGCCGCGGAACAGGTTTACTTCCAGGGTTTCCAGCTGCACCAATTGCAGCAGTTCCTGGAACGGGTCGATTTTTTCTGGCATCAGGCGGTTTCCTGCAATGGGTATGACACCCGGCGATTGGGTACCATGTTGGCATGTCCTCACTTACGGGCCAAGTATCTGCAATTGAGAACCGGGCCAGGCTGTGGCTGGAGCAACACAGCCGGCTGGCCGCCGGAGCGCGGCGGGAGCTGTCCACCCTCGCTCCCGGTCTGTTGGCGCAACTGGACGCGCAGTCCGTCACTGCACTCGCTATCAGCGGACCTCCCGGCAGCGGGAAAAGCACTATGGCGCGATTGCTGGCCGAGCTTTTGACCACGTCCGGCCAGGCCACAGTCCTGCTATCGCTGGATGACTACTATCTTTCCCTTGCACGGAGAAAGCAGCTGGCTCTTACCCAACACCCATTGCTGGCTCATCGCGGCGTGCCCGGCACCCATGACTGGCCGCGACTGCTGCGCGATCTCGATGCCTTGCGCAAGGGACAGACCACGGGTTTGCGGCTACCGGTTTTTGACAAATCCACGGATGACATTGCAGCGGAGCGCGACTGGCGCCCGGTCGAAACCGGGCCTGCAATCCTGATCATCGAGGGCTGGTGTATCGGCGCCCCGGCGCAGGCGGACTCCGAATTGCTCACCCCGATCAACGTGCTGGAAAAGGAGCAAGACGCCGAGGGTGCCTGGCGCCGTTTGGTAAATGGCCAACTTGCAGCCTACCACGCAGACTTGCGGCAACGGATCGACCGGTACTGGTATGTGTCGGTGCCCGACTGGGATTGCGTGGTTGACTGGCGCTGGCAGCAGGAG
>DATDPS010000299.1:0-2131 GCA_035292625.1 Lysobacterales bacterium | reverse complement strand
GCGACAGCGGTCAGGAAGTTGATCACCAGCGATGCCGGCAGCAGCGCCAGCAGCAGGAACGGCACAACAAATCCAACCCCCAGCACAAGGCCGTAAAACCATCTGACGTAAGGACCTTCCCGGGTGAGCAAGCGCTGGGATTTCCTGGCGCCTGGAGCGCCACGGTTGGCGCCTTGCAGCATGGCCAGCACAATAATGGCGGCAACCACCACCATCAGCAGGCTGGCATTGTGCGCGGGCGGTAAATACCCTGAGCCTTTGGCAGCCGCCGCGGGATCCAGGTTCAGGCTCAGCACCAGGCCGCCAAGCGCCGAATAAGCCAGGCTGGAAACCGGCATCAGCCCGGTATTCCAGAAGGAAATGGAGGTGGAGTCGGCGATGGCGAAACCGTGGTACACCATCACAAACAGCGCCAGCAACATGGCACCCACTTTCGCCAGCCATGCAATTCCGCTGACCAGGCCACCGCCGCCCAGCGTTTCAGCGAGGCCAAAACCATTGAGCAGGATATGCAACAGCGCCGCGCCGGTGAACAATACGATCGAGATGGCTCCGCGGCTGATCCAGGAGCGGTCGGGCCGGGTAATTGCCCGCCACGAGCGTGCCGGCACACCCATGTGCGACAGATGAAAGTAGGTCTTGAGTATGGCGGTAATACCCACTCCGAAGATCATGCAGATCACGGAGCCGTACAGGGCGCCCACCAGGAACAGGCCAGCACCCAGCTCGCCAAAGAAAAACGCCCTGGCCATGGCGTCGTCCCAGTAACGCTGGAAGCGGTAGCCCAACACCAGGCTGTCACCGACAATGGGGAAATCTCTGCTTGCCATGGGTTTTATTCTCCTCCCGTGTCACCCGCTGGCCGGGTCGCGGCGCTCTCAGGTGACGTAATAGACTTTGGGTTTGGTGTTCTTCTCCGGCATGGGCGGCCGTCCACCCTTTTCGCGGATTAATTTGCTCGGCTTGCTTTCGGGGTCGTCGAGATCGCCAAAAATCCGCGCGTCGGTCGGGCAGGTCACGACACAGGCGGGATCGAGGCCGGAATCCACCCGCTCGCTGCAGAAATCGCACTTGGTCACCGTGCCCGGCGTGAAGCGGGTGTACCCTTGCTGTTCGAACGGCGTTATTTCGCCCTCTCCAAACAGACCCTTGTCGAACAGTTCCTGGCTGAGCACGGTGCGCTGATCATAGGGACAGGCCACCGCACAGGAATTGCAGCCGATGCACTTGTCGTTGTCGACCATGACGATGCCGTCCGCGCGGGTATAGGTCGCGCCACTGGGGCAGACTTTTTCGCAGGGCGCATCCTCGCAGTGGTTGCACAGGGTGGGGATGTAAACCCGCCCCGAGTTCGGGTAAACGCCATACTCCTCGCTCAGGGTGCGGGTAAAAAACACCCCGTCGGGCAAGGAATTTTCCTGTTTGCACGCCACCACGCAGGCATTGCAGCCAATGCAGCGCCGGATATCGAAAACCATTCCCATTCTGGCCATCAGTGACTCCCGGCTTTGCCTGGTCGTTTCAGTTCGTCAACGATGTCATAGACGGTTTTGCCCTGTTTGAGGGCTGCCGGCCAATCGTCGAGCTTGGTCAACTTGACCTTGCAGACGGTTTCGGGTTGTCCCGTAACCGCGTCGGTGTTGCCCAGGTCATACGGCAGCAAGTCGTTGAAATGCCCGCCGGCGTGTGGCACGCCGGCGTTGTTGACCCTGATCCGGGAGAGCGAATTCGACACACCCAGCGCGTCCGGATGCATACTCTCGGTTGAGCCCACACGACCGAAAATCATTCCGGTGGGTGATTCGACCTTGACGATGTCACCGCTCTTCAGCCCCTGCTTTTTCATGGTCTTGGGATTCAACATCAAAGCGATATGCACCGGGTCGCGGAAAACGATGTCCTTTATCCAGGGATTGCTCAGGCTCTCGCCGAAGTTGATCTGTATGTCCTTGAAGAAAATGCCATACAGGTCATATTCGGGCGGTTCACTGTGGACGGGATCCGGCACAGCGGTTGGCAGGGGCTGGTAATCATCCCAATCCCATTCGTCGCGGAATGGGACATTGGCCGCGTCCATCTTGGCGCGCAGTTCGCGTGGGATGGTCACCATGTCCTCGATGTAGAAATGCAG
>DATDPS010000298.1:0-11320 GCA_035292625.1 Lysobacterales bacterium | reverse complement strand
GCGCCCCTCAATGCCTGAAATGCCGAATGCCCGTAAACACCATGGCCATGCCATGTTCGTCCGCGGCGGCGATGACTTCATCGTCGCGCATGGAACCCCCCGGCTGGATCACGCCGGCGACACCGGCTGCTGCGGCCGTGTCGATGCTGTCGCGAAACGGCAAAAACGCATCTGAAGCCATCATGCTGCCGGCCAGGGCCAGTCCGGCTTCATCGGCTTTCCAGCGGGCAATGCGGGCGGAGTCGACACGGCTCATCTGGCCCGCGCCGATGCCGCGGGTCTGGCCGCCGGCGGCATACACGATGGCGTTGGACTTGACCATCTTGACGACTTTCCAGGCAAACAGGAGGTCCTGCCACTGTGCTTCGTCCGGCAGGCGCCGGCTGACCACGCGGCAATCCTCACGGCGCAGGCAAACCTCATCCGCAGACTGGATCAGCAGCCCGCCGCTGATGCGTTTCAGGTCCTGTTGTCCGCCCGTTGCCCCTGGCGGCATCGCCAGCGCCCGCACGTTTGGCCTGGCCTTCAGCGCGTGCAGGGCTTCAACGCTGAAGGCAGGCGCCACCAGCACTTCGACGAACTGGCGTTGGACCAGGTCTGCCACCGTTGCCGCATCGAGTGTTCCGTTGAAGGCAATGACGCCGCCAAAGGCTGAAGTGGGGTCGGTGGCATGCGCCTTGTGGTAGGCGGCGAGCAAACTGGCCGCCACCGCGGCGCCACAGGGGTTGGCATGCTTGACGATGACACAAGCCGGTGCCGAAAACTGCTGTACGCAGGCCCAGGCCGCATCGCTATCCGCCAGATTGTTGAAAGAAAGTTCCTTGCCCTGCAGTTGCTGTGCGGCGGCCAGGCCGGAAACTCCGGCCCGGGCGTCCCGGTACCACGCTGCCGCCTGGTGTGGGTTCTCGCCGTAACGCAGGTCCATGATTTTTTCAAAGCAGGCATTGGCCTGGCGGGGAAATGCCTCGCGCTTCCCGTCCTCATCCAGGCTTGAAAGGTAATTGCTGACGGCTGCATCGTAGCGCGCCACCTGGTTGAAGGCGGCGACGGCAAGCTCAAAGCGGAAAGCAGGGTCCAGCTTGCCCCCGCCCTGCTCCAGTCTGGCCAGGACCCCGGGGTACTGGTCGGGGCTGGTGACGATGCCGACGGCCGCATGATTCTTGGCGGCGGAACGAACCATGGCCGGTCCGCCAATATCGATGTTTTCTATGGCCTCATCCAGGCTGCAGCCGGGTCGGCTGGTGACTTCCTCGAAAGGGTAGAGATTGATGACCGCCAGCTCGATGCGCGGGATGTTCTGTTCGCGCATGATTGCATCGTCTTCACCCGGCCGGCCCAGCAGGCCGCCGTGGATGCGTGGGTGCAGGGTTTTGACCCGGCCTGCCATGATTTCCGGAAATCCGGTGTGACGCGAAACTTCAAGGACCTCGATGCCGGCTTCAGCCAGGGTCCGGGCGGTGCCGCCGGTGCCGAGGATGGAAAATCCCAGCTCAGCCAGGCCGCGGGCAAAATCCGTTATGCCGGTTTTGTCTGAAACGCTGATCAGGGCCAGCTTGGGCGTGGGTTCCGGTTGGCCGTTCATATGCTTGATTGGTGATTCCGTGCGGGGCTGCACCCCGGTTAAGCAGTAGTTGGCACCTGGCGGTCACGGCCAGCTTTTGCCATTAGTGACGGGAATGTCGTAACGGTTCAGCTTGGTGCGCAGGGTGTTACGGGTAATTCCCAGTATTCGGGCAGTCTGTGACTGGTTGCCGTGGGTAAACCGCAGCACTTCCTCGATCAGCGGGGGCTCGACTTCCGCCAGCAGGGTCTGGTAGAGACTTTTTGTTTTGCAGTGGCCCATGTCTTCCAGGTAACGCCGTATCGCGTTCTGAACATTTTGACGCAAGGGCGTGGTGTGGTCGATTTCGGTAGCCATCGGGGTGAAAACGTGCTCTACACTGTTTGCTTTTCTTGAACTGCTAACCCTACCACAAGCGGGCGTCATCGTGGGTACCGTTTTGACGCAAAAATCGGAATCAGGCGATTATTGCGATCAGCGAAACTGCAATTCGAACCCGGCGGCTTCCTGGCCGGGGTCGAGCATCTCCAGCGAAAAGGTCAGGTAGGCGTTGGGTGTCATGCCGCTGCGCAACTCGGAGCTGCGTGACAGGTAATCGCCCGGGCTGAACAATTGCCGCGTCAGTCTGCGGCCGCGAGAGTCCAGCAGGGTGACATCGATATCGGGGTATGACTGACTGCGCGGCGCACGGTTGACGATGGTAGCGGTGAGCAACAGCACGCCCGGGCGCAGGCGGTGCGGCTTCAATTCGCGGCTGAGCAGTTCGATCTGCTCCCGGTCGCGAAACGGCGCCACCGCGGGGGTCTGTTTTACGCCCAGCTTGATCAGTGCGGTTTGCACCAGCGGATGGTCCAGCACGGGTCGCTGGAAGAAATCGGCAAACCCCAGGCCGATTACGGCGGCCAGGGCCAGCGCTGCAGCGATCCAGCTGATGCGCAGCAGGTATTTCCTGCCCGGTGACCCGCTTTCAGTTGCGGCATCCGGACCTGCTTCCGGCATGACTCCATCGGTCGAGGCAACCGCGGGATTGAATGGCCCCAGCGCCAGGCTGCCGCCGAGTTCGGGCAGTTGACCCGGTGGTGCGCCTGCCTGGCTCGCATCAGGCCATTCATCGAACAGCGCTTCCAGCGCATTGCCAACCTTCTTGCACTTGGCACAACGGTACTTGCCGCCGCCTTGCGCCAACAGCGCGGCATTCAGGGGGTGCACGGTGTGGCAGGCCTGGCAGCGGGTAAACACCTGTGGAAATCCTCTTCAGTGCGGGTGCGCCCGGTTGCGCGCCGGGTCAGCAGTGCCCAAGGGCAGTTCCGGGCCCAAGGCGGGGTCAATCAGCCTTGCTGCCGGGCCTGTTCCGCCACCAGCGTGCGGTACCGGTCCAGATCGCGCTTGAAATTTGTCCGGATTTCTTCCTCGCGCTGCCGCAGGCTGGCCAGAGATGATTCTTCGCGGGCCATGCGTGACTTGAGGCCCCCGATGTTCTGGATCAGTTTGGGTTCGACCACCTGACCAGCGCGTTGCCGTTCGGCAGCTTCGCGGATATTGCCGTCATAGGCCCCCTGCAGGCTGGCTATGGACGCGGTGATCAGGCGCCGGTCGTAATCCAGTTGCTTGATTTCCACCTCCATGGCATCGAGGATTTCCTTGTCCGAATCATAGCGCAACAACAACAACTGATCCTGCTGGACTTTCAGCTCCTGTGCGCTGTAGCGGGGCTCCGGCCTCTGCGCTCCGGATGAGTCGCGCGGCAGTTCGCCCTTGGGCGAAACGGGCCTGGGTTTGGGAGGCGGCGGCACCAGTGTCTGATCTTTCGCGCGGGTCATGCCGCGGCTGTCGATGATGTCGTGTTTGCGGTCCTCGAAATCCGGCGGCAGGCTCTCGCTGAAATGGACCTCGCCATTTTCATCCACCCACTTATAGACTTTCTTTTGTGGCGCGGGCTGTTTTTGCGCTTCCGCCGGGGCAACTGCCAGCAGGGCGGCGGCAAGAAACAGGCTGGTGAACGCGGCCAGTGCAAGGTTCAGGGTTTTCATTTCACACTCCATACTGTTCACGGTAACGGTGAATCGCCGCGATGTCGATACCTTCGACCCGATGTGTTTCCAGGTGCCGGACCAGGTCATCCAGCCCGGCAATGGCAACAACCGGGACGCCAAAATCCCTGTGGACTTCCTGTAAGGCCGACAATTCCCCCAGGCCGCGTTCCTGGCGATCGAGGGCGATGGCGATGCCGGCGGGCTGCGCACCGGCTGCGCGGATCATGCCGATGGATTCACGCACCGAGGTGCCGGCGGAAATGACATCGTCGATGATCAGCACCCGGCCGTGTAATGGCGCGCCCACGACGATGCCGCCCTCGCCGTGGTCCTTGGCTTCCTTGCGGTTGTAGGCAAAAGGAACATTCAGGGAATGATGCAGGTGCAAGGCAATGGCGGCCGCGGTGGCCAGCGGTATGCCCTTGTAGGCGGGGCCGAACAGCATGTCAAAACCAAGTCCCGAGGCCTTGATTGCCGCGGCGTAGCAGCGGCCCAATTGCGCCAGCGATGCACCGTCATCGAAACCGCCGGCGTTGAAAAAATAGGGGCTGATGCGGCCTGACTTCAGGGTAAATGTGCCAAAGCGCAGATTGCCCTTGGCCAGGGCCAGTTCAAAAAATGCCTGTTTGTAATCGTGTTGATGGTGGGGCATCGAAGAATCCTTTCCTGATCGTCGCTAGTATATCGCGTAAGCGTGCTTGTACAGTTATGCTGGCCGCCAACAAGCGCCGGAATGGAATCGAAGATAAGCCATGAAAGTCATGACCTTGAACGCCAATGGTATTCGCTCGGCCGCCCGCAAGGGCTTTTATGACTGGATGCACGGGAAGGGCGCCGACATCGTCTGCATCCAGGAAACCAAGGCCCAGTACCACCAATTGCAGGATCCGGTATTTTCCCCGCAGGGTTATCATGCCTGGTACCACGATGCCCGGAAGCCCGGCTACAGCGGCGTGGCCATTTACAGCCGGCATGTGCCGGACCGGGTGCAGCATGGCCTGGGCTGGGAGCTGATGGATGACGAGGGGCGCTGGCTGCAGGTCGATTTCGGGCCGCTGTCGGTGGTGTCGCTCTACCTCCAGTCCGGGTCCAGCAGTGAAGAAAGGCAGGGCATCAAATTCCAGGCCATGGACTACCTTATGCCGCGCCTGCGGGACATGGCTGCTGACGGCCGGGAGTACATCATTTGCGGCGACTGGAATATTGCGCACCGGCCCATCGACCTGAAAAACTGGCGCGGCAATCAGAAGCAGTCCGGTTTTCTGCCGGAGGAACGGGCCTGGATGGACGAATTGTTCGGCGCAGCCGGCTGGGTGGATGCGTTTCGCCGAGTCGATGACCGGCCGGAGCAATACACCTGGTGGTCGGCGCGCGGCCGTGCCTGGGAGAACAACACGGGGTGGCGCATCGACTACCACGTAACCACGCCCGCCGTGGCCAGCACCGTGCGTGCGGCTGAAATCTACAAAGACCAGCGATTTTCCGACCATGCGCCGCTGCTGATGGAATACGACTACGACATACTGGCCGGGAATACTTCCGCGTGAAGGATATCGCCGCGCTGCGCAAGTGGACGGAGATCCTGTTCAACCGGCGCATGCTGGTGTGCATTTTCATCGGCTTCACCTCGGGCCTGCCCCTGTATGTGCTGATCCAGCTGGTGCCGGCCTGGTTGCGCAGCCACGATATCGATCTTGCCACCATCGGGCTGTTCTCGCTGGTCTCTTTGCCTTACACCTGGAAGTTCCTGTGGTCGCCTCTGATGGACCGCTTCAGCTGGCCGTTCCTGGGGCGCCGCCGGGGCTGGGCGCTGGTGACGCAGGTGCTGCTGTTATTTTCCATTGGCGCACTGGGCCACTTTGATCCCACCACGTCACTGTCTGCTATCGTGGTTCTGGTATTCCTCGTATCGCTGTTTTCGGCCAGCCAGGATATCGTCATCGATGCCTACCGGCGGGAACTGCTGGCGGACGATGAGCTGGGCATGGGCAATTCCTTTTTCGTCAATGCCTATCGCCTGGCCTCCCTGGTGCCGGGTGCGCTGGCCCTGATCCTGTCCGATCACCTGTCCTGGACCGCGGTTTACTGGATCACCGCCGCCTTCATGGGCGTTGGCCTCGTTACGACGCTGGTCATTCGCGAAGTCAGTGACGATGCGCTGGCGCCACACACCCTCATCGAGGCAGTGGTCGAGCCCTTCAGGGAATTCTTCAGCCGCGATGGCATTCGCAGCGGACTTGCCATACTGAGCTTCATGTTCCTGTACAAGCTGGGTGACAGCATGGCCACTGCGCTGGCTACCCCTTTCTACCTCGACATGGGATTCAGCCGCACCGAAATAGGCTCGATCGCCAAGGTGGCGGCACTGTGGGCGGTGATCGCCGGGGGAACGCTGGGCGGTTTGCTGATGCTCAAGCTGACCATCAACCGGGCGCTGTGGATCTTCGGCTTCGTGCAGATGATCACCATCCTTGGCTTCGCCTGGCTGAGCACGGTGGGACACGACCCGGTCGGCCTGTTTGTCGTGGTCAGCGCCGAGTACCTGGGAGTCGGTCTGGGTGCAGTGGCGCTGATCGCCTACATCGCCCGCGAGACCAGCCGCGCGTTCACCGCTACCCAGTTTGCCCTGTTCACCAGCTTCATCGCAGTGCCGCGTATTTTCGCCAATGCCAGCACCGGCTACCTGGTCGAAGCCATGGGCTATACGAATTTCTTCCTGCTGTGCACCCTGGTGGCCTTGCCGGGCATGTTGATCATGCTGAAAGTAGCGCCGTGGAATGGCGTGGGGTCAGAGAACCATTTCTCTGGAATGCCTTAGGCAAGAGTAACCGCGTTGTCCCGGGAAATGGTTCTCTGACCCCAGTTCCACCGCCACACACGGTGGTGCGGCAGTGGGCGGATGCGGCCTAAGCTTTTGGTCGAGGCGACCCGCAGAAAGTAGCAGTAAATCAGAAACTATTGTCACAGGCGCGCCCCGCTTGTGTCTAAAGATATATGGCAGCCAACCCCAATCCGTTTACAGACCTCGCCGCAGGTGAAGGGCGCGACCAGGAGCTTGTTCAGCTGGTCAAGGGAGGCAGTCGAGCTGCCTTGGAAGAGCTGCTTGTGCGGCACCAGGCGTGGATCTATAACCTCGCGCTGCGAATGTTGCATCACCCGGAGGATGCAAAAGACGCCGCACAGGAGGTCCTGATAAAGCTATTCACGAGACTCTCGACGTTCGATGGGCGCAGCAGCCTGCGCACGTGGCTCTACCGGATCGCGATCAACCACCTCCTGAACATGAAACGCAGCCGCGCCGAGGCGAGGGGGATCACCTTCGCCGAGTACGGACGGGCCCTGGAGGAAACGCCTGACATGGAACTGCAGGACTTGCAGGCAGTTCCCGTCGACATGCAACTCATCGTTGCGGAGGCGCGAATCGGCTGCACATCGGGGATGCTGCTGTGCCTTGACCGAGAACAGCGGCTGATCTTCATTCTCGGCAGTATTTTCGCCGTCAGCGACGCGGTCGGCGCCGACCTGCTGGAGCTTAGTCCGGACAATTTCCGGCAGAGACTCGCTCGCGCCCGTCGCGACCTGCGGAACTTCATGCAGGACAAATGTGGGCTCGTAAACACCGCCAACCCCTGCCGTTGCGCCAAAAAGACACGGGGATTTATTGCGGCGGGGCACGTCGACCCCAACAAGCTGCGGTTTGCCCGGGAGCGCGTGACGCGCGTGCGCGATGTCGCGGCTCGCGTGAGCACGCAGATAACGGGGTTGGATGCGGCGTACGCCGAGGTCTTCCGCGATCACCCGTTCCAGAACTCGCCGGATTTCGCGGCTGCCCTGGAGGAATTGATGAACCGGCCGGAGTTCCGATCTACGCTGGAGTTAAACTGATGCATTGAATGTTTTTATTATGAGAGATGCCATGCTTCCTTCCGAAAGACCCACCCCACGGCTCCAGCCGCTACCTCCGGACCCGGGCTTGGCTGAGGTCTTCGCGCGTTTCTCTGCCGCCTGTGGCGGTTTCATCCCGAACGCGATGCTCATCATGCAGCACAGGCCGAAGCTCCTGCACGCGTTCGTGCAAATGACGGCAGCGGTCTCGGACCCGGCGACAAGCGAGGTCGATGCCGGCTTCAAACGGCTGATCGCCCTCGTCGCAAGCCAAGCCGGGGGCTGCCGTTACTGCATGTCTCACAACACCGCGCTCGCGCGTGGCTCCGGGATCGAAGACGCCAAACTCGATGCGGTGTGGGAATACCGCACGAGCCCGCTCTACACCGAAGCTGAACGCATCGCACTCGACGTAGCGGTCGCTGCGGGCGGCGTGCCGAACGCGGTTAGCGATGAGATGTTCGTGCAGCTGCGCGGGCACTGGAGCGACGGCCAGATCGTCGAGATCGTCGCCATGATCTCCTTGTTCGGTTTCCTTAACCGGTGGAATGACACTTTTGCGACGCCGATCGAAGATGGGGCGCTCGCGGTGGGTGAGATGTACCTCGGCCCCCACGGCTGGGATGCTGGCAAGCATTTGAGGAGCGCCTGACAAACCGTGTAGCGTGGGGTCAGAGAACCATTTCCCTGGTATGCCTTGAACTAAAGCAACCGCGTCGTCCCGGGAAATGGTTCTCTGACCCCCGGTTCTCGTTACCAGGCGTTGATGAAACAGATCGAGGCCAGGTTCGAGAAACTCTGACCCTATCCGTGGAAAGCGCGTTAAGGCGCAAGCATGTAAAATCTACCACCAGGCACACATGACCAGGTTTGACTAATGAGCGATTACGTTCCACCGCTGGATACCATCTCATCGCAACTCAACCACGCAGCCCGCACGCACGGCGTGTTCGAGCTCGAGGCATTCACCGAGTTCAGCGGTGACGTAGCGGAAGCAGTGCTGGACGAAGCCGCCCGGTTTGCCCAGAAAGTCCTGGCCCCCATCAACCAGTTGGGGGACCAGCAGGGGGCTAAGTGCAGCGATGGCCGGGTCACCGTGCCCGTGGAATTCGTCGACGCCTACCGGCAATTCATTGCCAACGGCTGGACTTCGCTGGGTAGCGATCCCGAATATGGCGGACAAGGATTTCCCGAGCTGCTGGTCACCGCGGTCTACGAAATGTTCAGTGCAGCCAACCTGGCTTTCACCTTGTGCCCGAAGCTGGCACAGAGCGCGGTTCAATCTCTGCAAACGCACGCCAGCGCGGAGATCAGGCAGCGATACCTGGAAGACCTGGTTAGTGGCCGTTACACGTCCTCGATGGACCTGACCGAACCGTCGGCCGGATCGGATCTTGGTCGCATCACCACGACAGCGGTGTCGCAGGGCGACCACTACCTCGTGCGCGGCCGCAAGATCTTTATCACCTGGGGTGATCACGACATGGCGGAGAACGTGATTCACCTGGTGCTGGCCCGCACGCCCGGTGCGGCTCAGGGCTCGCGGGGGCTCTCCCTGTTCCTGGTGCCCAAGTTTCTTGACGATGCCGAGGGCAATGCCACGCAGCGCAACGACATGCAGGTGCTGTCGATCGAGCACAAGCTGGGCATTCACTGCAGCCCGACCTGCGTGATGAGTTACGGCGATCAGGGTGGCGCAACTGGCTACCTGATCGGTGCCGAGGGCGATGGCCTCACCAACATGTTCACGATGATGAACCAGATGCGCCTCGGCGTGGGCGTGCAGGGTGTTGCTTTGGCCCAGCGGGCTTACCAGGATTCAGTCGATTACGCGCGCGAGCGAGTGCAGGGGCACATCCCCGGCCGCGGTGAGGTGAAAATTATCGCGCATGGGGACATGCGCCGCATGCTGCTGACCATGCACGCCTTGACCCTGGCGGCACGAGCCTTGGTGCTGGAAACCGCTGCTGCCATCGATGTGCACGCGCATAGCGATGATGCTGTCGTAAAGAAGAAATACGGCCTGTATGCCGACCTGCTGACACCAGTGGCCAAAGGCTGGTGCACAGAGGTGGCGCAGGAAGCAGCCTACCTTTCCGTGCAGGTTTTCGGTGGCATGGGATTCGTGGAAGAGACCGGTGTTGCCCAGTACATGCGGGACGCACGGATCCTGCCGATCTATGAGGGGACGAATGGCATCCAGGCGCTGGACCTGGTGGACCGGAAATTACTCAAGAAAGGTGACAGTGCCATGCGTACGGTCATTGCGGAAGCCAGGCAGTTATGCAGCGAATTACCAGCGGACTTCGCGCGGGAAGCCAAGCGGCTGGGTGCAGGAATTGGCCAGCTGGAGACCTCAACCGACTGGATCCTGGCCCATAGCGCGGATGATCCAAACACCGTCAGCGCCGTCGCGTTCAATTACCTGATGCTCACCGGCACGGTACTGGGTGGCTGGCTCACGATGCGGCACGCGGCGGCTGCGCTGGAAGCGGGTGAACACGGTGCCGAAGCTTACGCGGCGACAGTACGGTTTTACCTGGAACAGATCATGCCAAGGGCCGATGCCTATGCAGCGGCGGTGTCAAGCGGGGGCAGCAGCATCATCGACTTTCCCGAAGCGATGTTCTGAACGCGCTCTGACGCCTGCTCATCCGGTCGGTGGCCGGCCTGGTTTGCCTTCCGTTACCCGATGCCGCAACGTCGCTCCAATCTGCCTGGCAAATTTTGCTGAACCGAGGACATAGTCCCGGTTGGTCTTGCGCCTGATCTCTTCCATGGTGGCGACATCGAGGCAGCTCTGGCACAAGTCCCGATATCTGTCAGCATGGTCCTGGGCGTTTCTGCCAACAGCAAGGAAAACCTCGTGATCTTCGACCAGCGCCCTCTCGCGCAAGAGAGCGAGCATCGAATTGTTGGACTCTCTGTAACGAAGTTGATGCTTCTTCATGTAATTCTTTTTTTCCGATTACCATGGTCATTTCCTTGATGGTGTGTGCAATCAACACCCGAAATTAGCGGCCGCCGACGGCGAACCCTCGCTTCATTCTAGCCCAGCCCCGGCGGTCCGCTGGATTGAGTAGTTAGGTACTACTCTCATTGCCGCTGAGCCGGCGGCGTGTAAGGGTCTGGCGTGCCGGGCGCGATGGGCGGGTTCTGCTTCATGCTCGCCTGGAATTCCGCGATCATCTTCGTCATGGGCGTGATGGCCCAGGTGTTCTCGACGGTAACCGGGAATTCTTCCTTGGGATCGAGGATGAGGTTGAAGAGTTTCGGCGTGCCGAGCATCTGCGGCGGGGTGAACCAGTTGTGCTGTTCGTTGTAAAGGTGCAGCTTCCAATTGCGCCACTTCACCGCCTCAAGGCGATCTGCGTTGAACAGCAGGATGCCTTCGCGGTTCGAGGTCTCCTTCTTGCCCATCAGGAAATCACTCTGATCCACGCCATCAATGGGCCGGTCTTTCGGCACCGGAGCGCCAGCGAGCTTGGCGAAGGTCGCGAAGGTGTCCGATTCGTGAACGATCTCATTACTCACGCGACCGGCGGGAACCTTCCCCGGCCAGCGAATGATGAACGGCGTCCGCGATGAACCCTCCATGTGTGTGAAGTAGTAGCCGCGCCATGGGCCGGAGCTGCCCTGATGCGGAAAGGTCGGGTCGGGCCCGTTGTCGGAGGTGAAGACGAAGAGGGTGTTGTCGCGCACGCCCAACTTGTCCACCGCATCGAGCAACTGCCCGACGCGGAAATCCATCTCGGCGAGCACGTCGGGAAAATCGCCGAAGCCAGTCTTGCCCGCGAAATCCGGATGCGGCAGCACCGGGAGGTGGGGCTGGGTCATGGCG
>DATDPS010000297.1:0-6112 GCA_035292625.1 Lysobacterales bacterium | reverse complement strand
TCTCATCGGTCCACAGTGGATTGTCATCGCAAATACCATAGGCAAAGTGCCTGATGGCGTCTTGCGTTACAACGTTAAGCCAGGGCGCTCTTTCGGTGTATTTCTGGCCAACGAGTTTTTTCGTTTCCTCGAAAAACAGGTCCATGGGGCTTTGCTGACCATTCGTCCCGGGTTCATGGTGCATTGGCGGGTTGGCTGAGTCACGTTTCACCATCGTGGAGATGTGCCCGGCCAGCAATCTCATATTGCGTGGCTCAATTACAAGCGTGACATGATCGCCGGGCAAGGGGACTATTTCGAGCTTACCGTGAATGTGTTTACTCCAGCCGAGGTCATCATCCTGCTCCGGGTCGACGGCCGGCTGCTCGCTGCGGAAAAATACAGCCGAACCCTTGTAAGGCGGTGGCTGGTATCGATCAAAAACCCGCCGGATGGCCTCGCGCTGCGGAGTTCTGAACCTGCGGCTGGCCGGTTTTGTAATGAACAGAACGAGCCGCCGCGCGGCCTGATGCAACATCCAGACAGAACGTTCCCATTGCTCCCTGGGACTGAGCCGAAAGGAACGAATCTGGCGCTTTACGGCACCTTCCAGGTAAGCCCGTACATTTACGAATGCGGTTTTTCTGTCCCGGCGAAGCTTTGATCGCAAGGATGGCGACATGGAGTCAATCAGCATCAGGCCGGCAGGATTGTCACCCCTGGTTTCAAGTTCAACCGCTACGCTGAATGCCATGAACCCGCCGATCGACCATCCTGCCAGAAAAAACGGACCTTGCGGGTGAATCTTTCGTATTTCACGGGCGTATTCCCGCACCAGGTGACCGACATCCAACTCCCGGCTGGTAACCCCGGGGTTACGGATGGGTTCCAGGGCATAGACGGGAAAATCGGGTTCGAGTAAATCGACCAGTTCCTTGAAGTGAGGGATGTGTTCCCAAAGGGCGTGAACCAGGAACAGGGGAGGTAAGTCGCCGCCTTTTCTCAATTCAAGCACGGAACGTGTCAGTACGTTTCTGGGCGCGCCTCGAATCAGGCCGGCGAGACTTCCCGCCGTGCCTGAAGTCAGCAGGGTCGACGCGGGTAATCGTATCCCCCAGTGATCCTCGATCTCCAGGAAAAGCGATACCGCGGTGAGCGAATCGCCGCCTTTTTCAAAAAAGTCATCGTCGATGCTGGCGCCTTTGTATCCGAGGGATTTTTCCCAGATCTGTAACAGATCACGTTCGACGGAATCCGCTGCTGGCACCGGTTTCCCTGGAGTTTCTGACGGATTTTCACGCAGCCGGGCAAGGGCGGTCCGATCCACTTTGCCGTTTGCATTGACAGGTATGTGATCCACTACTACGACCTGTCCGGGTATGGCGTGTTCTGGCAGCTTATTCCGCAAGCGAGCTTGAATTTCTGCGGGGAGCGGGCGCGCCCCCATTGCGGGCACAACGTAGGCAATGAGTCTGGTGGAAGCTTCCACCAGCACAACTGCCTGGCTGATCCCGAGGTCATTTTCGATTTCGGTTTCGATTTCCAGTAGATCCACCCGGAACCCCCGGATTTTCGCACGATGGTCCCGGCGGCCGGCGGGAATCATGGAGCCGTCTGTTCCGATCAGGACGAAGTCGCCGGTCTGGAAAATACGGCGGCTTTTATCGCCGGTACGGACGCCAACCGAAAATTGGCCAGGCCTGGGCTCTTTGAAATCCTGGTACCTGTCGGCCAGCCGTTCACTGGCGACATACACTTCCCCTTCACGCCCTGGCAAAACTGGATTCAGGTCTTCATCAAGAGCCATGAGCTCAATGTCGTGAAGAGGATCGCCCAAGGGTACGGTGCCCGTTTCCGGCACCTCCCCTGCAGGTATGGGGAACATTGCCACGGTCCCCGCAGTTTCGGTTTGCGAATAAAGACTGATGATATCGACCGAGTCGCCCAGGTGTTTCTTCCAGGCCAAGACCAGGGCCCACGAAAGGGGCTCGCCGGTCAAAAAAACCAGCCTGAGCGTCTTGCTCAGCAATCCACTTTCATTCCGCGACGCAGCTCTGGCAAGGACGCTCTCGACCACCTTCCAAAGGCTTGGAACCGTGTCCCAAACCGTCACGCCGCGACTTTTCATCAAGGCCAACAAACAGAACGGATCATGCCTGGCTTCTTCATCGGCGATCACCATCGTGGCGCCGGCTGCCAGGGGGGCGATGATCTGCCTGATTGATGCCGAAAAAGAAAACGAGGCGGTATGCAGATATACGTCTTTCCCCGTGATCGTCAGGGCTTCGCCCAAAGCGGCTGCATACCTGGCCAGGGCGCCGCGAGAGACCACGACCCCGCTGGACGAGCCCATGGATCCGGAGGTGAACATGATGTAGGCCGGATACTCATCGGTAACAGGATCCAGGTCTTCGACTGAACTGCTGAACTGGAAGTCCGGCTCGGTGCCGGCAAAAATGACCGGGCAATTGACTTCCGGGATTTTCTCTCTGATTGATGGTGTGGTGACGAGTGCGTCAGGCTTGCACTCAAGCATCGCAGCAACGCGCGCCGGAGGGTATCGGGTGTCGATGGGGAGGTAGGTTCCTCCCAGGCGCAAGACCGCCAGGAATGCCGCAACCGTGAGCGGTGATCGTTCGAGGCAGACTGCCACTCGGGAGCCTGGTGCAACGCCGGCTTCACGCAGTTGCCGCACGAGCAAGGTAACAACAGTTACAAGCTCA
The DNA here is from genome assembly GCA_035292625.1 of Lysobacterales bacterium. Taxonomy (GTDB): domain Bacteria; phylum Pseudomonadota; class Gammaproteobacteria; order Xanthomonadales; family SZUA-36; genus SHZL01. Next base: position 3,410 of record DATDPS010000297.1, on the reverse strand, counting down.
CCCCGGGTGAGGCAGATTTCATTTCCGAGCACGGCATTTTGCCGCGGATGCTGAAGCGCCTGACGACCCAGTTCATTGAGCCAGTCGGACAGCAGTGCGTGCGTTCGATTTACCTGGAAGTTTTCTACTTTTTCATCCACCGGAGAACCAGTCCGCTTCGAATTCGCATGTGATTTGCCCGGCTAGTTTACAAGACTTTTGCAAATCACCGCAGTGCAAATTCCGCGGCTCAGAAAGTGTTCTCGCCGCCGTGATACACCTTGATTGGCACGCCAGACAAGGGCTCGCCTGCGTTGCGTCCCACCCGGCCATGTCCTCGGCAGCTTCAGCGCTCAACCCGCCGCAGCACCTGAGTCGCCAGCGCCGCATGGCTGCGCAGCGCCGGGCGCAAGCGCTTGGGCAGGGACAGCACCCATTGCCGCATCGGTACACGCGGAATGACCGCATCGACCAGATGCGCCGCCGTACAGTCCGGACAGCGTGCCCGCGCGAAGCCGTGCGCCAGAATCCAGCACGCCAGAGATGCGCTCAGTTCGCGCTCGACATAGGCCGGCACCGACTCGCTGCCCTGACCATGGACCTGCCTGGCGCACAAACTACAAATCTACTCTAGCCTGAAAATTTGCGCTCATGAACTGAGCGGAATTGCTCATTCCACCGAAACAGCGAGCCGATAGCCCACACCCTGAACGGTGATGACGTGTCTAGGCGCTGCCGGATCATCGCCCAGCTTGTTGCGTAATTGGCGCACCAGCACCCTGAGATAATGGGTTTCTTGTTGGTGTGAAGGCCCCCAGATTTCGCCCAGGATCTGTTCGTGGGTCAGCACCTGACCCGGATGGGAAAGAAGCAAGTGCAGCAATTCATATTCCTTGCGGGTCATCTTCAGAGGTCTGCCGTCCAGACTCACCTCCCGGGTTTGCAGGTCCGCCCGCAGACCATCCGATTCAAACACCGTTGACGGCGTCGAGAGCGCATGCCTGTTGCGCAATAATACGCGTATGCGTGCCATGAGTTCGCTGACCCCAAACGGCTTCGTCATGTAGTCATTTGCCCCGCAATTCAGCGCAGTCACTTTCTGACTTTCAGCGGCCCGGACCGACAGGACAATAATGGGTAAATCCGACCACTCCCGGATACGGGTAATCAACTGTGTGCCGTCCATGTCGGGCAATCCGAGGTCGAGAATCACCAGGTCCGGAGGCGTGTTCAAACACATCTGCAGACCCTCGGCGCCGAGACGTGCCTCGTATACGGTGTACTGATGCGCCTCCAGACTGATGCGCAGGAATTTTCTGATTTGCGCCTCATCCTCAACCACCAGTATGCTGCCAGCAGCGATCTTCCCGGTCATCTAAGTCAGCTCCGTTTGTCCGATGGGTAATTCAATTCGCATGCAGGTGCCCGTGCCGTCGTGGCCGTCATGGGCCGATACGGTGCCGCCATGCGCAGCGATCATCCCCTGGCAGATGGCCAGCCCCAGGCCAGTGCCTTTCAACTTGCCGCGATCGCCTTGATTTGCCGTGTAGAACATATCAAATACTGTTTCCTTTTCTTCGTCCGGAATACCGATGCCCTGATCGCACACCTCGATGCGCAGGGTATCTCCAATGCATTTCGCGGTGATTTCAATCTGACCACCCGGCGGAGAGAAGCGCGTGGCATTGTCCAGTAAATTGACCAGGGCCTGCTCGACCAGTGCACCGTGGACCCACAGCAGGGGTAAGTCCGCGGCAACATCAACCGACAGCTGAACCGCAGCCTCCGTTTTGCCCAGCCGGCCGATGGCGCTGGCAATAATGTCGTGCAGGTCAACCCAGTTCCGTTCCAGCTTGAGCGCTCCATGGCCGAGGCGCGTCATATCCAGCAGATTCTGGATATAGCGGTCTAGCCGTTTCGCTTCCTCCATGGTCGTTTGCAATAATTCCAATCGATTTTCCGCGGAAAGCGTGCCGCCGTATTCAAGCAGGCTGGATGTCGCGCCAATCACGGACGCGAGCGGGGTACGCAAATCATGCGACAGGGAAGACAACAGGGCGGAACGGAGTCTTTCGGTCTCCGTGGACACACGAGCCCGCTCAAGGTCAGCTGCCAACAGCGTGCGGTCGAGCGCGACCGCCGCCTGGTCGCACATGCTCTTGGCAAGATCCAGTGGCGATTGGCCCGTCTGTTCATGATCCAGCACAACCAGGCCGACGCGGCCGCTACTGGTGACCAGTTGCATTAGTATCTTGTGATCCACCGTCACCCAGTCGGAAGCGTCACTCGACCAGGCTTGTTTGATGTGGTCCTCCGTAAGCTCCATTTTTTGACGCGACCAGGCGCGCGGGATGAAGGCTCCTGCGGTGTCGGGCAGCATCACGGCAATCGGACATTGCAGATGTCTGTCCAGATCCTCGACCAGAGCGGACAGCACCTGTTCGGTGGTGGCCGCCGAGGACATACGCCGCCCGAATTCGAAGAGGTTCGAGATACGTTGCAGGGAATCCTTGCGTTGCAGCATTTCCATGTGCATGCGCGCCGCCAGGTTACCTGCAATGGCGGCCACGACCAGAAAAAATACCAGGGTGGCAACATCGCCGTTATCATCCACTTTAAGGGTGAAAAAGGGACGCGTGAAGAAGTAATTATAGGCCAGGAAGCTGAGTACGCTGGCGACCAGTCCGGGCTTAAGTCCGGCGCGGGCGGAAACGATCAGGATGCCGGTCAGAAACAACAGTGACAGATTGGCGTGGGGCAGAACCCGGTCAAGCATGGCAGCCAATCCGGCCGTCACCAGCACCATGGCGACCGCTCCGGTATACGGGCGAGTTTGCCACACACCGGATGAACCGGCACGGTCTCGGCCCCGCCAGTCCGGGAAACCTATCTTCATGGAAGATGACCGTCCTGACGACGAAACATCCGGCTGCTTTGGAAATATAAGAAAAACATAAAAATCTTACGCAAATTTTATGTGTCAGATGCGGTGCCCTGACTGATACTGGCCGCAGTCAAAACCCCGCAGCAAACCGTTAGTTTTCCATGCGCTCAACCACGTTTTCCCGTATCCCTGGCCTGTGGATGCTGTTGTTCAGTAGTGCTTTGATTCCTTCGCTCATCGTAGCCGTATTGTACCGCGATCGCGCAGTACCGTATTTTGCCGCCTTGGGACTCACGGTCTGAAGATGGCTCTTTTCAGACCTGCGTTGTTCATCGTCGGCCTCATGCTGGTGGCGCTCGCCGTAATGATGGCTGTACCCGTTCTGTTCCTGGCGGAGGGTCAAGCGCCGGACTGGCACGCGTTCGTGATAAGCGCCATTGTCACGCTGGTGTGCGGAGCGACCCTTGTCGCCCTGTATCGCGACATACCAGACAGGTTGCATCCGCGGCAGGTCTTCATGATCACGGGGCTTAGTTGGGCCGTGATT
>DATDPS010000296.1:0-5662 GCA_035292625.1 Lysobacterales bacterium | reverse complement strand
AGCACAACCTTGTCGGTCTCGAGATCAACCAGGTTGTCATCACGGCGCACCAGGTCGCCGGGTTTCTTATGCCAGGCTGCAATCGTGGCATCTGCTACCGATTCGGGCAGGACAGGCACTTTCACGTTAATGGTCATGGATCATTTTCCAGCAGGTGTCTGCTTCAATGTTCAGTTCTGCCGGTCACTGCCGCGAAGGGCTTGCGTGACCAGGGTCTGTTGTTGTTCCAGGTGTGCCGAGTAGTAACCCACCGCGGGAGAGGCCGACGATGGGCGCCCTGCGTAATCCAGGTCCAGCCGCCCGGCGGCGCAGTCTTGCAGGTGATGGCGGATTTGGTACCAGGCACCCTGATTCTGCGGCTCTTCCTGGCACCAGACAAGTTCGGTGGCTAGCGGAAATTTCGCAATGAAACGGGCTACTTCTTCGGTTGGAAATGGATACAACTGCTCCAGGCGCATCAAAGCGACTTGCCGGACAGCTTGTGCATTCCGCATTTCCGCCAGATCGAAATAGACTTTACCGGAACACAATACGACACGCCTGATGTCACCGGCTCCGCCCGGACCCCGGTCGCCGATCACGCGCTGAAACCGGCCCTGGGCCAGGGAGTGCAGCGCGGATGTCGAAGCCTTGCTGCGCAACAAACTTTTCGGCGTCAGAACAATCAGCGGCTTGCGGGTGGGCTGCAACACCTGGCGCCGCAGCAGGTGAAACATTTGCGCCGGTGTCGACGGGATACAGATCTGGATGTTGTGGTTGGAGCACAATTGCATAAACCGCTCCAGCCGGGCGCTGGAATGCTCCGGGCCCTGGCCTTCAAAGCCATGTGGCAAAAACAGCGTCAATCCACACAAGCGGCCCCACTTGGCCTCGCCCGAGGTCAGGAACTGGTCAATGACGACCTGCGCCCCGTTGGCGAAGTCACCAAACTGGCCTTCCCAGATCACCAGCGTTTCCGGTGCGGCAGTTGCGTAGCCATACTCGAACGCCATCACAGCCTCTTCCGACAGTAGCGAGTCGATAACGGAAACGGTCACCGCTGGATTGATTTGAGCCAGCGGCACCAGCGTGCTGCCGTCGTTCTGGTTATGCAGCACGGCATGGCGATGGAAGAAGGTGCCGCGCCCGGTATCCTGGCCATCGAGGCGCAGGTGCGTACCCTGGTCAATCAGGCTTGCGTAGGCCATGGTTTCGGCGAAGCCCCAGTCGAGAGGCAGTTCCGCTGCCGCCATCAGTTTGCGATCTTCGATGATCTTGTGCACGCGCGGATGAAGTTCAAAACCGGGCGGAAGGGTGGTCAGGCGCCCGGATAATTCCCGCAGTTTTTCGAGAGAAACCGCGGTATCGACTTCACAGAAGTTTTCCACGTGGCTGAATTCGCGCCAATTTGCCGCGTACTCGTTGGCGCGCGGCGTCGTGATGACATCCGCGACCTGTTCACCACGGTCAAGTTTTTCGCGGTACTGTGCCAACATAGCCGCAGGAGTTGCGCTTTCGATCACGCCGGCCCGCACCAGCTGGGCGGCATACTTCTGCCGCGTGGTTTCAAGGCTGCGGATTTTCCGGTACATCAAAGGTTGGGTAGCCGCGGGCTCGTCCGCTTCATTGTGGCCGTGACGTCGGTAGCAGAACAGGTCGATGACCACGTCACGCTTGTAGCGGATGCGGAAGTCGCAGGCGATCTTCATCACGTGGTGTACCGCTTCCGGGTCGTCGGCATTGACGTGGAAAATCGGCGCGTGAACCATCTTGGCGACAGCGGTGCAGTACAGCGTTGATCGTGCGTCGCGCAAATCGCTGGTGGTGAACCCAACCTGGTTGTTGACCACGATGTGCAAAGTGCCGCCCACCGCGAATCCGCGCGCCTCTGACATCTGGAATAATTCCATTACCACACCCTGTCCGGCGAACGCAGCATCGCCATGAATCAGAATGGGCATGACCTGGTCATGGGAGCGATCACCGCGCCGCACCTGGCGGGCGCGGGCAGAACCAACGACCACCGGGTTGACGATCTCGAGGTGCGAAGGATTGAATGCCAGGGCCATGTGCACCGTGCCGCCCGGTGTCTGAATGTCGGAGGCGAAACCCAGATGGTATTTCACGTCACCGGAACGCAGAGGATCGTGGTTTTTCAGCTTGCCCTCGAACTCCGCGAACAGCATGGCGGGGGACTTGCCGAGAATGTTCACCAGCACGTTCAGACGTCCCCGGTGTGCCATGCCCAGCACGACCTCCTGCACACCCTGTTCGCCGGCATGTAAAATGGTTTCATGCAGCAGCGGGATCAGGCTGTCACCGCCTTCGAGTGAAAACCGTTTTTGACCGACATACCGCGTATGCAGGTACTTTTCCAGGCCTTCAGCCGCGGTGAGCATCTGCAGGATACGCACACGCTCGGTGTCCGTTACGCTGTAAATGCCGCCAGAGCCTTCAAGCCGTCCCTGCAGCCAGTTGCGCTTTTCGCTGTCAGAGATGTGCATGTATTCAAGGCCGATGCTACCGCAATACACTCGCTGGCAAAGAGCAATGATGTCGCGCAGCTTCATGCGTTTCGGGGCGACCAGTGTGCCGGTGTCGAATTCAAGTTCCAGGTCCGCTTCATCCAGCTCGTTGAATTCCAGCGTCAGGTCCGGAATCGGCTTGTGGTGAGGCTCTCCCAGGGGGTCCAGACGGGCAAGCTCGTGGCCGCGGATGCGATAGGCATAAATCAGCTTTTGAACACCGGCCGCCTTGTGGTCAGGTGCCTGCGCAACCTCCGCGCCCTCGGGTGTCATCTGTCCCAAAAGACGGAATTTTTCCTGGATGGCCAGGTGGCTTGTTTCGATGTAACCGTTGCCGGAACCAGACTTAAGTGCAGCAAACTCCTGCGCCCACGGTGCAGGTATGCCGGAGGGGTCAACCAGCCAGGCTTCGTAAAAGGCTTCGAGAAATGGCGCGTTGCTCCCGTACAAATGAGAGTTTCGCCTGAACGCTTCGAGTTTGCGGTCCACGTTTCCTGGGGGTCCCTGGTGGCCTGTAACGGGCAGCACATACTTGTGAAAAATGCCGGGAAACGGGCACGTCCCGGCGCAATTGATAATTATACCGTGAAGACGGGTTTGTCGTGCCAGTTAGGGCTTTCATCCAAAAACAGGTGACCGGCATTGAGCAGTTGGCACAGCGTGCCTAAGCAGGCAGAGTCTGTGGGCACACCAGGCGGCAGGGCCAGCGGGGTAGCGCACAGTTGCTGCGCCAGTTCGATGGAGCAGGCGAATTCTTCGCCCGATGCGAACAAGCGGGCTCGCGCTGCGTGCTCAATCCAGGCCAGCCGGGTCCATGGGTTGCGCTGCAGACATGCCTGGCCGGTCAGTTGCCGGGCCAGTTCCCTTTCATCGATGCCGGTTTCTGGCGGAACCGGCTGGTGAGCCAGCCGATAGCGGGTCAGAAAGTTGCCAAGGAATTCAGCGGATTCCTGGCCTGAACCCGGCGCGCTGGCGAGCAAGCCAAGCAAGCCTTCAAGCGCACCAGGACTTATCTCCCCGGGGCGGGGTTTGGCATCCAGTGGCCCGTCCTTGTACCGTTCACCTTCCTGGGCTTTTTCCGCCAGCCATTCGCCCAGCGCCAGCAGCAGATCGGCCTGGCTGGGCGCGCGCAGACCAATGGACCAGGTCATGCCGCTATCGAGTGCCACCCCGTGATGCGCCACGCCTGGCGGCAAATAGAGCATGTCACCGGGTTCGAGCTCCCATTCCTGCTCCGGGGCAAAGCTTTGCAGCACATTGAGTTCACAATCCCCTAGCAGGACCGGGTCGAAGTGCGTGGCTATCTGCCAGCGGCGGTGTCCCGCAGCCTGCAGCAGAAAGACATCGTACTGGTCGAAGTGGGGGCCGACCGATCCTCCGGTAGCGGCCACGCTGATCATCAGGTCATCGAGCCGCCAACTGGGCACAAAGCGGAAGTTCGCCAGCAGGGACTGCAGCGGGGGGTAGTGCTTTTCCACATCCTGCACGAGCAGGGTCCAGCCGGATTCAGGTAATTGACGGAGCTCCCGCTCCGTGAAGGGGCCATGGCGCAAGGACCAGTCGTGTTCGGGGTAGCTGCCGGTGACCAGGCGGGATTCCGCCAATTCATCGCAGGCCAGTCCAGCCACGTCATCCGCCTCCAGTTCCGGCTGGAATCCGGGAAACGCCTGCCGCACCAGGCAAGGCCGTTTTTGCCAGTAGTCAGCGAGAAAGGTTTGGACTTTTAGCCCGCCAAGCGGCGCACTCATTCCCGCTTACAATCCCGGGCCATGTCCGCGGCATTGCCCGTATAGCTCGCGGGTGTTAGTGCCAGCAGCCGTGCCCGCGCCGCGGCGGGGATTTCCAGGCCTTGTATCAATGCTTCGCAATCGGCCTGGGAGAATTGCCTGCCGCGCGTCAGAACCTTGAGTTCTTCGTAGGGACTGGGCAGGCCATAACGGCGCATCACGGTTTGAATGGCTTCGGCCAGCACTTCCCAATTGGCTGCAAGATCCTGCTCCAAACGCACGGGTTCCACTTCCAGCCTGTCCAGGCCACGATCCAGTGCAGCGATGGCAACGGCAATATGCCCAAAGGCCGTGCCAATGGAACGCAGTGACGTGGAATCGGTGAGGTCGCGCTGCCAGCGTGAAATGGGCAGTTTTCCCGCCAGGTGCTCCAACAGGGCATTGGCGATGCCAAGATTGCCTTCGGCGTTCTCGAAATCGATCGGGTTGACCTTGTGCGGCATGGTCGAAGAGCCCACTTCGCCGGCCACGGTTTTCTGGCGGAAATAACCCAGGGAAATATAAGCCCACATGTCGCGGCAGAAATCGATCAGGATGGTATTGCAGCGGCACTGGGTGTGAAACAGTTCCGCGATCCAGTCATGGGGCTCGATCTGGGTGGTGTAGGGGTTCCATGAAAGGCCCAGGGATTGCACCAGCCGCTGCGCCAGGGCCGGCCAGTCCACTTCGGGATAGGCCGCCAGGTGCGCGTTGAAGTTGCCCACCGCGCCGTTGATCTTGCCCAGGTACTCCTGCTCTGACAGCTGCCGTAACTGGCGCAGCAAGCGTTGTTGGGTGTTGGCCAATTCCTTGCCCAGGGTCGTGGGTGAAGCCGGCTGGCCGTGGGTGCGCGACAGCATGGGCTGGCTTGCCGTGTCGTGGGCCAGGTCTGCGAGACTGCCGGCCAGTGCTGCAAGCCCGGGCAGGAAAATGTCCTGGTAGAGGTCGCGCAACATCAGCGCATAGGCCAGGTTGTTGATGTCTTCCGAAGTGCAGGCAAAATGCAAAAATTCTGCATGCGCCGCCAATTCAGGCAATTTGGCAAAGCGTTCTTTCAGGTGGTATTCCACCGCCTTTACATCGTGGTTGGTGATCTCTTCAATGGCCTTGATGCTGGCGGAGTGTTTCGCTGCGAAGCCGTTGATGATGTCCCCGATAAATTCCCGGGCCTGGTGGCTCAATTCCGGCAACTCGGCAATGCCAGGCTCGGCGCACAGACCCTCAAACCAACGCAGTTCCACAATGACGCGGCGGTGGATCAGGCCATGTTCACTGCAATATGGCCGCAGGTCGGCCGTCTTGCCGGCATAGCGACCGTCTACCGGTGAAATCGCGGTGATTTCTGTCAGTTCCATCACGTGACTACTTCCCCAGGGCGAAGTTGAAAAGCCA
>DATDPS010000295.1:0-43258 GCA_035292625.1 Lysobacterales bacterium | reverse complement strand
AGGTTGCGGGTAATCACCGGCGACGAACTGCTGAGCGAAAATTTTCCTGCCATTCACGCCGTGGGGCGGGCTTCCGCCAGCCAACCCCGTCTGGTGGAATTAAGCTGGGGGGATGCAAATGCGCCGCTGCTGGCCCTGGTTGGCAAGGGCGTTTGCTTCGACAGCGGGGGCCTTGACCTGAAGAATGCCAGCGGCATGGCTTTGATGAAGAAGGACATGGGCGGCGCGGCCCATGCCCTCGCACTGGCCCGCCTGGTGATGGCGCGTGAATTGCCGGTCCGGCTGTTGCTGCTGATCCCGGCGGTCGAGAATTCGGTTTCCGGCAATGCTTACCGGCCGGGGGACGTGATTGCCACCCGCAAGGGACTGAGCGTGGAAATTGGCAACACCGACGCCGAAGGACGCGTGGTATTGGCTGACGCGCTGGCTTATGCCTGTGAACACCAACCGGACCTGCTCATCGACTTTGCCACCTTGACGGGAGCTGCGAGGGTCGCCCTGGGGCCCGATCTTCCGGCGCTGTTCAGCAATGTGCTCGGGCTGGCGCAGGCCATCCTGCAGGCCGGCGAGGCGAGCGAGGATCCGCTGTGGATGATGCCGCTGTACCAGCCTTACGTGGAGCAGCTCAAGAGCCCCATTGCCGACCTGAACAATTCCTCGAAAAGCTCGTATGGCGGCTGCATTACGGCGGCCCTGTTCCTGCAGCATTTTGTCAAGACCAGCACGCCGTGGGTGCACATCGACACGTTTGCCTGGAATCAGTCCGGCCGTGCCGGCCGGCCGGAGGGCGGCGAAGCGCTGGGCCTGCGAGCCATGTTCAGCTACCTTACTTCGCGTTACGCCTGAGCAGCTTATGGTCCGGAAGCCGGGTTTCAGCAGACCGGAATTGAGCAGCCCGAATTCGGGCAGCATGGCAGTCAGAAACCGGGCTTACAGCAGAATGAAGCTGGTGATGACGGCGGCGCTGGTGACGAGGCTCAGCAGCAGAACGTAGGAGAACCCGATCAGTGAAAACTTCACCACGGTCATTTTCCAGCTCTGCTGGTAAACGGTTTTCAAGGAGATCAGCAGGTAGAGCGGTATCCAGGCTACCAGTACTATGGTCAGCCGGGAAGCCACGGTGCTGGCATTGCCCGTTTCCCCCGGGTCCAGCGTGGCCGCGATCGAGTCGGCCAGCAGGGTAAGGATGAAAATCACGAACAGGAAGGCGTGGTTGTGCAGCGCGTGGATGAGATGCTCGACATAATATTTGCGCGCGAACAGGTACCAGAATTTGAATAGCAGTGCGACCAGCGGCAGCATGACGAAAACGGCCACCGGCAGCACATCGAAAACCTTTTCCACGATCAGGCCGGGGTTGGCCTCGATTTCACGAGCCTTTTGCGGTGATTCCTCGATTTCATCGTTGATCCAGCCATTGATGAAATCCGGCACGCGGGGGATGAGGACAGGATTGGTTTCGCGGTCCCAGGGCTTGTCACCGATGATGATGGCGTCTTCGTCCGGCTCCGGCACGGCAGTCTCATCGTCACCGGCGGCTGTTTCATCAGCGTCTTGCCCGGTCTCTTCCACAGGCTCATCGGATTTCCAGCCGATTTGAATACCCTTGCCCGGCTCGCCGGCCATGATGTCGATTGCCTCACCGGTCAGCATGGCGGCCAGGATGAAAAAAGCCATGCTGGTGAAGATGTATAGCCGCAACGGCGGCACGTAGCGAAAACGGCGGCCGTCGAGGTAATCGCGCGTCAGCCTGCCGGGATGCAAGAGAAGTGGCTTCAGCGTGCGCATGAAGCGCGAATCCAGGTCGATCACATCTTCGAGCAGGTCCCGCAGCAGCGCCGGGAAGAAGCGCATCAGGTTCTTGTCCGGCTGCCCGCAGTAATAACAGAACGGACCCTTGAGCTCCGTGCCGCAGTTCAGGCAGGCCGGCGAACCGGCCAGGCGCCGAGCGGGTAGGGTGAATGACTTTTTTGGAGCCGCCGCGGGCGCCTGCTGCGCAGCTGTGATGCTGCTCCCGGGTGGTTTCTCGCTGCCAGTCATCGGTTCATCATGCCTTCTTTCCACAGCCAGTCAATGGTGTCCTGGAGCAGGGGCCGGATGGGCGTGAAGCGGTAGTCCAGTTCGCATTGCGCGCGGCCGGAGTCACAGCGGATGTGGTGGATGATCATGATGGCGGATTCCGGTGTGAGGTCCGGCTCTTTGCCGGTAATTCCGGCCAGCATGGCCTTGAACCGCGCCGCGGTTTTCAACAGCCAGCCCGGCGTGGCCCTGCCTGGGACCGGTTTGCCGAGAATATCGCCAACCAAGTGGATGAGCTCGAGGAAGGAGACATCCTCTCCCCCCAGAAGGTAGACCTGGCCTTTGCCGGCGCGGTGGAAGGCAGCGACATGCGCTTTCGCGACCTCGCGGACGTCGGCGAAGGGCCCGCCGCCGGGCGGCACCCCCGGCAGATTTCCCCGGTTTACCATGCGGATCATACGCGACCAGTTGCGGCGGTCGCCCGGGCCCAGGATGTGGGTCGGGCAGAGAATGACGGCGTCCAAGCGGCCCTGTCCGGCCGCCTCTTTCACCAGGTTTTCCGCCAGGTACTTGGTCCGAACGTAGTTGATCCAGTCCGTGGCCGTGGTGCGCGGGCTCTCCTCGGTCAGCAAGGCATCCTGGAAACCCCAGGTGGCGAAGCTGGAGGTGTGGACCAGGCGCCTGGCGTTTTTTGCGATGGCGGCTGCGATGATATTTCGCGTTCCGCCGATGTTGGTCCGGTCCTGTTCCGCATTGTTGGCGGACCACACATTGGTGCTAGCAGCAGCATGGAAAACGGCATCCACCTGCTGTGGCATGGCCCCGAGTACCGCGCGCATATCGCCAATGTCCCCGCTGCGCAGGCTAAGCGGGACATCGCGGATATCCTCCAGCGCAGCCCCCGGACGGGCCATCACGGTGAGCTTCCAACCCTGGCGATGCAGTTCGCGCACCAGGTTGGAGCCGACCAAGCCGTTGGCCCCGGTTACGAATGCAGTCAGACTCATGCGCCTATGCTCTGCGGTACAATGCCGGGCCGGCCTGCGGCCATCGCACCAGAAATTACTCTTGTGAGCAGTATAACCAAAACCCACAACCATGCTGCGGAGGTGCGACGCACGCTGCAACTCGCTGCCCCGGTGATTCTCGGCCAGTTGGCCATCTTCAGCATGAATTTTGTCGACACGGTCATGTCCGGCCGCCTGCCACAAAAGGACATCGCGCTCGCTGCGCTCGGCATCGGCGGCGCTCTGTGGTCGGGCCTGATGATGTTTACCATCGGCCTGCTCATGGCGGTTCAGCCCAGCGTGGCCCAGCTGGACGGGGCCGGGTTCAAGCCGCAGGCTGCCGCATTGACCCGCCAGGCTTTCTGGATCGCCCTGTTCATTGCCGTACCGTACTGGGCGGTGTGCTTTTTCAGCGAGCCCCTGCTGACGCTTTTCCGCATCGACCCGGTAATCGTGCCGGTGGCGGCCGGGTACCTGCGCGCGATTTCATGGGGCGCGCCGGGACTGTGCCTCATTTTCCTCTTGCGGTTTTTCAGCGAAGGCGCCGGCCACACCCGGCCAACCATGTTCTACGGCCTGGCCGGGGCCCTGTTGAATGTCCCCATGAACTACGTTTTCATGTTTGGCCACCTGGGTATTCCCGCTCTCGGCACCAGGGGCTGCGGCTACGCGACGAGCATCGTCATCTGGCTGCAACTCCTGATGCTGCTGGCCTACATGCGCAAGCACCGTCACTACCGTCCGTTCGAACTGTTCCAAAAGATCGAGCTGCCACGCCGGAGGGAAATTTCCCTGCTGCTGCGCCTGGGCTTGCCGATCGCCATGACCGTTTCCCTGGAAGGCGGCCTGTTCGTGGCCGCGGCGATGCTGATCGGGCAACTGGGGCCGCTGGCTTCGGCAGCGCACCTGATCGCAATCAACTTTTCCGCCCTCCTGTTCATGATTCCCCTGGGCATGGCCAGCGCCGTGACGGTGCGCGTGGGCAACGCCATGGGGCGAAAAGACCCGGCGGCAGCGCGTTATGCCGGCATCGTCGGCTTGCTCATAGTGGCCTGCCTGCAGTGTTTCAACATGACCCTGATGTTCGGCTTTCCTGCGCTGATCGTGGGCATTTACACTGATGAGGCGGCGGTCGGGGCCGTCGCTGTCAGCCTGTTGTTCTATGCCGCGATTTTCCAGCTTCCCGATGGCATCCAGATCTGTGCGGCGGGCGCGCTGCGCGGCCTGAAGGACGCCAAGGTGCCCATGCTGTACAACCTGATTGCCTACTGGGTGGTGGGCATGAGCGTCGGTTATTACCTGACCTTCGCGGCGGAACTCGGCCCGGCCGGCATGTGGATTGGCATGATCGCCGGTTTGAGCATGGGCGCTTTGCTGCTGGCAGGTCGCTTTATGCACCTCACCACGCGCCTGATCCGGGCGTCCGGATTATCCCTTCCGGACTCCGATGTGAAGGCGGCGGCAAATTAATCCCTGCGCAGTTCCCACGTAATTTTCCTTCACCGCCATGGTTTTGGCCGCAGGCCTCAGGCGGCTGCTTCGGTGGCTTCCGCCGTTGCGGGTTCCTGGAGGCGCTGTTTCAAGCGCCACAGTTCTTCCTCAACGGCCGGGTCGCTGACGGCAGTGACCTGGTCCCAGACGCGCGGCGCCGGACCGCCCACCTCGTAAGAGCGCACTCGCGCTTCGAGGTTTTCCACTTGCGTTTGCAGGCGGTCGAAGCGGCCCAGAGCTTGCCTGACCCGCTTCTCCGTTGGCGACAAGGCTGGGCTTTGCGCGGTAGCTGGCCGCGCGCCCGGCACTGGACGCGAATGGATGGACTTGAGTTTGAGCTTGGCTTCGGCCAGCTTGCTTTTGAGCGTCATCATGTCCTGTTCCATCTGGCCAGCGCGTTCACCCACACTGGCCAGCTCGCGGCTTGCCGCCTCATGCCGGGCCAGGACTTCCGCGCGGGCCTTGATGGCCGCCCTGGCCAGTTCATCGCGCGATTCATGCACCGCCTTTTCGGCGCGTAGCTGCCACTGCTCCGCTTCCGCCGCGAGCTGGACCATCAGCCGGTCGAGGTGTTGCTGTTCCGCCAGCAATTCGGCGCTGGCAAGCCTGGCTTCTTCCCCGGCGTCTTCCATTTCGCGGATCAATGCGCGCAGCAGTTTTTCCGGATCTTCAGCTTTTTCGATGAGTGCGTTGGCATTGGCGGCGATAACGTAGCGCAGGCGTGAAAAGGTTCCCATGGGTGCTAGCTCCTGTGGTAATCGGTGGGTGTTGCCAGAATAGATGCAGTATTCATGCCAAGCTCCAATAGCATATGAAAACAGTATGATAGGGTGATCAAGTCATCTCGATGGCGGGTGCTGTTGGCGGAAATCACCCACGGGTGGCGAAGGTCTGGGTGTGGTTCGCCGCAGGACTGGGGTCAGAGTACCTTTTCGGGGAAAGCGGGCATCGTCCTCGGGTTGCTTGTAGCGAAAAGGTACTCTGACCCCGATCGCGAAGTCAGACAGGCTGCTAGAATAGGGCTCCACTCACAGGATTGACACAATGGCCAATGAGGAGCGTTCCATTTTAACCCGCATGCTGCTGGGCGCCTGGCATTTCATCGACGGCGCTCGCAAGCTGGTGCTCAACGCCATTTTTTTGCTGATCCTGTTTTTCGTCGTGCGGGCAATGGTCGAGTCTGGTGAATCCCTCCTGCTGCAGACGCAGACCGCGCTGGTCATAAGCCCCTACGGAGATGTCGTCGAGCAGTACAGCGGAACGCCTCTTGACCAGGCCTTGCAGAATGCCACTGAACCACACCGGCAGGAAACCCGTTTACGCGACCTGGTGAGAGCCATCCTGCGGGCTCGTGACGATGAGCACATCATCAGCCTGGTCATCGACCCGACCTACCTGCGGCACATTGGCCTTGCCTCGCTGCAGGAACTCGAAACCGCGATTGCCGATTTCAAGACTTCCGGCAAGCCGGTGGTGGCCGTGACGGACAACATGAGCCAGCAGCAGTACTACCTGGCCGCTACTGCTGACGAGGTCTGGCTGCATCCGGAAGGCATGGTGTGGATCGACGGTTTCTCCGCTTACCGGAATTTCTTCCACGAAGGGCTGGAAAAACTGGAAGTCGAAATCAACCTGTTCCGGGTAGGTGAATACAAGTCGGCCATGGAGCCTTACATCCGCGACGACATGTCGGACGAAGACCGCGAAGCCAACCTGTTTTGGCTGGGCAGCCTGTGGCAGCAATACCTCGAAGCTATTTCACGGGAACGCGGCGTACCCTTGGTAGACCTTTCATCCGCCATCAACCAGTTCGCCGACCGCCTCGAAGCGGCGCAAGGCGATTTTTCCCGCCTGGCCCTGGAACTCGGCCTGGTCGACCGCCTCATCAGCCGCCCCGAAGCCCACCAGGAACTTGCAGCACGGGGTGCGCCGGGCAAGGACGGCAATGGATTCCGCCACATCGGTTTCGACCACTACCTGGCGCTGACCGATACGCATAAAAGATCCAGGTCCAATAACAAGGTCGTTGTCGTGGTTGCCGAAGGTGAAATCATCAGCGGTGAGCAGCCACCGGGACGGATCGGGGCGGAAACGATGGCGGTGCAGTTACGCGCAGTGGGGGAAGACGCCAAGGCCAGGGCCGTCGTCCTGCGCATGAACAGCCCGGGCGGTGAGAGTTTTGCTTCCGAAAAAATCCGGCGCGAAGTGCAGGCCCTGAGGGAGAGCGGAAAAACCGTGGTGATTTCCATGGGGGACGTGGCTGCGTCGGGCGCTTACTGGATTGCCATGGCCGGGGAGGAAGTCTGGGCCAGCCCCGCTTCGATAACCGGGTCCATTGGTGTATTTGGCATGATCCCAACGTTCTCGCGGCCGCTGGAAAGAATCGGCATTCACACCGATGGTGTTGGCACCACCCCGCTGGCCGGCAAACTCAGGCTGGATTTACCGCTCGACACTGATTTGAAACGCATTTTCCAGAGCGCGACCGAGCAGACCTACCGGGAATTCATCGGCGTGGTTGCGCAGGGCCGCAACATGACCGAGAACGAGGTTGAACGGGTGGCGCGCGGGCGGGTGTGGAGCGGCGTGCAGGCCAGGGAACTGGGCCTGGTGGACCAGACCGGGTCGCTGCAACAGGCGATCGACTCGGCCGCACGCATTGCCGGCCTGGGAGCGGACTATGAAGTGCAATACAGCGAAACGGAACTTTCACCGCTGGAGGCATTCGTGCTGGACATGATGGGCAGCAGCGCTTCACGCCTCGGCCTGAGGCCCCATTCCTGGACCGGCGGTTCCCTGTTGGAAAACCTGCTCAAAGACCTGCACATGCTGACCCGCGCGGGCAGTGGATTTTCCCTGGCGGCGCATTGCCTGTGCCAGGCTCCTTAAGTCAGCGGTGCCTGGTGGGGTCGGGCAATCCGCTGTGTAACAACCAGCGTTTACTGGGGGGATCGTAGCGCCAGTCCTGTTCATCGAGGATCACGCGTTCAACGGCCTGGTTGGTGTTGAACATGCGTATTTCCACTACCTGCAGCGCACTCATTCCGTCTTCCAGCACGTTGGAGACCCGAACGGTGTACTGGGTCACACGGAACAGGCGCAAGCGGTCCATCTGCAGTTGACTGACCGGGTGCTCCTGCATGTATTCCGGGGCCAGGAAACTGACTGCGGCGTCCCACTGGCTCCAACGGATGATGGTTTCATACTGCTTGAATGCTTCGGTGCGGTTCTTCTCGACCGGGCTCATCGGGCAGCCCGCCAGGCCGCATAGCGCCAGCAGGGCCAGGCTGCGGCCTGCCCTTGAGGCCCGCGCCGTAAACTTGCCCCGCCAACTGAACCTGGGGCCGGCTGGTGCACCATGCGGGT
Organism: Lysobacterales bacterium; assembly: GCA_035292625.1. Classification (GTDB taxonomy): domain Bacteria; phylum Pseudomonadota; class Gammaproteobacteria; order Xanthomonadales; family SZUA-36; genus SHZL01. Next base: position 35,375 of record DATDPS010000295.1, on the reverse strand, counting down.
TTGGCATCGGAGTCATTTTGATTTCCTTTCCAAGGCAAAGAGATCTGGTTGAAGTCTCACAGTCAAAATAGTGCAGCCAGCGTCGGCCCATCCGCGGTGAAATTGTAGCCGATTGCGATACCAGTGGCCTGTTACAGGCCACTGGAATGACGCTGGCGTTGAAAGTGCGCTACAGTTTCCGCGTGTTGATCCCGTTGATGAGCATCGAGCAGTTGTAGTGCAAACGCAACCCCCGCGCATGGCGGCGGCCCTGGTGCCGCGTGAACTGGCCAACTGGAGCCTGACGGCAGTGGCGCTGGGAGCCCTCGAAGGAGGCTTGCTGGGCGTCATCGTCAAGAACCAGTTTGCCGACGTGGCCTCTCCGGCCGCGGTGAATATTGCAGTTGCCATCGTTGCCGCCGCCCCTTCCTTCACCAACCTGGCCAGTTTCCTGTTCGTCGCTATGTCCGCCGGGCGAGACAAACTGGTACTGCTCAGCCGGTTGATGGCGGTCATGGGCGTTTGCCTCGTGATCATGGCGCTGTCCGGTATAAATGCCGCGGGGCTGGCGGTTTTCTGCGTAACGACCGTCGTCGCGCGCACCGCCTGGTCGGGTATTCTAACCATCCGTGCCGCCGTGTGGCGCGCCAATTTCACCCGTGAATGGCGCGGGCAGGTTACCGCGCGCATCGTGCAGGTTTCCTCATTGCTGGTGGCGGCCTCTTCTGCGCTGATCGGCTTCCTGCTCGATTGGGGCGAAAACGCATTCCGGCTGGCATTCATCCTTGCCGCGGCCTGTGCCTTTTTTGCCGCCCGGGTTAACCGCAAAGCCCGGGTCCGGCGGCACCGTCAGTTGCTTGCCGCCGAGCTGGCGGAACAGGCCGCGCAAGGCCGGCGTCTAAGCATGTCGGCGCTGACCGCGGTGCTGCGCAAAGACATGGACTTCAGGCGGTACATGATCGGCATGATGATCCTGGGTAGCGGCAACCTGATGCTCTTGCCGATGCTGGTGATCCTGCTCAATGAACAATTGCATCTGAGCCAGTTGCACCAGGTGATGGTCACTTCTTCGCTGCCTTTATTGGTGTTGTGCTTTTTTGTTTCGTACTGGGCGCGGATGCTCGACCGGAACCACATATTCCGTTTCCGTGCCGTGCAAAGCTGGTTTTATTTTGGCGCCGAAGCGTTTTTTGCCCTGGCGCTCATCTCGGGGCGAACCGAGTTCTTGTGGCCGGCTTCGGTCATGCAGGGAATAGCTTATGCGGGGGGGCATCTCGGCTGGAACCTGGGGCACAACGACTTCAGCAGCGACGCCACTGCCGGGCACTACATGGCGATCCACGTCAGCCTGACCGGCCTGCGGGGACTGGTCATGCCCCTCATCAGCGTAGGGTTTTATCAATATCTCGCCAGCTGGTCACCCGGCCACGTGGCATGGGCGTTGATGTTGCCCTTGAGTCTGACCCTGGCTGGCTGCGTGCTGTTTGTCGTGTTGCACCTTGAGCGGGCGCGTCGCCCGGAAGGGGGCAGGACACGCGCGCAAGATTGAACGGCCAGTTCAGAGGAAAAAGTTATTCCAGGTCACGGTCGTCCAGCTCAGCCCGATCAGGACCAGACAGACAAACACGGCCGCGGAAGCCATATCCTTGGCGCGCCCGGAGAGCAGGTTTCTCTCCGGTCCAATTCGATCGACCACGTTCTCAATGGCGCTGTTGAGCAATTCCACGATCAGCAATAAAACAGCGGGGAAATTCAACAAAAGCCATTGTTCGGCGCTGTTGGCAACGAAAAACGACAAGCCGCACAAAACCGCGGCCAGGCTGGAATTCTGCCGGAAAGCCGCTTCATTGGCCCAACAGGCTTTCAACCCGTTCATCGAGTGGCCCGTTGCATCGATGATCCTGGCCAGGCCGCTTTTCCCCGGTTTCATCAGTCGCCCCCCGTTTTGGCGCAGGAGCCATCGAACAGGAAAAGAACCGGGATCAGAATGCGTTTCATCGTTTTCTCCGGCACCGCCCAAGCGGCGTTCGAAAGGCCCCGAAAAGGCGATCCATGCTACCATCCGCCGCTGCTTCAAGAAACCAGTCAATGGAAACGCCCCCGCACCCGGCTGAAACACCCGTCAACCCGATTTGCCGCGTCACCGGCCTGCCGGATTTTCCGGCCATGCGCGCGGAGGACGTGCTGCCGGGCCTTGAAACCCTGGTAGCCGGGTACCGGTCCGGAGTGGAATCCATGCTGTCATCCGGTGGGCTTCCTGACTGGTCTTTCGTCGAGGCGGAAATTGACTGGTCGGACGCAATTGAACGGGCCTGGTCCCCGGTGTCACACCTCAATTCCGTGGCGGACGAACCCGAGCTGAGGCAGGCCTACAATGCCGGCCTGGCCTTGCTCACGGAGCACCAAACCTGGCGCCAGCAACATCGCGGTATTTTCGAGGTGTATAAAGCCCTGCGACAATCCGCGGAGTTCGCGCAATTGACCACAGCCCAGCAGCGCATTGTTGAACTGGAAATCCGTGATTTCCACCTGGCCGGCGTCGACCTGGATGAGACAGCCCGCGAAGAATACCGCGAGACGGTGCTGCGCATGAGCGCCCTGGGCAGCCAGTTCCAGGAAAACGTGCTCGATGCCACACACGCCTGGACCATGCAGTTTGATGAACCTGCCGCACTCAGTGGCCTGCCCGAAGCGGAGCTGCGCTTGCTGGGGGAAAACGCGCGGGTCCAGGGGCAAAAAGGCTGGCTGGTAGACCTGGCTTACCCCACCTACGAAGCGATCATGACCCATGCTGAAGACCGCGAGCTGAGGCGCACCGTTTATACCGCTTACGTTACGCGGGCCTCGGATAAGGGGCCGCATGCCGGTCGTTGGGACAATACCCCCGTGATCAGGGAGTTCCTGTCCTTGCGCCACCGCCTGGCGCGCTTGCTGGGGTTTGCCGACTACCCCGCTTATGCCTTGTCCACGCGCATGGCGCAGCGGGCGGAAACGGTGGCGGAGTTTCTCGATGGCCTTGCTGTCCGGGCCCTGCCAGCGGCTCGCGCCCAATTCAATGCCCTGGTGGAATTTGCCACCGGCCAGGGCGCGCAGATTCCGCTTGAACCCTGGGACATGAGTTTTTGGAGTGAGCGCTACCGCCAGGCCGAGCTGGGCCTGTCTGATGAGGTGCTGAAACCCTATTTTCCGCTGGACGCCATGGTCAGCGCACTGTTTCACATCTGCGGGCGGATTTTTGGCATCAGCCTGGAGCAGGACCGGCAGGTTCCCCTGTGGCATGAGCAGGCGCGTTTTTACTGGTTGCACGACAGCAGCGGTGAACGCTGTGCCGGTCTGTACATGGACCTGTTCGCGCGCCAGGGCAAGCGGGGTGGCGCCTGGATGGGTGTTTGCCAGTCCCGCCGCTTGCTCACCACAGGTGTTCAGCTACCGGTCGCCTACCTGAACTGTAATTTTCCACCACCAGCCGAGGGCCATCCCAGCCTGCTCACGCACCATGACCTGCAAACCCTGTTCCATGAATTCGGCCATTGCCTGCATCACATGCTGACCGAGGTGGATTGGCCCCAGATCAATGGCATCAACAACGTGGAATGGGATGCCGTTGAGCTGCCCAGCCAGTTGCTGGAAAACTGGTGTTGGGAAGAGCACCTGCTGGATGGTTTTGCCCGGCATTACAAAACCGGCCAATCCCTGCCAGCGGAATTGCGCAGCCGCCTGTTGCGTTCTCAGCGGTTTCACAAAGCCCTGACGCTGGTGCGGCAACTGGAATATGCGGTGACCGATCTGCGCTTGCACCTGCATTACGACGCAGACCAGCCACGCGATCCGCTCGAAGTGCTGGCCGAGGTGCGCAAGGAATACGCTGTGGTCAGCACCCCGGACTGGAACCGCTCACTGAACAGCTTCATCCACATTTTTGGCGGTGGCTATTCGGCGGGCTATTATAGCTATCTGTGGGCCGAGCAGCTGGCGGCCGATGCCTGGGAGCGATTCCTCGAAGAGGGGCCATTCAACCAGTCGACAGGCCTGTCGCTGCGCAAGGAAATCTATGCAGTTGGCGCCTCGCGTCCTGCCATGGCTTCGTTCACAGCCTTCCGCGGACGCGCTCCACAGGCAGATCCTTTGCTCAGAAGCTACGGCCTGGATTGAGCTGCCGGTTACAGGACACACGGGTTAATGATCAAAATCGCATCATGGAATGTCAATTCCCTTAACGTCCGTTTGCCGCATGTCCTGGCCTGGACCGATGTGGCCCGGCCGGACATACTCGCACTGCAGGAGACGAAGTTACCGAACGACCGCTTTCCGGTCGGCGAACTGGCCGAAGCCGGCTACTGCAGCGCCTGTTCCGGCCAACCGACCTACAATGGCGTCGCCGTGCTTAGCCGTGAACCTGCCGGTGACGTGATCACGGACATTCCCGGGCTCGACGACCCGCAACGGCGCATCCTGGCAGTCACCGTGCCTTCCGCATTGGGCGACATCCGCGTGGTCAACCTTTACGTGGTCAATGGCAGCGAGGTCGGCTCGGAGAAGTATGCCTACAAACTGGACTGGCTGGAAAAGGTCAGCGCGTGGTTGGCGGTCGAAGCCGCGCAACACCGGAACCTGGTTGTTCTGGGAGATTTCAACATCGCCCCGGAAGACCGGGACGTGCATGATCCCGAGGCCTGGCGGGAAAAAATTCTGTGCAGCACTCCAGAGCGCATGGCCTTGCAGGGGATTCTCGGGCGTGGATTGTCTGACACGTTTCGCTTGTTCGAGCAGGAGGAAAACGTCTTCAGCTGGTGGGATTACCGGATGAACGCTTTCCGGCGTAAACTAGGCTTGCGCATCGACTTGGTGCTGGCGTCGAAAAGCATGGTGGATCGGTGTATCGCAGGTTACGTGGACATCGAACCCCGGCGGCAGGAGCGACCCTCGGACCATGCGCCGGCCGTTGCCGAGTTTTCCGACCGGCCTCCGGTTTGAAAACAGCACCGGATGGCAAGGGACGGGAGCAGGATTATCGTATGGAATCGGGCTACGCCGGGTCAGTTGACGTTTAATTAACCAGGGAGAGAAGTATGAAATCCAGAAATGTGATGTTGATGATGTTGCTGCTGACTTGCGGGCTTTTGATCTCCTGCAACCGCGGCGACGAGCAAGCGGCCACAGACCAGCCTGCAGCGGCAGACACTGCAGCGGCCGCCCAGTCTGCGGCAGAGGACGTGATCGAAGAGCCTGCAGTGGAAGAAGCGGCCGTGGAAGAAATGGCCGATGAAGCTGCGGCAGACGCGGCAACCGAGGAAGCGGTCGAAGATGCAGCAGCCGACGCAACTGAGACAGCAGCAGCTGCGACGGACCTGGCTGAAAGTGTGGAGGGCGCAGCGGCCGAAGCGGCCACCGATGCAGCAGCCGAGCAGCAGGAAGCAGCCGAGGCAGCGGTAGAGGATGCTGTCGAGGAAGCGAAAGACTAGCCCGTAAAGTGGACGAAGGCGGGCCAGGGTCGTTTATAGCCGCCTGGCGCCTTGGCGCCGGGCGGGCAATCAGGCCCAAAGCCGACCAATAGCCGAAATGAAAAAGCGGGCTTTTAGCCCGCTTTTTCCTGGCCCGTGTTAAGCCGGGCAAAAAACCTTGGTCAGTAACGTGGCACGGCCGGGTCAATTTCCACCGACCAGGCATCGATGCCCCCCGCCACGTTGTTTACTCGCGTAAAACCCTGCTTGCGAAAATGTTCCGCGGCGCCGCGACTGGAGTTGCCCAGATGGCAGATAAAAGCCAGCTCGGTATCCCGGGGCATTTGTGCCAGCTTGTCCAGCATTGCCTCATCCAGCGCCGCCGTGCCCGCGATCGAAGCCCGGGCGCGTTCTTCCGCCCCGCGCACGTCGATCAATATGACCTGGCCGGACGAAAATTTCTCCGCCAGCTCCTTGACGCTCATCTGGCGCACTGGCGCCGGCGCCGCTGGCAGGTCTATGGCCAGTCCTTCTCCGGTTAGAGACTTCACCCAGTCGATTTTCGCGCCCCGGGCGCGCTGCGCCGTGGCGATGTCCATCAGCACCGTGATGCCGTTGGATTGTGCGGCAATTTCACCACCCTGAGCCGGCGCCAGGTTGAACTGGGTATCCCAGCTCGCGTCAACCTGGAAATGCAGTGCGATGCCCTCGTGGCCCTGCAGCGCCGCGCGGATTTTTTCCGCGGCTGAATCAGTAACGGTGATTTCCGGCGGGGTCCGGTCCGGCTCATCAAGGCCAAGGACCTGGTGGAGTTCACCCGAGTTGAGCATGCCCAGGATGATGTCGCAGCCGCCGATCAATTCGCCGTTGATGTACAGCTGCGGGATGGTGGGCCAGTTGCCATAAAGCTTGATGCCTTCGCGGATTTCCTCATCTTCCAGCACATTGACCGAAGCGTAATCCGGCCATACGCTGTCCAGGGCGGCAACGGTGCGGGCAGAAAAGCCGCACATCGGTTGCCTGGGCGTGCCTTTCATGAACAGCACCACCTTGTTGCCCTTGACCTGGCGTTCAATTTTTTCCCGGACTGCATCGTTCAGGTTCATGCTTCGTACTCCATAAGATACTTGTCAATGCATCAATATGCGGATTGCCCCGCGCAAATCAAGTTTAGCGTTAAACGGAGGTCAGTGCTGCCCGCCTCTTGCAGGCGCATCGGCTGCCAGGCCGCGCGTGCGCTCATCGAACAATATGCAGCCTGGAAACGCCACCGTATCACCACCCAGGCCCTGTTCGCGAATGGCCTGGTGGATGTCGTTCAAACCTTGTGGATTCAATGGGTAATAGTTGTCCAGCCGGCCATCCGTGACGACGCTGACACAGATGGTGCCGAGCTGGGCGAAACTGTGTTCGGTCACTTTTGCACTTCGGGTTGGTGCGGCCTGATCACTGTGCTCGATGAAAAAAGTCCCTTGCAGGGCTTGCCCAGGCTGTCCAGGGAGATAAAACACCAGCGGCACCGCATGCGCCCGAAGCACGGTCAGGAACTGACGCATGCTGCGGGTCCAGTCTGCATAGCCGCTGGCCAGCATGCCACGGGGGCTGTCCGTTTTCCGGCCATCGCCCGATTGCGACCAATGGTTGAAAGTCTGGTATTCGGCGTGCACGCAGCCGTCACGCCAGGCGAAAACCTGCCCGCTGTTCGCGGTCACCGCCAGGGAGTCGCGCAGCCCGTTCAAGGCCGCATCAAGCAGTTGCCACAAGGGCAGGAAGCCGAAATGTTCCAGTTGCAGGCGGAACATGGCGTTCAGATCCGTCAGGGTCATGAACCGGGCATGGTTGATCCTGATAGTGAAAGCGCTTTCCAGCCAACGGGCCGTATGCGCGGATACCTGGCCTTGCTCAAGGAAACGGTGTTCCATGGCCGTGGCCAGTTCGTTGACGGTATCCGGGTCACCACGGACCAGCAGCGGCAAGATTTGCAGCAAGCCCAGCGGAATACCGGCTTCGGGCTGTAAACCGGCCAACTGCATATGGCCGTCAACGGCGCCCAGGCCGATGTGCCCGGCCGAGGGCCTACTCCCGGCCGAACGCGACAGGTTTTCCAGGGCCTCGAACATGGGGTAGACGGGCCGCAGCACCTGGGTCTGATCGAACAGTGCGCCGGCGGTCACCAGGCCGCACCGGGTGCTTGGCGGCAGCAGGCTGGCCAGGTCGGCGGCCAGGTGTGACAGCAACTGCTCACACCCGCCCTGGTCCAGCAGGCGCGGTTTCGAGGCATGGGCCCCGTGGTAACGCGTGGCGTCAGTCTCGATGGCGAGCAGGAAGCGGTGCGTGGCAGATTGCGGCCTGGCTTTGGCTGGCATTTGAAAACTCTGTTCAGATCATGGCGATCATTTTTACGCCAGCGATGACCAGCACCACGGCCAGGAGTTTTTGCATCGTTTGGTTACCCAGGCGCTTGCTGCCGTATTCCGCCCCGATGTAACCGCCGGCGATCGCGGCCATCGCCCAGTAGGGCAAAGCCGCGGGCAAGGCCGGCGCAGAAGTCATCACGCCCATCAGGCCGGCGATGGAATTGACCAGGATGAAAGCCGCGGCAATTCCCGAGATGACTTTCATATCGGCCCAACAGAAGAACAGCAGCAGGGGGCTGAGGAATATCCCGCCTCCCACGCCGGTAAGCCCGGACAGGAAACCCAGGGCAGCACCGGCCGAACAGAGGAAAATCGGGTGGGGGCGGGCGGCCAGGGCGTGAGACGGTTCGTACGCCGTGCGGAACGACCGCCATGCAGCGTAGATGAGCACGGCGCCGACCAATGGTTTATACAGGTGTCCCGGCAAGGTCAGGGCGCCGCCCAGGTAGGCAAAAGGGATGGATGCCAGGGCCAGGGGCCAGAACAGGCGCCAGGAAAATGCACCGACGCGGTAGAACTTCGCGGTGGCAATGACGGCGACCAGGATATTAAGGGTCAATGCAGTGGGTTTCATAACGCCGGGCGATACGCCGGCGAGCGCCATGGCGGCCAGGTAGCCGGATGCTCCGCCGTGCCCCACCGAGGAATAAAGCAGGGCGGCGAGGAAGATGAACACTGCGAGAATGGAGTCTGCCAAAAGCATGGGGTGTTGGTTTCCGGGATTACTGTCGTGGTCAGCTCAAAGTTGGGACTCGATGGGCAGCAAACGCAGTGCGCCCACGCTAATGACAGCCCGATAACAGCTTGGGCCCGCAAGTGACCATTCCTTTATGGCTTAAATTCAGAATAGGGAAAACGGTGAGTTGCCGCCCCTGTCGCCGCCGGAGCCGCGGCGCCGCCGGCGGCGCATTCTGGAATGGAGTTGTTGGCGGCGTTCTTCCAGCCAGTCCGAACGATCCAGGGCTTTTCCGTCGTTTCCAACGCGGCTGGTTTCGGCCGCGCGAAATACGCAGAAATCGCGGTAGGCATGAATTTCATGTTCCATTTCCTGGGTAACCATCTCAATCATGATGGCATCGTCCAGAAAACCGAGGCCGGGAATGTCGTCCGGGATCAGGTCTTCCGGCTCGGAGAAATAGGATAGCGCCTGCAAAGCGCGTGCGCGGTCTTCATCCTCCAGCCCCCACGCGGCATCGATCACCATGCCGATCAGGTTCTCCAGCCGCTGCATGCGCTCGCGTATGAAATCAGAGGTTTGGGAACTCCAGACCTGCTGCAATAACAAGCGGGCATTTTCGATGATCTGTTCTTCGCTCAGTTCACCGGTGGCTTCCCGGGCGCGCACCATGACCTGCCTGAAATGATCCAGGTCGGTGTCGCTGAGCTCAAACGTGATCTTCATGGCCATCTCAGGGCTCCCGTCCGCTGGCGCAGTAAATTTGCTGGCTATGGTTCGAGCCGGAGCCCATCAACGCTGCTCTCGCGAGCGTGATGAAGCGGAGCGGAACTGCCCGGGTTTGCCTGGCACAGGATACAAATAGCCTTCGTGCCTGAAAGGCAGGTAGCCGTCTTCCAGTGTATGTATGCGACCTTCCAGGGAAAAGGCCAGGTTGGCCATACTTCCGCTTTCCAGCTCGGCCAGTAATGGTCCGGCCTGTTCCCCCGGCAAATTGTCGATCGCCACTTCCTCAGTGGTATTCGGATCGATGGTCAACTTGAGGGCTTGGGCCAGGCTGGTCAGCTCGACCTCAGTTGACCGGATCTCCAGGTCAATTGCGTCAATTGTCATGGCCACATCGTTGATGTTGCGGATATCGAACCTGGCCGAAAGTGCCTGGCCGGAAATTGCCAGGGCCGCGATGCTGACAAAGGGCGGCTGGCTCTTCACCTGGTGGGGTCCGCAGCCGGTGCAGAGTAACAGGCTCAACACCACCAGGAAAAACACGCGTAGTTTCAGGAATTCCATATGTGACACCTGACCTTGTGTGATGCCTCGCCAGCAGCTGTGTTGGCGAGGGTATTCTCCCCGGGGCGCAGTGTCGAACAGCGGTCCATGACCAGGGGACAGCGTGTATGAAACACACAGCCGGGGGGCGGAGTCAAGGGCGACGGCTGCTCTCCGCGCCAAACGAGCCGCTCTGTGCCGCCCGGGGAGCGGCTGCGTGGCGCCGCGGCCAGCAGCGCGCGGGTGTAGGGATGGGCGGGATTGGCGAACAACTCCGCGGCGGGGGCTGTTTCCACCAGTTCACCCAGGTACATGACAGCCACCTCATCCGCCAGTTGCTGGACCACCGCAAGGTCATGGCTGATAAACAGGAAGCTGATGCCTTTCTCGCGCTGCACCTTGCGCATCAGCGCAAGGATCCGCGCCTGCACAGAAACATCCAGCGAAGACATCGGTTCGTCGGCAATGACCAGGGCCGGCTCGGCCACCAGGACCCTGGCCAGGGCCACGCGCTGACGCTGGCCTCCGGACAATTCGTGCGGGTAACAGCCCAAAACATCCGGCTGCAGGTCCACGGTTGCCAGCGCCTGTTCGATGCGCAGCCGCCGATCGGCCGGATTTCCAAGACGATGCAACACCAGCGGTTCCAGCAGGGTTTGCCAGATATTCCTGCGCGGGCTGAGGGCGGCAAGGGGGTCCTGGAACAGGTACTGGATCTCGCGCCTGGCCCGGCGCAGGCCGCGCCCGTCCATCCCACGCATATCCTGCCCGCGGAAGCGCACTTCGCCTGCACTGGGAGGTGTCAGCCGGACGATGGCTCGGGCCAGCGAGGTCTTGCCGCAGCCGGACTCACCCATCAGCCCGAAAACACGTCCTTCGTGCAGCTCGAAACTTACGCCGCGCACCGCGTTCAACCGGGGCCGGCGCAGCGACGATGATGATCGCGCCAGGTAGCTGACATGCAAATCCCGCACGCTCAACAGCGGTGGTGCGTCACTCATGGGCTGTCCGCTTCCACGGTGTTCTGCCCCAATGGGTAGTGGCAGGCAAAGCGATGCCCCTCATCGTGCCCGTCCACGGTGGCGCCAGCACCGGGATGAGACTGTAGTTTTGGCTGCTGCACCTGGCAGCGTTGCCCGGCGCGATCGCACCGCGTGTTGAACCGGCATCCGACGAGACGTTGTGCCGGGCTGGGAACGGACCCCGGTATGGTTCGTACCGGAATGGGCGGCCCCTCCGCCAGGCGCGGCAAGGCGGCCAGGAGGCCCGCCGTGTAAGGATGCCTGGGGCGGGAAAACAAAACCTCCACCGGCCCTTCCTCGACAATGTGGCCGCAGTACATCACCATCACCCGGTCACAGAATTCAGCCACCACACCCAGGTCGTGCGTGATCAGCAAAACCGCGCTTTTTGCATCCAGCGCCATGCGCCGGATCAGGCGCAGAACTTGCGCCTGGGTGGTGACATCCAGTGCCGTGGCCGGCTCATCGGCGATCAGCACGCTCGGCCTGCATGACATCGCCATGGCAATCATCACCCGCTGGCGCATGCCGCCAGACAGCTCGTGCGGATAGCTGCGCAGGATGCGTTCGACGTCACTGAAACCGACATCGCGAAGCAACTGGCCGGCAATCCCCTTCGCTGCGCTGCGGCCGTTGCGCTGGTGTCTCCTGATGACTTCCCACAGTTGACTGCCGACGGAAAACACCGGGTCGAGGGCAGTGAGCGGTTCCTGGAAAATCATGGACATGACGCCGCCACGAATTTGCCGCCAGCCCGTTTCATCCAAGGCGGTCAGGTCCTGGCCGGACAACTCCATTTTGCCCGCTGTGACGTGCCCCGGGGGGGCCGGAACCAAGCCCATCAAGGCCGCGCCGGTCATGGACTTGCCGCAAGCGGATTCACCGACCAGGCCAAGGATTTCACCCGCCGCGAGTTCCAGGCTGACCTGGTCGACCACCGCCACGCGGTTTTTTCCCGAGGGGAAAGTGACACTCAGTTCAGACACCGAAAGGACGGCATTTCGTGCTTCGTATTTCATTGCCTGGATCGCATGTTCAGGTTTCATGCCGTACCCTGCCTGGGATCGAAAGCATCCTGCAGGGCGTCGATCATCAGGTTGAATCCCAGCAACAGCGCGAACAAAGGCAGTGAGGCCGCCAGCAGATCATTGAACTGTCCGGCCAGAACCTCCTGGGTGCTTTCGGCCAGCATCAGGCCCCAGCTCACGCCGTCGTGCACGCCCAGGCCAAGAAAGCTCAGTATCACTTCGGCTTTGATCGCGGCGACAAAAACAATGGCTACCTGGGCCAGCAGGATGTGGTTGGTATTGGGCAGCACGTGGCGGAGCAGGATTAGCGGCGTGGGCAGGCCCATGGCCAGGGCAGCCTGGATAAAATCACGGCCTTTCAGACGCATGACCTCGGCGCGAATGAGCCGGCTGGTGGTGGTCCAGAATGTCGCCACCATGGCAATTTGCATTGACCAGGCATTACCCTTGAGCGCAAAGGCCACGGCCGCCACAAACAGGTAAAACGGTATGGAATCGAGCACCCCGGTCAAAAAAACGATGACGCCGTCTGCCCAGGAGTCGGCGTGCCAGCCGGACAGTGCGCCGGTTAGAGCGCCGAGGGCAGTGGAAACCAGGGCGACTACCATGCCGATCTCGAAGGCGACGCGGACGCTGTACAGGGCGCGCTGGAATATGTCCTGTCCCAGCAGGTTGGTGCCGAACCAGTGCGCCGCCCCGGGCTCTTCCCAGCGCCCGCCGCTGGCGGCCGACCAGTCCTGCCCCAGCATGCCCAGCACGACGCCCAGTGCGATCAGGCCAAAAAAAAGCACCATTACAAGGCCGGCAAGTCCCGCCCGATTGTTGCGCAGTCTCGGCCATATCCTGCCGGCGGGCGGCTGCGCGGGCGAAAGGGCCAGGCCGGCTGGCGCCAGCGGCCCCGCCCACGGATGCACTGGCGTCTTCATGTCAGCCTCGGATCCACCAGGCGATTGAAGAAATCCGCCAGCAACTGGACCACGACGAATATGACCGCGGTCAGGCTCACCACGGCCATGAGCACGGGCTGGTCGCCGTTGCTGATCGCATCAAAGGTGATTTTGCCGATGCCAGGTATGCCGAAATGGGTTTCCAGCAAAAGACTGCCGGAGACTATGATTAGCGGAATGGAAAACAGGATGCGGGTGAGCAGCGGCGGCAGGCTGTTCTTCAGCACATGCCGCCCCATCAGGCAGGCCGGCGAGGCGCCGAAGGCGCGGGCGGCGCGAATGTGTTCCCGGCCGGCCTCTTCAACAAAGACCGCGCGGAAAAAGCGCGTGTTATAGCCCAGGGTGATCAGTACCAGTGCCAGCGTCGGCACGGCCGCATGGCTGAAATAACTGCCCAGGTCTGTGACCTGCCAGCCATGGGCCGGGAACAGGTTCAGGCCATAGGGCGTGCACAACAGGACTTGCAGGACAATGATGATGATCAGGAAGCTGATACTCATGCCGGCCACCGAGGCCGAGGAGATGAGCCGGTCGATCCAGCGGTTTCTGTGCCATGCCGCGAGCAAGCCCAGGGCGGCGCCGAACAGGTTGCCGAGGATGAAGCCGGGGATGACCAGGGCAAGCGTTACAGGCAAGGTACGCTGCAGCAGGGCAGCCACTGTTTCCCCGCTGGAGTTGGACGCACCCAATTGCAGAGTTAACAGGTCCGCCAGGTAACTGCCATATCGCGCGAAGAATGGCTGGTCATAACCCATTTGCTGCCGCAACTCCCGGATCTGTTCAGCGCTGGCGCTCTTGCCCAACAGGCTGTAGGTCTGGTCCGGGCCAAACCACACCATCAATGCGAAGCTGAGCAGGGTCACGCCGGCCAGCAGGACCAGGCCGTGCAGCAGTTTGCGCAGCAGGAAAGCCACTACGGCGGCGCCTGTTCGTTGCCGGCGGCAGTTCTGGCACCGACAAAGCGGAAGAAATAACCGCCGACGAAATTCCGGTCCGGCAACATGGCCAGTTCACTATTCCAGAGCAGGACCAGGGTGCGTGAGACCCCGCTGATGGTCACGCAATCCCCGGTGACCAGCTCGTTCATCCTGCGGTACATGGCAGTGCGCGTCGGAGACGAAGCCAGCGCGGCGCTCGCACGGAACAGGCGATTGAATTCCTCGTTGTCGTAGTTGGAGCTGTTGGCACCTGGTGATGCGTTGGGCCCGAAAAACAATTGCATGGTGTTCTCGGCATCGGGGTAATCCATGGTCCAGCTGTGGGTAATCAGCATGACTTCGCGGTTGATGAAGGCCTGGGCATAGTCGCCGTAGCTGGCAAAAGTGAGCGGTCGGATTTTTTCAAGAGGATAAGCTATGTCAGCGAGGAAACTTCTGAATTGTTCAAACATCTGGCGTTCAGTCACTGAGCTGGCAAATCCGTATTCGAGCACCGGCAGGTTGTCAGCTGTCCAGCCGGAATTGCTCAACAGGCTGGTGGCGCCCGGCACATCGCGGGTTATGGACTGACGATCGCCGAGCGCGTCAAACTCCGGCATGGCAGGAGGAATGATTCCCGGGAAGACCCTGCCGAGGTCCGAGTAGAAAATTTCGTTGCGCTTTTCCCAATCGAAGGCCTTGATGATGGCGCAGCGCAGGGCATGGTTGCGGGCATCCTGGTCCGGATCCGGGTGGTAGCCGATGCGGCTGTCAGCCATGTTGAAATCGGTGTGCACGAAACCCGACTCCTGGCTGGCCAGCAGGTGGAAGCGCGCGGCCATGTCGTCCACCACTTGCGGCGGGTCGCGGCTCTTGAGCACCTGGCTGAACTGGCTGACCGGCACCTTGACGAAGTCCAGTTGCCCGGCTTTAAACGTATTCCAGCGCGCGGCATCTTCGGCGATGAATTCGATATCGACGCGCTCCACCAGGGGCGGGGTCAGGCCATCCAGTCCTTCGAGACCATAGCCCGATTGAGTCCCCGGATCGTAGCCCTCTTGTTCCAGGTGAAACGGTTCTGCGCGAAATTCCCCGTTGCGCAGCAGGCTCGCGCCGGCGCTGTCGAAGCGCCCCAGGCGGAACGGCCCCGAGCCGACCGGGTGCACGCCGAATTCCCGTCCATAGCGCTCGACCGCCTCGTGCGGAACGATGGCCGCAAAACCTTGCGCCAGCGTATGGGTGAACTGCGGAAAAGGCGCAATCAGCTGAATCTGGATGGTGCGTTCGTCCAGAGCGCGCAGGCCAGAGACTTCCTCCTGATAATTGGCGCCCTTGTCTTTCCAATCATCCAGGCCGACAATTTTTCCGGCCCAGAGCCATGCGCCCTGCGCGCGCATCTCCGGATCGAAATGCCGCTTGATGGAATAAACGAAATCCCCAGCCTCAACCACCCGCCCCCTGGCTTGCGCAAAGGCCGGGTCATCGATGAACCGCACGCCTGGCTTGATGCGGATCGTGTAGATCAGTCCGTCGGCTGAAACCTGCGGCAGGTCCTCGGCCAGGTTCGGTTCCAGCAGGTAGGGTCTCGCCAGGTACTTGTACCGGTACAGGGTGTCATAGAGATTGACGACCAGGAAGTTGGCGTAAATGGTCGAGGCCTGGGCCGGATCAAGTCCAGTCGGGGCGCCATCCATGGAGTGGCGATAAACGAGCCCGGATGTGGCCGCAATGGATGGGTCTTCGCTGCGGCTACAGGCGCTCAGGGCCACTACAAGGAACAGCAACAGGCTGGCTCGACGCAAGCCGGATCGCAAGGTTTCGCTGCAGACGTTCACGGCCGCATCAAAAGACGGTTTCAAACCGGTGTGCGCAAGGCCGTCAAGCCCGGCCGGCAGTGCCGCAACCACTGCGCAGTGAGTTTTTCCTGCAAGGAGTTCTGCTTCAAGCGGTCGGCCAGCACGCCAAAGTCCACGCAGTCCAGCGGCTGGTCCTGGTTGAAGCAGGAAAACACGTAAGTCACCTTGCCGGTGGCAGGATCCCTGTGCGCCTGCAGGCACTGCGCGCAGATCTCCTTCATCATGCACTGCATCGGCGAGTTGATCGAACCGATCGCAAAATGGTGCGTGTTCAGGTAGGGCTCGAGCACTCCGTGCCGCGCGCGGCCGACGGCAGCCATCATGCGGTCAGAGCCGATTGCGATGATGCGGTTCACATCGGCCAGGCGGATGCTGCACGCTCCAAGACGGCCCGCGGCATAGTATTCCATCGCCTGCACGATGTTGCCGACGAAGGCATGGTCCTGTTCGCGGTCGGGTTGGAAGCCCGGCTCCTCATCGCAACACCAGACTATGGTATCGGCCGCAGCCTTGATGTCCTCGATCTTGTAGCGGTCGATGATCTCTTTGTAACCGGCGAAGTACAGCACTTTTGAACCTGCGGCACGAAATGCCTGGCCGATAGAAAACAGGACGGCGTTGCCGAGCCCGCCGCCCGCCAGCAGCACGGTTTCGCCTGGTTCAATGTGCGTCGGCGTTCCGGTGGGGCCCATCAACACCACGGGCTCGCCGGGCGTGAGAATGGCGCACAAGTCGGATGACCCGCCCATTTCCAGCACGATGGTCGAGATCAGGCCCAGTTCCTTGTCCACCCAGGCTCCAGTCACGGCAAGGCTTTCCATCTGCATGCGCGTGTTGCCAACCAGTGGGGCCAGCGCTTCAAAGTTCTGCAAGCGGTAGAACTGCCCGGGCTGGAAATTGCGTGCGGCGCGTGGCGCGCGGATGACCACTTCCACGATGGTTGGTGTCAGGCGCTCGACGGCGTGCACCGTGGCGCGCAGTTCGTCGTTCATGGCGGCCATGAAGTCAACGCCACCAAGCGCGCTGGCCGGCGCCGTTTTGGCCAGCACGCGCGAGATCACTGGAAAGCCTTGCTTGGTGGAAGCGAGCGCCTTGACCACGTTGCCGGAGAACGAGGGATGCAGGTCGCCAAAAAACGACACGAACCGGCCATCTCGCTGTTTTGACAGCAGCACATCGGGTCGTTCTGGCTTGCACAACCCTGGCCGCGGCTTCACGGGCATGCCTTCCTCGTCACAAGCGCGAAAGTACTTGCCATCGAGCTGGAAATGCACGGTGTCCTCGCGTGCCAGCACGGTGTTGGGCTGTGTGCCGGCCGCGATGAATACCGTGTTGGCCGCAAGCCGGGATTCACCCTGCGCCTGCCAATTGCCGTGTTCATCCAGCGCCTGGCGGGTGAATTTCATGCCGCTCACCGCACCGTAATCATCCACCTCCACTACCAGTGGCGCGAGACCCTCGGCAAATACGATGCCTTCCTCCAGGGCTTTTTCCACTTCCTCGTGGTTCAAGGTGTAGGCGGGGCTGTCGATCAGCCGGCGCCGGTACGCGATGGTCACGCCCCCCCAGTGCTGCAGCAGCTGCACGATGCGCAACCTGCGTCCCTCGCGCCCCGCCTGTTCGCGTTCGTTGCGGATGGCGCGCGCATGTGCGAGGAATTCTTCCGCAATCTCCCGTTCTTCGCCATCCCAGCGGTCGCGGATCGCATGCTCTCCCAGCTCGGCGGCGAGCTCTGAGTAGCGATGCAGGAACTTTTCGACTTGGACCACGTAGTACGCCAGGGACTCGGTCGCGGTGTCGATCGCTGTGAGACCGCCTCCGATCACGACCACCGGCAAGCGTAATTGCATGTTCGCCAGCGACGATTCCTTGGCCGCCCCGGTCAGCTGCAAGGCCATCAGGAAATCCGAAGCCGTGCGCAC
Source organism: Lysobacterales bacterium (assembly GCA_035292625.1). GTDB lineage: Bacteria > Pseudomonadota > Gammaproteobacteria > Xanthomonadales > SZUA-36 > SHZL01. The sequence continues at coordinate 17,901 of DATDPS010000295.1, read as the reverse complement.
GCCGCGCGCCAGGCCGTGCGGGATGTCGAGCGTGGTGGGCTTGCCCGCTCCCATGCACAGCGCTATGTGGTCGAATCCCGCGGCAAACGCATCATTCTGCGTGAGCGTACCGCCGAAACGCACGCCGCCGATCATGGCGAATTCGGAGCGGCGCTCGATCAGCAACCGGACCACCTTGAGGAAATTCTTGTCCCAGCGCACCGTGATGCCGTACTCGGCCACGCCACCGAAGCCCGCCATCACGCGGGCGTCGAGTGATTCGCAGAGTGCCTTGAAGTCGCGCACCGGTTCGAAGCTCCTGCGTGAACCGTCGCTACGCACACCGCAAATGTGCCCGGGCAGCGGTTCGATCTTCAGGCCATCGATACCGACTACGGTGTGCCCCTCGTTCATCAGGTGATGCGCCAGCGAGAAACCGGCCGGCCCCAGGCCCACCACCAGCACCTTGTGCCCGGTGGCCGGCAGCGGCAAGGGCCGGCGCAGATTGAGCGGATTCCAGCGGGTCAGCAGGCTGTATATTTCGAAGCCCCACGGCAGTTCCAGCACGTCCTTCAGCGTGCGCGTCTCGGCCTGCGGAATATTCACCGGTTCCTGCTTCTGGTAAATGCAGGCTTTCATGCAGTCATTGCAGATGCGGTGCCCGGTGGCGGCAACCATCGGGTTGTCGACCACCATGATGGCCAGTGCGGCCAGCGACAGGCCTTCGGTCTTGGCCAGCTGGAACTCCGAGATTTTCTCCTCCAGCGGGCAGCCGGCGAGCATCACGCCAAAGGGGCTTTTCTTGTACACGATTTCAGCCTGCCCCGCCGGGTCGGCTTTTTCGTGCAGCCCCTTGGAGCAGGAATCCTTGCCCTGCTTGTGGCACCAGATGCAGTAATTGGTGTTATCCAGCGCCGCTGCCAGGCCCATGCCTTCATCGGTGAGAGTGAAACCCTGGCGTTGGCGCAGGTGGCTTTCAGCCATGCGCAATGCTGTTGCGCCGTGCTCTTCCTTGTGCTCCACATGCCGCACGAGATGCAGCGGATCGATTTTCACCGGCGCTTTGAACAGGACACCGCCGGCATGGCGGGTCTTCCCAGGCTCACTGTGCAGCGCCCAGGCGGCATAGCGCATGGCCAGGTCGAGCAACTCCCGATGTGCGGCTTCATCCTGCAGCCAGGCAGTCACTTGGACAGCGAAGCGTAGTTCGTCGAATTCGCCGCCAAGGTGCGTGCGCAGTGCCTGCGCGAGCTCATCGCCATCGAAACCGCGAGCCTGGTCGGCCTTGTATTTCGTACTCGCCCGGCGCTGCACGAAGTTGCGCTTGATAGCGTAAAGCGGGTCCAGCGTGTGATGGCGAGCGGCCAGCTGCGCCGACTCGGCGCCAATGCCGAAGAGCATTTCCAGGAAGCGCTCGAGGTGTGGGGCAAGTGCCAGGATCAGCGCGGACTCGTCTTGCAGTGCCAGGGCATCCGGTGCGGCGCGCGCCGCCAGCAGTTGCGTTGCGCAGGCACTGTCCGCCGCTTTCAGGTGCGCGAGAAAGCTGGCGTCCAGCGCCGGCAGGCGAGTGCGGTCGTAAAGATCCGCAAAAGCGAAGCCCATACGCGCCAGTGTCCCTTCCAGGGAGGCTGCTGTGCTCATCGTGTTGCCAGCTCGCATATTTCACCAAGGCGTACGCACTTCGGGCGGTTACGTGCGGCCGCTCGGAAAGGCCCGCAACAGCCTTGCGCGAGCGGGTTTATTACTCTTCCAGCATGGCGTCGTAATCCGGTGCCGGAGGGTCGCCGTCGTAAATCTTGAACTCGCGATTCTGCAGGTAGGCGTCGCGGATCAAGGCGTAGGGGTCGCTCGATTCTTCCAGGTCCTTGTCAAAGGGCAACAGCTCGGCGCGCAGTGAAACCAGGTCGATGATCAGCGGCCAGTAATTGTCGTGCTCGCGAATCATGTAGGTGGTGGGACTGACATAACCGGCGACGCCTCGCCCCCCCAGGTCGCGTATGGTGAACGGCCCGAGAAAAGGCGCCACCAGGTAGCGGCTTTCCTCCCACCCCCAGACCGCCAGTGTCTGGCCGAAGTCTTCATCGAAATCCGGCATCCCTTCCCTGGTGGCCACGTCGAAAAAGCCCAGCAGGCCCACCGTTGAATTCAGCAAAAAACGGCTGGTGGCGTCCAGCGAGGCTTCAAACTTCCCTTGCAGGAGGAGGTTCAGGAACGTCACTGGAAACTGGAGATTGCGGAAAAAATTACGCACGCCCCGCTGCGGGGCATCGGGCATGATGGCGTCATACGCCTTGGCAACGGGCTTGAACAGCACCCGGTCGACACCCTGGTTAAAGCCGTAAACTTTTCGGTTGAACGGTTCCCACGGGTCGTCTTCCGGGTTGGCCGGCTTGCTGGCCTGGCCGGCGCATCCGCTGGCAAGCAACGTGACCAGCAGGATCGCGGCCAGGCGGGCCAGGCGGCGATTGGCTGTTGCAAAGCGGCCCGCAGTCACGGGCTCATCCCCTGGTGTTGGCGCAGTCCCTCTCCTTCAGCGCCATTGACCCGACCATTGATGGACAGAAGGTCGGCGGCCTCGCACAGGCTGGCCAGGCTGAGCAGATCGGTTGGCGCAGCATGAATGGTGATGCAGCGGCCTGCTCGGTGCGCCAGCGATTGCCACTCCAGCAGCAGGGCCAGGCCGGAGCTGTCCACCCGTGTCACACCGCCGAGGTCCAGGCTGGTCAAGTACCGTCCCTGGCTGGCAGCCTGCTCCGCCTGTTGGTACACGGCTGCCACGGTATCCAGCGTCAGTGCGCCGTCGATCCGCGCTGCCCCTGATGGCTCGATGGAAATTTTACCGGCTTTAATCATTCAGCTGCACATTTCCGGCCAGTATGTCCGCTGTAACCTTGTCAATCCCGTCAGTTTCCACGCGTGGCACGATCTGGTTGCGATAGGTAATGACGTAGGATATTCCTTCAACGGTAACATCAAAAGCTTTCCAGCCGTCCGCTGTCATGTGAAAAGCGTAGTCCACCGGGGCGAAGCCACCATCGTTCAGCTTCACCCGGGTGCGCACACGGGACAGCTTTTCGGTGTTGTTGCCCTTCATCGGCATGACTTCGAGCTGTTCGTCAGAGCGGAATTCAAGCAAGCCATCGGCATAGCGGTTGATCAGGACAGTGCTCATGGCTTCGGAAAAAGCGCTGAGTTGCTGCGGGCTTATGCCGCGGCCGGCCTTGCCGAGGATCAGGCGGGCCGAGTGTTGCAGGTCGATCAACGGCAGCAAGTCATTGCGCACCACGTCCCGTAGCAGGTCGGGTTGCCCGGTAAACTCCGCCCGGCGGCTTTCCAGCGTGGCGAGGATGTTTCCGGCAGCCTGTTTGACGATGCTGACCGGGTCTGAACCTGCCGCCTCCATCGTATCGGCTGCAAGGGCAGCCGGCGCCAGGGCAACAGCAGCGGCTGTAGCCAGCAGGAGGACCATCTTGAGGTTCATGCTCATTCCGTTTCACTCTTTCCAGTGTTGAATAAATACTTGCCGATAATCTGTTCCAGCACCAGGGCGGACTGGGTGATAAAAATTTCATCACCGTCGGCCAGATAATCCAGTGATCCGCCCGGTTCCAGACCTATGTAACGGTCGCCAAGCACACCGGAAGTCAAAACCGAGGCGCCTGTGTCGTCCGGAATTTCATTGAATCTCGAGGAAATCCGCATATGCACGATGGCTTCAAAAGTAGCGGGATCCAACTCGACCGACTCCACCAGGCCCGCCGTCACGCCACCGATTTTCACCGGCGCGCGGTTCCGGAGATCCCCGATGTTGGTAAAACGGGCACTGATCCCATAGGTTTCCTTGCCTATTTCCTGGCCATAATCGGTCGCCCGCGTGGCCAGCCAGATCAGCGCGGCAATTCCCAGCAGGAGAAAGATACCGGAAGCGAGTTCGACTTTGTAGTTGGCGCGCATGGTGCAACCTCAGGATAGGAAGGACGTCATGATGAAATCAAAAATCAGTACGAGTACGGAACTCAGTACCACGGTATTGGTGGTGGCGGTTCCAACGCCGGCACCCGTTGGCTTGGCCGTGTAGCCGAAAAAAACCGCCACCAGGCTGACGATGCCGCCGAACAGAATGCTCTTGTACACGCCGCCCAGAAAGTCCTTGCCGAAATAAACGCCGGTCTGGAGTTTGCTCCAGAAAATACCCGCATCGAGGCCCATGACGCCGATCGCAAACACGACACTGCCCAGGATGGCCAGTGCATTGAACATGGCCGTCAGCAAGGGCACGGAAATCAGCCCGGCCATGAAGCGGGGCAGGGCCACCCTTTGGATGGGATCGATGGCCATCAGTTCCATGGCATCGATCTGACTGGTGGCCCGCATCAGGCCGATCTCGGCGGTAATCGAGGTGCCGGCCCGGCCGGCAAACAGCAGCGCGGTCAGAACGGGCCCCAATTCCCGGAACAGCGATTTACCGACCAGCAAGCTGACCTGGTCGGACGCCCCAAACTGCTCCAATGCGTTGATGGCTTGCAGGGACAGGACCATGCCGACAAAGAATCCGCAGATCATGATGATCACCAGGGAGCGCGCGCCGATCAGGTAAGTTTGCTGCATGATCGACAGCAGTTGTTCGAGCTTTGGCCGCAAGCCTGCGATCATACGCAGTAAGAACAGCAGGCAGCGTCCCGCTTCCTGTATCGGGCCGGTGAAATTCTGCTGCTTTATCACGCTTGACATGTCAGTTCAATAAACTCCAGGCCGGACCCGCTGGTACATAGTGAAATGCTATCGGGCCATCGACCTTGCCATTGACGAACTGGTCGATTCCCGGATCGGGACTGTGGGCCAGTTCTTCAGGTGATCCTTCGCCGGCGATTTTTGCGGAAGCGATGATATAACAGTAATCCACCAATTTACTCATCTGCACCACGTTGTGGGTAACCACCAGGCTGGTCAGGCCAAGCGCATCATTGGTTTCACGCATCAGCGTGCGCACGGTCGAGACGGCGATCGGATCGAGGCCGGTCATGGGTTCGTCGTAGAGCATGATCAGGGGGTCGAGCACCACCGCCCGGGCCAGCGCCACGCGGCGCGCCATGCCGCCGGACAGTTCGTACGGCATCAGTTCTTCCGTTCCACCAAGCCCCACTGTGTTGAGCTTGGTCATGACCAGGCGGCGGATCAGCGGTTCCGGCAGATCAGTGTGCTCGCGGACCGGCGTGGCGATGTTTTCGTACACGGTCAGGTCTGTGAACAGGGCGCCGTTTTGCAGCAGCACCCCTATGTGCCGGCGAAAGCGAAATAATTCACGATCGGACATCGCAGACACCTGCCTGCCGTTGACTTCAACGCTGCCTTCGTCCGGTTGCAGCTGGCCGGAAATCAGTTGCAACAGGGTGGTTTTCCCGGCGCCGCTTGGGCCCATCAGGGCCACGATGGAGCCGCGCTGGATATCCAGGCTGATGCCATCGAGAATGGTCTTGTTGCCGCGGCGAAAGACCAGGTCCCTGATGCGGATGATCGGGGCTGCTGGCTCAGGTCCACCAGGGTTTTGCCGCGCTTGTTTTTGAGTGTTCAGAATTTTTTCCCCAGATCGTTTACGCATCGTGAACCGCGGTAAACCCCGGTCCGGCTTGGCGTTTTGCAATGGCAGCGGGTTCAGACCGCAGCCTGGGCAGAATCATTGCAAAACCGCAGCATTCTGGCCAGCTTGAGTGAACGCGGCAGGAACTACATTTGGGGTGAATTGTACAATAAACCCGGAGGGTAAAAAAAAGAGAGGAGGCTTGCGCCTCCTCTCCGAGTAGAAGTGTTGGAACTCCGCTTATAGTGGACTGCAGATCCTCCTAAGGCCTTTCCATCTTCGTCCGGCTCCGCTTTGCTCTGTCGCTCGGCGCCGGTCACGGATCTTCTACCTCCGTCTTTCTTTATCGACGCCCGTGCCCGAAGGCATGTGGCGTCTATCTCCAGGGACCGCGTCTCCCTTTCGAGTCACCCTTGTGGCACGACCGTTTCTGACAGAGCCCGGTCTGGGTGACATGCCCAGTACCACCTGGGCGTTTCCGTTTCCTGCCACCTATCTCCGCCTTCCGGCGGGTCGGCCTTCCGGCTAACAGGTTTCATCGAACGGAAGTCAACGTTATTCCTCTGGAGCTTGAGTGTCAATTGCAAAAAAACGCCAGTTAAGCTTGATTTCTGATCTCACAGTTTATGAAGAAATTTCAAGTTACTGAAAAAAATGCAATCACTAATTTTCAACAGATTTATTATTTGCGATGAAGCGAGTGAAATGCTCAAAATTAGATCAAAAGATGGGCGAGCAGCCATCTTTTCCTTTTACGATGCGCTGATAAGTGCGGCTACAATCAAGCTATCTGCAGCGCGCACAAATTCACCGAATGGAGAGGTTCAAGAATGTGCAGAAACCTATTGTTGTTTACCGCAGTGCTGCTGCTGGTGGCCTGTGACACAAAGGACTCGTCTGAACAGCAGACCGGAGATAGCGCGGCGGCTGAACCCTCTTCCATCGCTACACACCCCGTGCCCGCGGACACTGAGGCGGTGGGCGAGGCCAAGATTGAAGGTGAAAAAACAGGGCTGCAGGATGTGCAGTCCAAGCTGGGGACCAAAGTGCTGAGCGAACCCTGGTCTGGAGACCTCGACGGCATGCTCCAGCGTCGTGTGATCCGCGTCCTCACCGTTTACGGCCTGGGGCGGTATTTCCTTGATGGTCCGCACGAGCGGGGCATAACCTACGAAATGTTCAAGGAATATGAGACCAGCCTGAACAAACAAATGAACACCGGCCCCCTCAAAGTCTACGTAGTGTTCATTCCCGTCAGTCGTGATGAATTACTGCCGGGCCTGATGAGCGGACGGGGCGATATAGCTGCAGCCGGACTCACCGTCACGCCCGAGAGGGCCAAAATCGTTGATTTCAGCGACCCGGTCACCAGGCAACTCAACGAAATCCTGGTGACCGGCCCTGCAGCGCCGGAAATCAGGACATTGGACGATCTTTCCGGCCAGACCGTCCATGTCCGGTTTTCCAGCAGTTACCATGCAAGCCTGGAATCCCTGAACGCGGGTTTCAAAGCAGCCGGCAAACCTCCCATTGACATCCAGCCGATTTCCGAATGGCTGGAAGACGAAGACCTGTTGGAAATGGTGCATGCCGGGCTCCTGCCCTGGGCAGTGGTGGACGACTACAAGGCTGAAATCTGGACCCAGGTGTTTGACCAACTGGTGGTGCACACCGACCTGGTGCTGAGAAGTGGCGGCCAGATCGGCTATGCGTTCCGCAAAGACAGCCCGCAACTGGCAGCCTCGCTCAACGAGTTCCTGAAAACCCACCGCGAGGGCACCATGCTCGGCAACGTGTTGATCAATCGCTACTTCAGGGATTTTGACTGGGTGAAGAACGCCTTGGACCCCGAGGGTATGCGCCGTTTTCAGAACCTGGCGAAGCTTTTCAGGAAATACGGCGAACAGTATGGCATGGATTACCTGATGGTCGCGGCCCAAGGCTACCAGGAGTCGGGGCTCGACCAGAGCAAGCGCAGCCACGTTGGGGCGATCGGTGTCATGCAGCTACTGCCCTCGACGGCAAGCGATCCGAATGTCGGGATCCCTGACATCGAGAATGAAGAGTCCAATATCCACGCCGGCATCAAGTACCTGAGTTTCATCCGGAAACGCTACTTCAAAGATCCGGCCATGAACCGATTCAACCAGACACTGATGAGCTTCGCTTCCTACAATGCCGGGCCGGCACGGATTCAGGGGCTGAGGCAAAAAGCGCAGAGCCAGGGGCTGGATCCCAATGTCTGGTTTAACAACATTGAAGTCCTGGCAGCGCGGGAAATCGGTCGCGAAACGGTGCAGTACGTGGCCAATATCTACAAGTACTACATTACCTACCGGATGGCGACACGGCAGGAAACTGCCAGGGAGGAAGAGCGTGAGCAGCTTGGGCTGACGGCCGAGCCCGAAGTATGAGGCAAGTCAGGCTAAGCGGAATCGGCAGAAGAGCGAAACCGGCGCAATACCTGCTGGCAGCCATGGAAAAGCGTTCCGGGCATCTCCATTTACCCAAGTACTCGCCGGCTTGAATGCTGGCTTTAGCCGGGGAAACCTGAATCATGAGTGGAATGGCCTACGAGGTGGTGCTGCGGACACCGTATCAGCAGTCGCTGGACCGCGTCATAGCGGCTTTGAAAACTGAAGGCTTTGGCGTCTTGACCCGCATCGACGTGCATGACGCCTTCAAGGAGAAACTGGGGGTGGATTTTCGCCAGTACAGCATCCTCGGGGCATGCAATCCACCTTTGGCCTACAAGGCCCTGTCCAGCCGTCCGGACGCCGGATTGATGTTGCCGTGCAACGTCATCGTCGAGGAAACAGCGGATGGCGGCACGCTGGTCCGCATCATCGACCCTGCGGCCATGATGCAGGCCGGCGGATTCGCGGGAGATCCGGTATTGCAGGAAGTCGGCGGTGAAGCCGAAAAACGCCTGAAACGCGTAGCGGACGAGCTGCGTAAGGCCGCTTCCTGACGACAGGAATTCGCCATGGCCGTCCGTGAAATCATCCGCATGGGTCATCCGACACTGCGCCAGGTGGCGCGGCCGCTGGTGCTTGAGGAGTTATCCAGCCGTTTTATCGACCAACTGATCCGCGACATGGTGGATACGCTCCATCAGGCCGGCGGTATCGGCCTGGCGGCACCGCAGGTCAATGAATCCCTGCGCCTGGCCATCATCGAAATTCCCGGTGGCGAATCACGCTATGGCGAGATCCCGGCCATGCCCCTGACGGTGTTCGTCAACCCGGAGATCGAAGTGCTGGACGGGGGCAGCGCTGGCTGTTGGGAAGGTTGTCTCTCCGTACCCGGCTTGCGCGGTTTTGTCGAGCGTCCGCAGCACATCAGGGTTCGGTCACTGGACTTGCGGGGAAATCGCCTTGAAACGGAGCTGCATGGATTTTTTGCCACGGTATTGCAGCACGAGTTCGATCACCTGGACGGCAAGCTTTACCTGGACCGACTCAAGGACACCCGGTTGCTGGTGTTTGAAGACCTGCTAAATGCCGGGCAGGCGATAGCGGGCGATTGAAAAACAAAAGACCACCGGGCATGCTCTCTCCATGAGCGACTCCCTGCCCACCGAAGCCGGTCTGCGCCGCGAAATCAACCAGCTCGGGTTCAGCGCCATGTCCCTGAACGGGGTGATTGGCGCGGGCATATTCGCCCTGCCGGCCGTGGCGGCGGCCGCGACCGGCTTGTTCAGCCCCTGGTTGTTCCTGTTATGCGGCGTGCTGATCATGACCGTGGTGCTGTCTTTTGCCCGCGTCGCCAGTTTCTTCTCCAATACCGGCGGTCCCCTGGTTTACGTCGGGCAGGCCTTTGGCCCCTTTGCTGGTTTCCAGGTGGGCTGGTTATTCACCCTGTCGCGGGTGACGGCCACGGCTGCCAACACCAACCTGCTGGTGACCTACCTGGGTTGGTTCTGGGATCCGCTGGCAAGTGGCGTGACCCGGCTGATCCTGATCAGCACGGTCATGCTTTTCCTGGTGGTGGTCAACGTGATCGGCGTGAGGCGGGGGGTGCTGGTCATGCTGGTGTTGACCCTGCTCAAGCTGATTCCGCTCAGCCTGTTGGTGCTGGTGGGGATCAGCCATCTCAATCCCGAGGTTTTTATCGGCGCCGGTTTGCCGGCGCTGGATGGACTGGGCGAAACCATGCTGGTGTTGCTTTATGCTTTTGTCGGCTTTGAAAGCGCGGCAGTTCCAGCGGGAGAGGCGCGCAACCCGCGCCGTGATATTCCGCTGGCCCTGGTGCAGAGTGTGATCGGCATCGGCGTGCTCTATTTCCTCATCCAATGCGTGGTCATTTCGGTGGAGCCGGCCATCGGCAGCAGTAAAACCCCCCTGATCGATGTCGCCCTGATTCTCATGGGACCCACAGGCGCAATCCTGATGGCCGCCGGCGCGGCTTTTTCGATTTTTGGCAACCTGTCATCGATGATGTTGTCCGGCCCGCGCATGGTCTATGCCCTGGGGCGAGACCACATGCTGCCCACCTGGTTCCAGGCCATCCATGTTCGCTATGGCACGCCGGCAAATGCGATTATTTTTGTCGGCGCCCTGGGTTTGGGTTTGGCCCTGAGCGGCAGTTTTCTGCAGCTGGCGGCGATGTCCACCGTTGTGCGCCTGGTAGTGTACGCCAGCTGCATTCTTGCGCTGCCACGCCTGGATAAGCAGCGAACGGAAAGCGCCAGGCCATTTAATTTGCCTGGTGGCTACCTTATTCCCATGTTGGCACTCATCCTGTGCTTTTGGCTGATGAGCTTTGCCAGCGGACAGTCCTGGCTGACCGCTGGTATTTTCGCCGCTCTCGGGACGGTATTTTACCTGGCGACCTATCAACGCCATTACGGAACGAAGCGCCAGCTAAGGGAGAAATCGTGATCCCGAAGTGGTGGTTTTCTTTTGCATGGTGAGGTGACATGCGTATCCCCGCTGTTCACCGCTGGCATGTTGGCGGCTGCCGTCTCAGCAGGCAATAACGACTTTCTGGTAGAGCCCGTCGCAGTAGAACTCGGACCTGACCTGTTCCGGCTTGATGTCTTGCGGCAGGTAGTCCGGTAGCTCGTTTCGCCACAAATCCAGGGCAAACGGCTCCAGCCAGCGCAGTACATGGCTCATCAGGTAACGCAGTGGATTGCTCCGATTCGGGCCGTGGTAGTCCACGAAAACTACTTTCCCGCCCGGTTGCGTGACCCGGATTGCCTCGGCGATGGTCTTGCGGCGCACAATTTCCGGTTGCTCGTGCAGCAGGAAGTACACCACGGTGTGGGAAAACTGGCCTGGACCGAATTGCAGTCTGCTCGAGTCCTGGTGGTGCAGGCTGACGGTCTCGTGTGGATCCAGTTTTTTCCTGGCATTGCGCAGCTGGATGGGCGCAATGTCGATGATGTGCAGACGCGAACGTGAAGGCTGGAGGTGGGAAGCCAGACGATTGGAGAAGTCGCCGTAAACGCAGGCCACCTGCAGGACGGAGTTGCCGGCAGCACAGTCTATTTCATCCAGCACGGTCTGCGTCAGGCGGCGCATATTACCCCACAGGATCAGGTTAACCAGCCATTTGCGTTCAAACAACCAAATAGCCCTGGGGTGCAGGTAGGCCCACCAGTAAGTGTCTTCCAGGTAAGCCGGGATCGACGGCGCGCCAGGGTTGGATGGGGCCGTGCTTTCGCTCAAGTCCACGGTGGAGCCCAGCGGGAACTCATCGTCCAGGGCGAGCTTGTCCTCATTTATGTTTGTCTCATTATTCTGTGTCGTTAAGCTCTGCTTCATGGTTTCGAATGGCTTTCGATTCAGTGCGTGCCGATTAGTATTACGGCAGACAGGATCGAACCCACCGCGGCGAGCAGATACAGCACGGCGGCGATGATTCCGTCGGCGCGCAAACCAAAATCATGCAGCAGCACCCGCATGCGGTGAGCTGCATGCCACAGTGACAGGAGCAATATACCGAACAGCACTGTTTTGCCGGACCATGATGCTACAAATGCCCTGGCCGATCCATAAGCCAGCCCTTCCGGTGTGTTGCCGGTGGCCACCAGCAAAAAAAGCGCAATCAACGCCGGGAACAGGAAAGCCGTCAGGGTTCCCCCCGCGGCAAACAGCGCCCACACCAGGGATTTGTTGGCGATCGCCATGCTCAGATTACCCCCGTAAGCCAAAAAACAAAGACAGTGATAATCAACCAGGCCAGATAATGCGCCGCGACGATGGCGGCAGCGGGCACCCTGGTTCCGCCCAGCTGCAGCGGCATGGCCTTGGGTGCCAGCTGAAACCATGCCATGGTTTGATAGACGATAAAATACGCCAGGGCAATGGCGTGAAAGACCGCCCATGCGGGGTGCTGCTGGGCGGCGAGGAAAGCCTGCCAGCGCTCCGGCCCATTCGCGGCCAGGGTGGCAAGCCCGGCCAGTAGCAGAACACAATAGACCGTAACCAGCACGCAGGTCAGTTCCCGCAGCATGTAGACACGGTAGCGAGCCTGGCGCAGGTACCAGCTGCTCCGGCTGACGGGCCGGATGTAGGGCCGCCGGCTCATGCCTTGCCCCCGGGCAGCAGTTTTTGTTTCAGCCACTGAAGCGTACCGTCTATTTTCATCTGCTGGATGGCTGCGGCCGGATCAACGTGCTTGGGGCAAACCTCCGAGCAGGCGCCGACGAAGGAACAATTCCATGCGCCGTCGTGGTCCGCGAGGATATCCAGCCGCTGTGCCCGTCCCTGGTCGCGTGAATCGAGGTTGTAGCGGTGCGCCAGGGCCAGCACGGCCGGGCCGATGAAGTCCTTGTCCAGCGCATATTGCGGGCAGGCGGCATAGCAGGCCATACAGTTGATGCACATGGTGTATTGTTTGAATTTTTGCAGCGCAGCGGGGGACTGCTCGTATTCCGTTGTTGCAGCGGGCGGATCGTCCTTGCGAATGATATACAGCTGGGCCCGTTGCAGCTTCTCCATCACGTCGTCCAGCACCACCACCAGGTCACGCTCGATCGGGAAATTCGCCAGCGGCTCGACCCGCACGGTGTCGGGCAGGTCACGGATGAACGTCTTGCAGGTCAGGCTGGGTTCGCCGTTGATCATCATGCCGCAACTGCCGCACACCATCATGTGGCAGGACCAGCGGTAGCTCAGCGTGGTGTCGATGTTTTCCTTGACGTAGTTCAGGGCATCGAGGATGGCCCAGTCTTCCTGGCAGCTTACCGAGTAGTTCTGGAAGCGCGGTTCCTGGTCCTGCTCCGGATCATAACGCATGACTTGGAGTTCAATCTGGCGTGTCCTCATGGTTCCCGGTTTCCCGAATAATTTCGCACGCCAGGCGGGGATCGCGTGATGGTGACGTCCAGCCAGCCTATTTCCGGCGCGCCGCCGGGCCGCTGGCTGGCCAGGCTATGCCGCAGGAAATTTTCATCGTCGCGGGCCGGAAAATCCAGCCGCTGGTGCGCACCCCTGGACTCCTGCCGCGCCAAGGCGCTGGCACTCACTGTCTCCGCCACGTCTAGCATGTTCTTCAGTTCCAGCGCCTGCTGCAGGTCCGTGTTGAACACGTTGCTCTTGTCATGCACCTCGATGCCGGCAAAGCGTTGCTGTAAACCGGCGATGGCCGTGCAGGTCGCCTGCAGGCCCGCCTCATCGCGGTAAATGCCGGCGCCTTCCTCCAGGTTGCTCATCATCTCGCGCCGCACTCCGGCCAGGTTTTCAGTGCCTTTGCCGCCTTGCAACAAAGCGCGCACACGGGCAACCGCGGAATGCGCCTGCTGCTGCGAATCACCCCCAGGCGGGAGTTTGCGTTGGCCCGCCGCATAGCCAGAGGCTTTGAGCGCGGCGCGTTTACCGAACACCAGCAACTCCGTCAGCGAATTGGAACCGAGGCGGTTGGCGCCGTTGAGGCTGCCACAGGCGGTTTCACCAATCGCGTACAGGCCGGACAGCGGGGTTTCACCGTCGATGTTGGTGTCGATGCCGCCCATCATGTAATGCGCCACGGGGCGCACCGGCACCGGGTCCTTGACCGGGTCCACCCCGACATAAGACGTCGACAGTTCCCGCACCAGGGGCAGGCGTTCGTTGATGCGCTTCTCCCCCAGGTGCCGCATATCCATCAGGACACAATCGCCCCACGCCGTGGCCACCGTGTTGCCTTTCTTTTGTTCATGCCAAAAGGCCTGGCTGAGCCTGTCACGCGGTCCCAGTTCCATGGTTTTGAACACCGGTTTGCCAATCGGCGTTTCCGGGCCCATGCCGTAGTCCTGCAGGTAGCGGTAGCCGTGGCGGTTGACCAGGATGCCGCCCTCGCCGCGGCAACCCTCGGTCAGCAGGATGCCTGTACCGGGTAATCCGGTGGGGTGGTATTGGACGAATTCCATGTCCTTGAGCGGGACACCCGCGCGGTAGGCCATGGCCATGCCGTCGCCGGTCTTGATGGCGCCATTGGTGGTAAACGGGAAAATCCGCCCGGCGCCGCCGGTGGCCAGGATGACGGCACTGGCCTCGAAGTGAAAGAACCGCCCACTGCGCATTTCCATGGCGGCCACGCCTGTGCAGCGGCCATTTTCGTGCAGCAGATCCAGGCAGAAAAATTCGTCAAAGCGTTGGATGGACGGATACTGCAGCGAAGTCTGGAACAAGGTATGCAGGATGTGGAACCCGCTCTTGTCGGCCGCAAACCAGGTGCGCTCTTTCTTCATCCCGCCGAAGGGCCGCACGGCGACGGAGCCGTCGGCGTCGCGGCTCCAGGGGCAGCCCCAATGCTCCAGCTGCACCAGTTCCAGTGGCGCCTGCTGCACGAAGTATTCCACCACGTCCTGGTCGCACAGCCAGTCGCCGCCGCTGACGGTGTCATTGAAATGCATTTCCAGCGAATCATCGGCGCGCTTGACCCCGGCTGCGCCCCCTTCCGCTGCACAGGTATGGCTGCGCATCGGGTAGACCTTGGAAATCAGTGCGACCTGGAGCTGCGGATTGGCTTGTGCAATGGCAATGGCTGCCCGCAACCCGGCGCCGCCGGCGCCAACAATCGCAATGTCCGTTTTAACGTGTTCCATAAATCTCCAGCCCTAAAAAAAGGCACCGGTTTTCCGGTGCCTCTCGATTCCTGCTGCCACTGTTCCGGTGCTTGATCAGAACTGGTATGTCCAGGACCCCGTGATCAGGATGATATCGTAGTTTTGCGCGCTTTCACCCAGTAACAGCACATTGGCCAGGGTGTTGGGGAGCACGTTGTCCAGGGCGAAATCGGCCGCTTCCAGCTTGCTGCTCTCAACTGCCAGTCGCAGGCTGGAACTCTCGCTGACCTCCAGGGAGGCCCAGGCGCTAAAGGAACGCAGCCGGGCAACCAGATCCGGAAGCGGCGCCGTGGGCAAGGTGGTCGCGGTGACATCAATCACACTGTTGGTGTCGGAACTGGTGTAGTTAAAGCCGACATTGAAGCCTTTCCAGCCGCGGCCGGCGCCAAGCTCGGAGAAGGTCAAGGCAAGGTTCCAGGTGTCCACGTCATCCGTGGTATCGGCCCACCATTGCCGATTCGGGTCAGCAGCAGTTGCCAAATTACTCCAGGAAATGCTGGACTGGGTGGCGTCATACTTCTCGATGGTGTAGTAGCCGGTAAGCGCTACGTTTTCCATCGGGTACCAACCCGCATCGATCGTGCCGGACTTGATTTCTGCCTCGTTGAGGCCGAAGAAGCCTTCATCGTAATCATCCTTGAAATAACTCAGCGCCAGGCCGAGATTCCATTGCGGCACCGGGAAGACGTCGGCACGGAAGCGGATTTCGTCACGATCCCGGTCGGTCAGGAAGTACTTTCTCAACAGCGGGTGGTTTTCAAACTCATCCTCGCTGACCGCTCCAGGCAGGTGGGATTCGATCAGAGGAAGATTGCCGATGTACGCGTCCACGTCGCGGCTGGAGTTGCGATAGTCGAATGAGAAAGAGGCTGTTTCAATGCCGCCAAATTTGACACCTGCCAGCCAGGCCCATTCCTCCGCGTCGGACACCTCGGAGTATTCGCGGCTGGTATCGTTGTATTCAACGCCGCCCTTGAGCCGGGTGCCGCTGAATATGCGGTAGCTCAGGATCGCATCCGCTTTTTGCTTGGTGTAGCTGTAGGGCAGGTTGATGCGCCCGTCATCGTAGGGCCGTTGGTTTTGCGAATCGCCACCGATGTACGGGTACACCGCGCGTGGCGTCTTGTTGTCGCGGTCGTTGTAGATGTAGCTCATCGCCAGGCCCAGCGGCCGCGCCAACTGGCTGGTGAAGCGGGCATTGAACATGGTCGTGTCCACCTTGCCGTCAAGCGAGGCTAACGGAACCGGCGTGTGCACGATCAGGATGGGATTGACGGTGTAAGGCAGCAGCGCATCGTCCTGTTCCATCTGGCCGAAAGACACATCCGCGCTAAGGCGGGTGGACGGCGTGAAATTGAACGCGCCATAGGCCTTGAACTGCAGGTAGCTGTTGTCCGGTTCCAGTGCGAGTTGACCCTGTGAAGCCGGGTACTGAACACCGGGCGCCCACCCTGACACGAAGCCATAGGCATTTTGCCACACCAGCGTTTTTTCGTCGTTGCTGAAGAACGAGGCGTACATGCCGACACCGAACTGCATCCGTGCGGTGGCGTAGTTGAACATTGCCTCAACGTTGTTGGTCAGGTAATCAACCGGCGCCGCCAGGATCACTGAACGCGGATTACCGCCGCTATTGCCAAAAACGCTGCCGATCGTGCGCTCGCCCTTCTTGGAAATGTAGGAGTAGTCGATGGCCATGTTCCAGCTGTCGCTGAGCTTGAGGGAGTAATCAAGATTCATCCAGCGGCGTTTGATATCAATTTTCAGGTCGGCGAGATTTTCCTGCAGGGTCAGGAAACCGAGCGTGTTGTTGGTGCCAGGGGCGACCACCCAGGAATCGGACAGAGTCTGCGTATTGCTGCCAGCGCCCAGGTAGGGTGTCTGGCCGTCGCTGAAGCGGTTATTGGGAATTTCCCGATAGTCCGCCTTGAAGGTCTGCTTGACGGGGTCGTTGTATTTATACAGCAGCCGTCGTGAATCCAGTCCCAGTCGCCAGCCCTGTACCCGCCAGCGCTTGGTGTCACTGCTGTTCCATTCCGGGCGTTTTTCGATGCGGAAGTCGAGCAAGCCATAAAACCCCTCGTCGGTCAGCCCGGTGTATTTACCGAAGCGGTAGGAATCATCATCCAGGTAGTACAGTCCGGCCGATACTTCGCTTTCCACCGTGGCGGTTGTTGTGCTCTCGGCATCATCACCGTCAGTTACGGTCGGGTCTTGGCCCCAGGCCAGCAGTGGCAGTAGCAGCAGAGTCAGGACCACGATTTTGGGGATGGCGTTCTGCTTGGTTTTCATTGTTTGTCTCCTTTACCAGATCCAGGCCGTTTACCGCGTGAAGCGAATGCCGGATGGGTGGTTGGACCCATGAATTTGGGAATGGCAATTCAGGCACTCTTTACCCAGTTCTTGCTGGGCTGCTCCCTCAGGTGGAATACCCACGCCGCTGTAAACACTGCTCGGGTGACGCGAGGCTACGTGGCACTGCTGGCACATCCAGGGCTGCCGGGCTTTCTGCAGGAAATCGTAATTGGAACCGTGTGGTGTATGGCAGTTCGTGCAATCTTCCTGCACCGGCGCGTGTTCCCACAGGAAGGGACCGCGCTTTTCTGCGTGGCACTGATAGCAGGTCTCGTTGACCGTGCTCTGCGTTAGCAGGGCCGGACCCGTGCTGCCGTGCGGCTTATGGCAATCCGTGCAGGACATCAGGCCGGTATACGACTCGGACCCGGTCGCACCTTGCACTGCGTGACGGGATTGGCGCAGAAACTGGGCGCGTTGCTCCTTGTGGCATTCGAAACAGACTGCGGGCTGCGTCTCGAGGGCCAGCACCGGGTCATTGGTGGTGTGGACATCATGGCAATCGACACAAGCCACCGCTTCCAGGTCATGGGTGCTGCCTGGCCAGTGGAAGCGGGCGCCATCCGCGTGACAGCCGAGACAGACCGAATTTTTCTCTTCCACCGGTGTCTCGTGGCCAAATGTCATCGCCGGCGGTGGGCGGGAACCATCGGCCAGCTTCTTCAGGTGATCCTTGGAGGGGCCGTGGCAGGTCTCGCACTCATGCTGTCCCTGGCCAAAAGGTGAGTCCGGGTCAGCGCTCGAGCCCATCGGGGTCTGGAGTATCTCGTGGGCGGGAAACTCCTTGCCTTCCTTGTGGCAGGTGAGGCATTGTTTCGCCCCCTTGGAGTATTCGCCGCTGGCCGTGCTTGCTTCCTCGCCGGCCGCCAGCGCCAGGGCGGTGAAGCTTAAGGACAGAATCATCGTCAGCAAGACGATCATCCTGGTGGAG
>DATDPS010000294.1:0-7206 GCA_035292625.1 Lysobacterales bacterium | reverse complement strand
GGAGCGAATGGTGGCCTGGATCAATTGCAGGCGCCGTGCTTCCTTGGAGGCCGTGCGCGTGGCGGGAACCGCGGTTGAGGCCGCTCCCCTCACCTTGCACCCGCCAGGCCGATGAAATTTGGAAGAAAGCTCATGGGGATTTTTCCTTGATACCGCCCGAAACGTGCCTAAAAACCTCAATGCACACATCAGGATATCTGCACCGGCGCCGCAAGCCAAGCCGGTCAATCCCTTGTGCGGTAACACTATAAGCACATCCCGTCGGCATTGCAATGAATGAACGATCATTCATTTTTTTTGACACGACCTGAACACCTGTGTCACCCTAGGCCGTCCAGGCAACTGAGATTTTTATGCGTCGCTCGCTAGATCGTTCTAATTCCCACTACCGCAAAGCCTCAACAAAACTGCCCATGGGTGTCTCCTCGAACTTCCGTTTCTGGGGTGAAGAGAAGACTCTTTACGCACACCACGCAAAGGGCGCACGACTATGGGATATCGATGGCAATGAATACATCGACTACCGCCTGGGCTACGGCCCCAATATTCTCGGCTACGGCGATGCGCGGGTGGACGAAGCCGCGCGCAAGGGTATCGAGGTGGGTGGCGTTTTTGCGCTTTCAACTGAGCTCGAGTACGAGGTGGCCAGGCGCATTTCCGGCATGGTTCCGGCAGCGGAGATGGTGCGGTTCTCGAATTCAGGCACCGAGGCGGTCATGGCCGCTTTGCGCCTGGCCAGGGCCTACACCGGCAAAGACTCGCACATCATCGTGGAAGGCGGTTATCACGGCCTGTTCGATTCCGTGTTGTGGTATTCGGACATCGAGCAGTGGGACCCGGAAAAGGGTGCACCCGAGGTCCATGCCGACAGCGCCGGCGTGCCGCAAATACTCAAGCAACTGACGCACTTCACGCCGCTGAATGACGCCAATCACCTGGAAGACGTCCTGCGCCGGCACGGCGGCGAAATCGGCGCCTTCCTGATCGAGCCCATCATGGGCAACTGCTGCGCCATCACAGCCAAGCGCCAGTACCTGCTGGACGCCCGCGCCCTGTGCGACAAATACAACGTGATCATGATCGTCGATGAAGTGAAAACGGGCTTTCGCGTGGCGCGCGGCGGCGTGCAGGAGCTGATGGGTTTCAAGGCCGACCTGTGCACTTTCGCCAAGGCGATGGGTAATGGATATCCCATCTCAGCGGTGGCCGGACGCAAGGACATCATGCTGCAGGTTGCCAATGGCGTGAGCCACGGCGGCACCTATACCTGTCATTCGGTGGCCCTGGCGGCAGCCGCAAAAACCCTGGAAATCCTGGATGAAACACCCGCCCTGGCCACCATTGCCCGGTATGGCAACGATCTCAATGCGGGCATGAGCCGTGTGCTCAGGCAGCGCGGAATTCCGCATTGTTTCACCGGCCACGGCGCCATGAGCGGCCTGTTTTTTGCCGACACAGCGCCCGGCAACTACCGCGACTGGTTAAACTCCGACTATTCGTTTTACGATACGATGGCGCCGAAACTGCACGACCTTGGAATCCTCTGTGAACCGGATTCGCGCGAACCCTGGTTCATCTGCGAAGCGCACGACCGGGCCTGCCTTGACCAAACCCTGCTGGCTTTCGAGAAGGCGGTGGACGAAACACTGGAACAACTGCACAATTCAAAAGCTGTGCAAGCGACCGCCTAGGAAATCTCTGAAGGAGTTCCGGGATTGAAAAAATACGCTGCGATTGTCATCGGCGCCGGCCATAACGGCATCACCAATGCGGCCTACCTGGCCAAAGCCGGGCTGAACGTATTGATGGTGGAAAAAAGTCCCTGGATCGGCGGCGCATCCGTCAGCCAGGAGCTTTACAAGGGCTGGATGTACTCGAACTGCTCCTACGTGTGCAGCCTGCTGCGGCCGGAGATCTACCGCAGCCTGAACCTGGCGAAATACGGCCTGCAGGTGGTGCCTTACGGGGGCAGTGTCACGCTGGCACAGAACGGCGACATACTGGGCAGTTACGTCGATGACGACGTCGCCCGGCGCGAGATCGCCCGGCACAGCCAGCGCGATGCCGATGCGACCGTGCGCTTCCACCGGGACATCATGCGGCAATGCCGCTTCATCCGGCAGTACCTGCTGCGCACGGCACCCGACCCGACTTCTTTCAGGCTGCGTGATTTGAAGGAACTGCTGCACCTGGGCAAGGCTGCTTCCAGGCTGGGGGAGAACGGGCTCTATGACCTGATGCGGTTCTATACCATGAGCATCAAGGACTACCTCGATGAATACTTCGAGCACCCCCTGATCAAGGCGGCCCGCGCCGGCAGCGGCATCATCGGCAGCGCGATGGGGGTGATGTCGCCCGGCACGGCCTATGTCCTGCTGCACCACGCCATGGGCGAAGTGGATGGCAATATGGGCGCCTGGGGCTTTGCCCGCGGCGGCATGGGCGCCGTGGCCAAGGCCATGAACGATTGTTTCACGGACCACGGTGGTGAAACGCTGTGCGGATCCGGCGTTGAACGGATCATGGTCAAGAACGGCCGCGTCACCGGCGTGGCGCTGGAAAACGGTAACGAGTACCTGGCCAACGTCGTCGTTTCCAACATGACCTTCCCGCGCACCTTCCTCGAGTGCATGGATGAAAAGGACCTTAGCCCGGCCTTCCTGAAAAAGGTACGCAACTTCAAGATCCGCGGATCATCCGGCAAACTTAACTTTGCATTGGACGGACTGCCTGACTTCCCTGCCCTGCGCGGCAACCACGAATTGATCAAGGGCGACATGCACCTGATCGATTCCATCGAACGCCTGGAACGCGCCTACGACGACTGGAAGAGCGGCATCTGGTCGCAGGACCCCTACGTCGACATGTTGATCCCGTCGCTGACGGATCCCACCATGACGCCGCCGGGCAAACACTTCATGTCGGTGTTCGTACAGTACGTGCCGCCGAAAGTCCACGGCAAGGACTGGACCGATGCACAGCGTGACCAATTCGGCCAGACCGTTATCAACCAGATCGAGAACTACGCGCCCGGCTTCAAGAAATTGATCCTGCATGCCGAGGTGCGCACGCCGCGCGAACTGGAAAACGAGGTCGGCCTGACCGAGGGCAATATTTTCCAGGGCGAGCTGACCATGGACCAACTGCTGTTCAATCGCCCGATTCCGGGCTATGCACAGTACCGCGGACCGGCCAGGGGCCTTTATATGTGCGGATCTTCCACCCACCCCGGCGGCGGCGTAATGGCGGCGCCGGGCGCTAACGCGGCACGCGAGATATTACTGGACCTGGGCAAACCCAACACCGTACCGGAGGGCTGGCTCGATGATTGAGCGGCGAAACGTTGTCATCATCGGCGGCGGCCACAACGGACTGGTGTGCGCTGCCTACCTGGCCAAGGCTGGCAGGAAAGTCACCGTGGTGGAAGCTGCCAACCGGGTCGGCGGAGCCGCGATCACGCGCGAATTCGCACCGGATTTCCGGGTCTCGGCCTGCGCTCACCTGCTCAACCTGCTCGACCAGGGCATCTGCAAGGAACTGGCGCTGGAAAAGCACGGCCTGGCCATGGCCAAAACCGGCCTCAAAACCATCGCCCTGTCCCCGGACGGGCAGCACCTGGCGCTGTCCGGCGAGCAGGTGGACGGCAAGGTCCCGGACCAGGACCGGGTGGCCCTGAAAGAATTCCGCCGCTTCATGGACAAGTTCGCCGGCGTGATCGCCAGGCTGCACAACCGCGTGCCGCCGCGCCTGGCTTCGGGTCAAACTCGCGACCTGGTCGGCCTGGGCAAACTGGCCCTGGACATCCGCATGCTGGGGCGTGAGGACATGCGCGAGTTCCTGCGCATTGCCGGCATCAACATTTACGACATCCTGCAGGAAAATTTCACCAGCGACTTGCTCAAGGGCGCGTTGGGACTGGACGCCGTGCTGGGCACTTTTTCCGGGCCGCGGTCCAACAACAGCGTGTTCACGGCATTGCACCGGCTGAGCGGCAATACCGGACAGTCTCCCGGGACCCTGTCCCTGCCCCGCGGGGGCATGGGATCGGTAAGCCAGGCGCTGGCGGCCGCCGCGCGGCAACACGGCGCGGAGATTCGCACCTCCAGCCCGGTGGCCCGCATCCTGATGGAAAACGACAAGGTCGCGGGGGTTCAACTGGCCAGCGGCGAGCAGTTGATGGCGGCTACCGTGGTATCCAATGCCGACCCCAGGACCACCTTCCTGGGGCTCCTCGGGGCGCGTAATCTGGAAGCGGGTTTTGCGCAAAAGGTCCACCACTTCCGCGTGCACGGCAATGCCGCCAAGTTGCACCTGGCGCTGAGCGGCCTGCCGGAATTCCCCGGCCTGCAAAACGATCTGCTCGGTGAACGCCTGGTGATCGCCCCCAGCCTGGATTATGTCGAGCGCGCTTTCAACCACGCCAAATACAGCGAGTTTTCGCAGCAGCCGGTGATGGAAATCATCATCCCCAGCGTGTTTGACCAGACCCTGGCGCCGGAAGGCCAGCACGTGCTTTCAGCCATCGTGCAGTATGCGCCGCGCGAGCTGAAAGGCGGCTGGGCGGCGGGTAAAGCGGCCTTCACCGACAGCGTGCTCACGGTATTGGAACAGTATTCGCCGGATATCCGCAGCAAGGCGGTTATGGCTGAACTGCTCACCCCCGAAGACCTTGAAAAAGAGTTTCGCATGAGCGGTGGCCACTGGCACCACGGCGAGTTGTCGATGGACCAGTTCCTGATGGTGCGACCGGTACCCGGCGCGGCGCAGTACGCCACCCCGGTGGACGGCCTCTACCTGTGCGGCGCGGGCAGCCACCCGGGCGGCGGCGTGATGGGCAGCGCGGGGCGCAATGCAGCCAGGGTCATACTCGCCAGTTAACTGGACACGAAATAAATGGACACACTCCAAACAGCGGAAATTCGCACATGAAAGCCAATGACATGACCGCCCGGGACCACTACCACACCCACGTCTACCCGAGCCCGTTCCATGCCGGGCAGGAGAAGGCCAACAAGCTCAAGGTGTGGTCGCGCTGGGCCGACTACCTGTCCGTGCCGGCCTATTACGATGCATCGCTGGAGTATTTCGCCGCACGCAACAGCTGCGCCGTGTTTGACCTCACGCCCATGATCAAGCACCGCGTCAGCGGCCCCGATGCTTTGGCCTACCTCAATCGGCTGGTGACGCGCGATGTCGCCAGGATCAAACCGGGCCGCGTGGGTTATGCCGTGTGGTGCACCGACGAGGGCCAGGTCATCGACGACGGCACGATTTTTCATCTCACTGAAGGCGTGTACCGCGTGTGTTCACAGGAACACCAGATCGACTGGTTCCTCACCTCGGCCCTCGGTTTCGATGTCGAAGTGGTGGAAGAAACCCACGAGGTCGCGGCACTGGCCTTGCAGGGGCCCACCAGTTGCGCCGTGCTCAAGAACCTGGGCCTGCGCGGCATCGAAAACCTGACGCCTTTCGGTTCACAGGCCTTCGCTTTCGCGGGCACCGAGCTGATGGTGTCGCGCACCGGCTATACCGGCGACCTCGGTTATGAACTGTGGATAAGTCCAAGCCACGCGGAAGTGTTGTGGAGCAGCCTGTTCGAGGCGGGCAAACACCACGGTATCCGGGCCCTGGGCAGCCAGGCACTCGACATGTTGCGTATCGAGGCCGGGTTCCTGCTGGCCGGCGTGGATTTCATGCCGGCGCAGCACGCGGTCCGGCCAACCCATACGCGCTCGCCCTTCGAGCTGGGCCTGGCCTGGCTGGTGGATTTCAAGAAGCCGGTGTTCAATGGCCGTCGCGCCCTGCTGGCTGAAAAGGCGCGCGGCTCGCGCTTTACCCTGGTCAAGCTGGATATCGATGGCAACAAGATGGCGCGTGATTCCTACGTCTATTCCAAAGAGCGGAAATACGCCGGCACCGTGACCTCGGCCATGTGGTCTCCTTCGGCCAAGGCGAGCATCGCGCTGGCGACACTGGAAGCTCCGCACGGCAGACCGGGCGAGGAATTGCTGGTCGAGATCTACTACAAGCGCGACCTCAAGTGGAGCCGTGTCATGGCGCCCTGCCGGGTGGTCGAAAACGTGTTCTGGGAGCCAGCGCGCAAGCGCCAGACCCCGCCCGCAGACTACTGACGGGAAATATGACCCCATTGCTCCTGACCCCATTGCTCCAGCCCCGCTCCATCGCCATCCTGGGCGCCAGCGAGCGGGATGGCACGGTGGGCCGGCAGCTCGTCCTCAATCTGCAGCGCGGTGGCTACAGCGGTGCGCTTTACGCCATAAACCCCGGCCGTGAAGCGGTGTTTGGCCTGCCCTGCTATCCACGGCTTGCCGATCTGCCGGAAACCGTTGAACAGGTCATTTTCGCCGTCGCCGACTCACGCGTGGAAGCGGCGCTGGACGAAACCATTGCCCACGGCGCGCTGGCCGTCACCCTCTTTTCCACGCTGGTACTTGAAGGCGACACCGCCCCGGACCTGCGTGAGCGGGTGCAGGCAAAAATCCGGCAATCCGGGCTGTTGCTCTGCGGCGCCAATGGCATGGGCTATTACAATTTCGACCACGGCATCTGGGCCTGCGGCTTCGACACCCGCGGCAATCACGCCCGCGGCGGCAATGTCACCCTGATCAGTCATTCGGGCGCCGGCATGTCCGGCATCATCGACTGCGAGGAACGGATCGATTTCAACCTGGCCGTCTCCACCGGCCAGGAATTGTGCGTCACCATGGACCAATACATGGATTACGCCATCGAGAACATGGATACCCGCGTAATCGGCTTGTTCATGGAAACCGCGCGCAATCCTGCCGGTCTTGCCGCCACACTGGAAAAAGCCGCGCTGCGGGGCATCCCGGTGGTGGCTCTCAAGGTGGGCCGCACCGAACTGGCCGCCAGGCTCGCGGTTTCCCACTGCGGCGCCATGGCTGGGCAGGATGCCGCCTACCAGGCGCTGTTCGACCGCTACGGCGTGCAGCGGGTCGAAGACATGGACGAACTCACCACCGCGCTGATCATGATTGCCCAACCCCACCCGGTGGCCAATGGCGGACTGGTCTCCATCCACGATTCGGGCGGTGAACGCCAACTGCTCATCGACCTGGCCGAGCGCGTGGATGTGCCGCTGGCCAAACTCTCCGCGGCCACGGAACAAAAACTGACCGAACTGCTGGACCCGGGCCTGCTGCCCGTCAATCCACTGGATGCATG
>DATDPS010000293.1:0-4866 GCA_035292625.1 Lysobacterales bacterium | reverse complement strand
AACGCTTGATGCCCAATCCCCTCGAAGGCAATCCTCCCCCCATTCTGAAGGGCGCAGGCAAAAACGCCGCGGAAGTTGTCATTAAACCCGATGCCAGCGCCCACGTCGTCGCCCACGTATTCAAGATCAGCAATGACCCGTTTGTTGGCAAACTGAGTATTTTTCGCATCTACCAGGGCACAGTAAAGCCAGATAGCCAATTGCTCATCGGCGACGGGCGCAAGCCGTTCAAGGTGGGGCATTTGTTCAGGGTGCAAGGTGGCAAGCACGTGGAAGTGGATGCCGGGATACCCGGTGACATTTGTGCGGTTGCCAAGGTGGATGAAATCCACTACGACGCCATCCTGCACGATTCCCATCAAGAAGACCATTTCCACCTGCAGCCGCTGGACTTTCCCCAGCCGATGTACGGACTCGCCATCGATGTCAAAAGCCGGGGACAGGAACAAAAACTGGCCCAGTCCCTGATGCGCCTGTTCGAGGAAGACCCATGCTTCGTGGTGGAACATAACCAGGAGTTGAATGAAACCGTTGTGCGCGGTCTCGGGGAACTGCACATGCGCGTGATGCTGCAGCGCATGGCCAAGCGGTACAACGTCGAAGTCAACACGCGGCCACCACGCATCGCCTACCGCGAAACCGTCACCCGCCCGGCCGAGGGCCACTATCGGCACAAGAAGCAGACCGGCGGCGCCGGCCAATTCGGCGAGGTATTTTTGCGTATCCGCCCATTGGGCCGGGGCGAGGGGTTCGATTTCGTCAACAAAGTAGTGGGGGGCTCGATCCCCACCAACCTGATACCTGCTGTCGAAAAGGGAGTGCGCCAGGTGATGGAAGAAGGCGCCATCGCCGGCTACAAGTTACAGGACCTCGAAGTGACCGTATACGACGGCAAGTTCCATGCAGTGGACTCGAAGGAAATTGCCTTCGTCATTGCCGGGCGGCACGCCCTGATGGACGCCATAAAGAATGCCGGGCCGCAGATACTCGAACCCATTGTCAGCGTCGATGTCACGGTACCCGATTCGCACATGGGCGACGTCACCGGCAACCTGGCCGGCCGCAGGGCACGGATCAGCGGCACCGAAAGCCTGAGCGGCGGATTCCTCACCGTGCGTGCCGACATGCCCCTGAGCAGCCTTACCGACTACCACACGGAACTGAAAAGTATGACTCAGGGCCAGGGTACATACACCATGGAGTTCAGCCATTACGACCCGGTGCCACACGAAGTGCAGCGCCAACTCGAAGCCGAATACAAACCGCGGGAAGCTACGTAACCCGCATATTTCACCAGGGCGTACGGGGAGCCCGCTGATCGAAATCGTTTTGCCCCTGCCGTCATCAGAAAGTGTAAAATCCGCGTTCGGCAGGATAGACTGACAAGTTCATGTTTGACCACGAGAAAGTGCGACACCCGGCGCAAAAGGGGAGCGGGCTGATTTGAACATGATTTCCATAATCATTCCAACCTACAACCGGCCGGTTCTTTTGCAAAGCTGCCTCGAAGCGATGACGCGGCTGCAATACCCCAAGGAGCATTTCGAAGTTGTGGTGGTCGATGATGGCGGCAATGTCGACCTGGATCCTGTCATCGGGGCCCTGCGCGGCGCACTTTCCGTTCGCCTGGTGAAGCAGGAAAATACCGGGCCTGGTGGTGCGAGAAACAACGGCGTGGCTCATGCAACGGGAAAGTTCATTGCCTTCATAGACGACGATTGCTCGCCATTCGAAGACTGGTTGACGGTGCTCGCACGGCGCTTGGAGCAAGATTCGTCGAGAATCTATGGCGGTCACACGCTCAACGCACTGGAAAGTAATGTTTTTACCAGCGCAAGCCAGTCCCTGATCGACTACCTGTACAGCTATTACAATGGCGATGCAGAAAAAGCCCGCTTCTTCACCGCCAACAACATGGCCATGGACCGGAACCTGTTTTTGACCAGCGGGGGCTTCGATATCAGTTTCACTGAAGCCAGCGGCGAAGATCGGGAATTGTGTGACCGCTGGTTACATCTTGGCGGCGGATTGAGCTTTGTGCCCGAAGCCAGGATCCTGCACAGGCACGAACTGAACTTGGGCTCTTTCCTGAAGCAACATTTCATTTACGGGACCGGGGCCTGGCGTTTCCGGGAATGCAAACGCCTGCGGGATCGAGTGCGTCCCAAATTGGAGCCCCTGGTTTTCTACGTGAATCTCATGCGCCATGCTTGCATGAAAAAACTGCACCGCCCCTTCTTACTTTCACTATTGCTGGTGCTGTCGCAGGTGGCCAATTTCGCAGGGTTTGTTTGGGCAAAATTCAAAGAACTGAACCCGTTCGCCAGTCGTTCGAACCACGCAGTCAAAGCGAATCGCAGCTGATCGAAATTAATGCTTTTGAGTTTTTAATCACCATTCCAATGCGTTTTTGTCACGTCAGCACCTTCTACCCACCGTGGAACTTTGGCGGCGACGGCATCGCCATACAAATGATTTGTGAAGCACTCGCGCGCCGCGGCCACCAGGTTGATGTGGTGCATTGTGCGGATGCCTACGGGCTGCGCGGCCGCCAGGCAGTTTCTGCCGCGATCGATCCTCCGGGTGTTCACCGACACACGCTGCATAGCCGCCTTGGGGCGCTTTCACCGATCATCACGCAGCAAACGGGAAGGCCCGGTTTAAAACATGACCGGATCAGTGAAATCCTCTCGAATTCCTATGACGTGGTGCATTTTCACAATATTTCCCTGGTGGGAGGCCCCGGCGTGATGGCATTGAGCCAGGCGCCGGTGACGCTTTACACCACGCACGACCACTGGCTGGTATGTCCGGCCCATGTGCTGTGGAAAAATAAGTCAAAACCTTGCGATAAACCGAGCTGCTTCAGTTGCTCCATCCGGTCAGGGTTTCCGCCGCAAATGTGGCGCTATACCGGCCTTCTGCAGCGCTCCCTGCGGCACGTCGATGCCTTGTTGTGCCCGAGTGATTTTGCCGCGCAGCGCCACCGCAGTGCCGGCATCAACTGTGACATTCATGTGCATCGGTGGTTTTCCCGCATGGGTTCAGCGCCACGTGATACTGAAGAGACACCAACCGAGTCGGCCACGGATTCTGCACCATTGTTTGTTTACGCCGGCAGGCTGGTGGTGTCCAAAGGGGTGGAGCATCTGCTCGAAGTTTTTGCCCAGCGCCCGGAGTATCGCCTCGATGTGGCCGGGGACGGCCCCTTGCGGGGGGTGCTGCAAAGCCGCTATGAAGGGTTTCCGCAGATCCGTTTCCTGGGAGAAACCGCAGGTCCGGAACTGGAACGCCTGTTCCGCCGCGCCAGGGCCGTTGTAGTCCCATCGTGGGGACCGGAAGTGAGCCCCCTTACCGTGCTCGAAGCCCTGGCTTGCGGCGCGCCAGTCATCGTGCGTCGCGCGGGTGGCAGCGCCGAGGCAGTGGAACTCGCCGGAGGCGGATTGATTTATGAGCGGCCAGAGGAACTGTTGCCGCTGGTCGACCGCCTGGCCAAGGATGCGGCGCTGAATAAAACCTTGTCCATTCAGGCTGAACGTGGCAGTAGCGAGCACTTCAGCGAGGAAATCTGGATGAAGCGGTATTTCAGCATAATCGAGCAAATTGCCCATGACAAATCGGCTGTTCTCGAATGAGTATGATGCCCCGCGTTTCGGTAATCATCACCACCCACGCGCGGCCGCAACAGGTGTGCCAGGCGGTGAAGAGCGCACTGGCCCAGACCTTGCAGGACATCGAGGTCATTGTGGTGTTGGACGGCCCGGATCCCATGACGCTGGCCAATCTTGAATCCATCACGGACCCTCGCCTGCGGATTCACGTCAGAGGCGACAGGGGCGGACAAGGCGCCGCGATCAACAGCGGCATTGAGCTGGTGTCAGGTACGTGGACCGCTCTGATGGACGATGATGACGTGTGGATGCCAGAGAAACTGGAAACGCAGTTGCGCATTGCCGAGTCGTCCACTTCTGCCAGCCCCGTCGTCGGATGCCATTTCCTGGCACGGTCTGATGCGGGGGATCTGCTGTGGCCCCTGCGTTCACCGCGGCCTGACGAGCGCATCTGTGACTACCTGTTTTGCCGCAACCGACTAAACTTTGGTGAAGGGATACTTCCAACCTCTGTGCTCTTCGCGCCCACTGAATTGTTTCGCCTGGTGTCGATGGACGAAACGCTGCACAAATACGCTGATATTGACTGGCTCATCCGCGCGGACCAAAGGCCGGAAGTTCAATTGATGATGCCCGCACTGCGTAAGCCGCTTGCAATCTGGCAGCAGCAGGGCATGGACCGCATGAGCAAGCAACACGATTGGCGCCAATCCTGCCAATGGATTTCCGGACACAGGAAGACAGTGACAGCGCGGGCCTATGCTGGTTTCCTGCTCACCTGGGTCAGTTTCAACGCGCGCTCCCAGGGCGATTTGAGCGCCATCCCTTTCCTTTTGAAAGAAGCTTTTCAGCACGGGCGGCCCAGCCTGGTGGAACTGGCAGTCTATGCGGCAGTATGGTGCCTGCCGCTGCATACTCGACAGCGCTGGAGCGCGTGGATGACCAACTACCAACAATCTGGAGGCCCACAGTGAAACCCTTTGCGCCCAAAGTGCTGTACATCGGGCTGGACGCTGCCTCACGAGACCTGGTGCACGACTGGTGTCAGCAAGGTCTGATGCCGAACCTGGCAGCCCTGCGGAATAAAAGCGCCTGGGCCTTTACCGAAAATGCGCCGGCGGTGTACACAGGTTCCCTTTGGCCAACGGTCTGGACCGGAACACGGCCGGGCCGGCACGCGTGTTACTACAACGAGCAGATCATTCCCGGCACCTACAAAATTGGTGACTTCCTGGGGCCTGACGTGAAGCAGGAA
>DATDPS010000292.1:0-6028 GCA_035292625.1 Lysobacterales bacterium | reverse complement strand
GGCGGATGCTCTCGGCCAGGTAACGGTAGCTGTCGGCGTCGCCCGCCACCAGGCGGCCGAGCAGGGGCAGCACGTCAAATGAATAGCGGTCATAGATTTTTTTCAGGCCGGCAGCGCGGATGGTGGAGAATTCCAGTATGTGCACGCGCCCGCCGGGGCGCAACACGCGGAACATTTCGCGCAAAACGGCATCCTTGTCGGTTACATTGCGCAGGCCAAAAGCGATGGTGACGGCGTCGAATTCGCCATCGGCAAAGGGCAATTGTTCCGCGTTGGCCAGCGCGTAGTTCAGGTTGCCGCAAATGCCCTGGTCTTCCAGCCGCTGGCGACCGAGTTCCAGCATATCGGCGTTGATGTCGGACAATACCACACTTCCCTTGCTGCCCACGCGCCGGCTCAGCAGGGCGGAGATATCGCCGGTTCCCCCGGCGAGGTCGAGAACCCGGTGGCCCAGGCGGATGCCGCTGTTGGCAACAAAATCACGCTTCCACAAACGGTGGACGCCGAACGACATCAGGTCGTTCATCACGTCGTAGCGCCTGGCAACCGAGGAAAAAACCCCGTGCACAAGCTTTGTCTTCTCCTGCACTGCCACCTCGCGGTAGCCAAAGTGAGTGGTTGCCGGTTTTGCTTCATTCATGCTGGTCTGTTCCTGTCAAACCCGCGACGGCTGTAGCCCTCGCGAGTAGCATTGTACCGCCCTTGCGGCCATACGGGCGCATCTTGATGCGGGCTGTTGGGAAGTGCTGCCGAAGAGCAGGATGAAGACACCGGCGCAAGGGAGTCGTGGGCGCAAAACCACCTTGCTCCCTAAGAACCGGGATTGCACGTTGTTTCCCGGGAGCCGTGAAGGCCCCCGGGAATCCGGGTGTACCTAGAGAGCTACTACGTTTTCCGCCTGCGGGCCCCGCTCAGCCTGTACAACTTCCATGGTGACTTTTTGCCCCTCGTGGAGGGTTTTTCTGCCTTCACCCTGGATCGCGCTGAAATGCACGAAGACGTCCTTGCCGCCCTGTTGTTCGATAAAACCGAAACCTTTCGAATCGTTGAACCATTTGACGGTTCCTTCCACTTTCTCTCCCATGACTACCTCTTTCTGTAAGTTGCCTGGACCCTTACTGCCACCACTGCGGGACCCTGGCCGAATGCGCGTTCAGTTTCTCAGCACATTACGCGCCTATTTGGATGGCAGACATCATTGTGCCAGATTGCCCATATCTTTCAATCCAAACCTTACTTTTCCATCAATTCGCGGCCGATGCCGAGCACGGCTTCCACCAGCAGATCGAAGTCGCTCCAGCGGCTGCGATGATTGGCAATGGCCACGCGCAGGCAGTAAGTGCCGTGCAAAGTCGTGTAGGAAGGGGCAGCGATACCCTGTTCCTGCAGCTCGCCCAGGATGTCCCGGTTCAGCTGCTCCAGCCGTTCCTGGTCCAGCCCGCCCGGGTTGAAGCGAAAGCAGACGATGTCGAGGCCGATGGGAGCGGTCAACTCGAGCTGCGGCTGTTTTTCGATCAGGCCACCGAGGTAATGCGCCTGTTCGACATTGCGCGCAATCATGCGGCCAAACCTCTCCAGGCCATGTTCCTTGATCGACAGCCACACTTTCAACGCGCGGAACTGCCGCGTCAGCTGCAGGCCGTAGTCACTGAACCAGAAAGAGCCGGAAGCCAACCCCTTCGACTCGTGCTGGATCGCCAGGTATTCCGGTGTCAGGCTGAAGGCTTCGCGGTGCGCTGATTCGCTGCGCACCAGTACGCAACCCGCCTCGAAAGGGACGTGCATCCATTTGTGCAGGTCGAGCGCGAGTGAATCAGCGCGCTCGATGCCGGCCAGCTGGCGCCGGACATTGTCCGCCAGCACCGCCACCGCCCCGATGGCGCCGTCGACATGAAACCAGAGCTTCTCGCGTTGGCACAGCTCAGCCAGTGCATGGAGGTCATCGATCGCGCCGGTATTGATCGTGCCGGCGTTGCCAATCACGCAGAACGGCACCATGCCGTCCGCACGGTCGGCATCGATCTGCCGCTGCAGCGCTTGCAGGTCGATAGTGTAATCGGCGTTAACCGCGATGGCGCGCAGGCCGTGGCTGCCCAGGCCCAGCGTTTCAACGGCCTTTTTATTGCAACTGTGAACCTCGGTGGAAGCGTACGCGGTCAGCGGGCCAGGCGCCGCCCGCACACCCTCGTGCCGCACGTCATAGCCGCAGTTGGTGTTGCGCGCCACGGTCAGGCCAATCAGGTTGGCGGCGGAACCACCGCTGGTCAGCAGGCCGCTGGCGCCCGCGGGGAAGCCCACCATGTCGCGCAGCCAGCCTATGACCTGGTGTTCGACCAAGGGTGCGACGTGGTTTGCGCCGCCCAGGTTGGGGTTCATGATCGCGGCCATGAAATCGCCCATGGCGCCCATGAAGGTGCCGCTGCCCATGTACCAGGCCCAGAAACGTGGATGGATGTTGCCCATGGGGTAGGGCAGGATGTCGCGCTTGAATTCTGCATAGGCCTGCCCGGGCCCTTCGGGCTGTTGCGGGGCCGGGGCCTGCAGGCGCTGGCGAACTTCGTCCGGGACCGGCTGCCAAACCGGGCGATCGGCCACGTCGCGGAGGTAGTCGACGGCGTCGTCGATCATGCGGTGCGCCAGCGTGCGCATTTCCTCCCAGTTTTCCGGGTCCAGGGTTTCGTAGGGCTGGTCCGTGCCCTGGTGTTCCTTCGCCCGGGCCGCCTGCGCTGCCTTGAGCCGCTTGTTGATGCCGCCAGCGAGCTCCGGATCGAGGAAGGGGTTGGTCAGCGCCCGCTGCAGGATTTCCTGCGCGGTGGGCTCTCCCGGGTGCGTATAGGCGTGGAACAGTTCGTGAATCGTGGCCCCCTCACCGCTGGCAATCTGTTTCACGCTGTCGCCAGCGCTCACCGAACCGGTTTGCAGCACACGCAGGTAAACCCCGGGCCAGCCCGCCTCGCTGAAGCGTTTTGGCACCGACTTGTCGTTGAATTTCATGGCCAGGTTGGAGCAGGGAATGCGCGGGCCGGTGACGGCAAAACGCGCGCTGCCCACCTGCCATTGGTCACCGATGCGAACTTGCGCTTCGTCCAGGCCGCTGATCGTCAGGTTCTCGCCGAACATGCCGGCCGGCAGGTCGGTGCGCTGCAGTTCCGTTTTCCACCAGCCATAGTGATCGTGCGAGAACGCGTAAACCGCCTTGTGCATGCCGCCATGCACCACCGCGGCCGCCTGGCGGTCGCCGGAGAGGTTGGTTTCGCCCACCTCGACCGGACCGTGCACCGGCTCCTTCCAGATGCTGCTGCGCACCGGCTTGCCTTCATAAACCACTTCACGCGGTTGCGCTACGTTCACTGACACAATTTTCATGACGACACTCAGTCCTTTCGGATGAAATCCATTCTACCCTGCGCGCAATTCCCCTCACAGCACAGCCCGAACCGCGTGGCGTGAACGTTTCCGGTAGAGTACCATCACGGCCCGATGTTTTTGTATTACGCACCTGAGGAAAGCCATGTCCATCTCCCTGTATCACGCCAGTGTTCCTGTGTTCAGACAAATGCTGTTAGCCCTTGGTGACGTGTTGAGCAAAGGTGAAGCGCATGTTGAGGCCAAAAAGCTGGATCCCTCGGTGCTACTTCAGACGCGCCTTGCGCTCGATATGTTTCCGCTGGTACGTCAGGTGCAGATTGCGTGTGATTTTGCCAAAAGCGTTACTGCCCGTCTGGCGGCGGTCGAAGTGCCAGCCTATGAAGACAGCGAGCAGACCATTACCGAGCTCAAAGCACGCATTGCCAGGACGGTGGCTTTGCTCGACAGCATGAGCGAGGCACAGTTTGTTGGCAGCGAAGCGCTTGAAATCGTTTTACGCCCTGGAACTCCGAAAGAAAAGAAGCTCAATGGCCGGGCATACTTGCTGGCCTATGGCCTGCCACAGTTTTTCTTTCATGTGACTACTGCCTATAACCTGCTTCGGCACAACGGCATAGAAATTGGCAAGAAGGACTACATGGGCAGTTACTAAGCACCCAGCCATGGCACGGCATCGAATCGCTGGACGACAGTGCCGCAAGGCCCTGCAGGTGAAATGGGCATTCCGACTGTTGCGCCTATTTTTTTGGAAACAGCAAGGTAAACACGTAGCGCACGCCCCAATCCGGGCCATTGTCATAGGGCGTGTCGGCATACAACTTGAGGCCGATGTAGTTGCTTACCAGTTGATGTCCGAATCTGGAAACCTTGCTATAGCCCAGGTTGAATGGAATGGTCCATTGCTCATTGGCCCAGTCGTAGCTGGTTTCGATGTTAAAGACCAAGGTTCTACCTGCGCCAAGACTTTTCGAAACGAATGGTTGCACATACGTTGAATTGATATCGGCCGGGCCGCTGGTATCCCACAATTGATTGGCCAGCACGCCGATGGTCCAGGGGCCGGTCTGCTTCAGTACAACGAAGGTTGGACCGAACGCCCAGGTATCCGCACCGATGCCATCCGTGCCAGTCGGGATATAGGCGGCCGGGCCAATGCCCCAGATCAGTCCGGATGCGGTTGGTTTCTTCGGCGAGAAGAATAAACTCTGGGTGGTGTCACCGAGGCCAAACTGGCTTACGCCAGGATGGACGTCATCCTGTTGGACAATGGGAAGAATTGTCCGTGAAATCACATTCCAGTCCGTGGAAATGGAAATCGGCACTACCGGCTGGATATTCAGAAGGTTTTGATAGCCGTCATCGCCGTAGGTCCGGGTAAAGTTGTATTGCATCGGGACACTGATCAGCGATGCAACCGGATTGGATAGTTGCTTGGCCAGTTCATCGACGTTCGCAGCCGGAACGCTGGTAGCCGGGCTCGGCGCTGCAGTGCCTGATGTTATGGTGCCCGGCGCTTTGCTGCCCGATTCCTGGGCTGATGCCAAACCTGCGGCTCCCAGCAGGAATGCCGCAGCAATAAAGGTTTTCAAGGTTTTGCGATTCATAAGTTGCCTCAAGTGTCTTAGCTGCTTAAAGATGCAGCTAAGTTCTAGTGTTTGTAATGGATTGATCGCCATATACTCCAAAAGTGTGCGAATCGCTTTGACTCAATACCGCAACGCCTCTTTGCCAGGGTGTGGACGATGGAACGCGGCGCGACGCCCGAATTAAGCCAGTCCGGGAAGCGGGTTTGGCTTGAACGAACGCTTAGACCGATGCATCGCGGAAGGCACGCAACACCGCATTGATGCGCGTCTGATAGCCAGGACCCTGCGCTTTGAACCACTCTAGAACGTCTTGCTCCACACGGAGCGAGATAGAAGCCTTGGGCGGTTGCGGCTTGAGGCCACGACGGACCACGCCACGCATGACATGGCGGATGTTGGCCTCAGAATGCTCAGCACTCACTGATACAACAGCTGCCTTGGACTTGAGACGATCCCAGTCAGTCTTGGACTGAGCCGAAGAAGAGCTGCGCTTCACGGCGGGTCGCTTGGCGGAACGAGATGATGCGGATTTCATGGGCAGTCTCCGTATGGACGATTGAGACGGGAACACCGGCAAGTAACCCTAAGGTGACAAATCGTTGTGAGCGCTTACGTTCAGACCAGGTGAACTCCATTGGCGAAGTGTATATACAAAATGTAACGCGCACAAGATGGCTGCCGCTGCGGTCCAACGCTGGCCATCAGCGGCAGCTTTAACCGGATCGAAGAGATCTTTATTGCCGTATGAATCAGAGAATATACCGGCTCAAATCCTCATTGCCCGCCAGCGCTTCGAGGTGTTTGTTCACGTAAGCGCCATCGATCTCGTAGGATTCGCCGGAATGGTCCGGGGCCTCGAAGGAAATTACATCCAGCAGGCGCTCCAGCACTGTGTGCAAGCGGCGCGCGCCAATGTTTTCAGTTGACTCATTGACCTGGTAAGCGATTTCCGCGATACGCCGCACGCCATCAGGGGTGAAGCTGATGGTGACACCCTCGGTGGCGATGAGCGCGGTGTATTGCTCAGTCAGTGACGCCTGGGGTTCGGTCAGGATGCGGGTGAAGTCTTCCAC
>DATDPS010000291.1:0-5187 GCA_035292625.1 Lysobacterales bacterium | reverse complement strand
TGTATCCATCGCCACCGACATCATCGTCGGCTTCTCCGGCGAGACCGAAGCTAAATACCAGAATACCTACGACCTGCTGGCTGACCTCAAGCTGGATGTGGCCCACCTGGCGCGTTACTCGCCGCGGGCTGGCACCGTATCAGCGCGACGCATGGCTGACGATGTGCCCGACGAGGAAAAATGGCGCCGCTTCCGTGAACTGGAAGCGCTGCAGGAACAGTTGGTGAGCGAAATTCACGCCCGCTACCTGGACCAGACTGTTGAGGTGTTGTTCGAGGAGCAGGTGCGCGGACGCTGGAAAGGCCGCACACCGACCAATAAGCTGGTATTCGTCGAAACCGAGGCCAACCTGCGCGGACAGGTCCTGCCGGTGACCATCACCCGCACCGGACCCTGGTCGATGCAGGCCCGCCTGCAGAACCCGCGTAAAGGCCGCGTAAAGGCCGCGTGAACCGCCGCGCCCTGTGGATTGCCGGGTTGGTGGTTGCCGCGGCAGCCGGGGCGGCTTTCTTTTTCTTATCCGGGCGCACCACTGGCCGTTCAGCGCGCGTCATGCAGTGGATTCGCGCTTCCGCCGCGCATCCCGGGTGGGCAATCCGGGCTGGCGAACGCTGCGACGCAGCGCTTTTTAGCTACCCAACCGATGGTTTCATCGGCTTTCTATGGGCTGATTCCTTCCGCCCGGGTCACCACCACACCGGGCTGGATATTTTTGGCGGCGCGGATGTTGGGCAGACGCCGGTGGTGGCGGCTTATGACGGCTACCTGACGCGCCTGTCGGACTGGAAATCTACCGTCATCATCCGTATCCCCGAGGACCCGCTGCAGCCTGAGCGCCAGATCTGGACCTATTACACCCACATGGCCGATTCGCAGGGCAGCTCCTTTGTCGATGCGGCTTTTCCACCGGGCACGACCGAGCAATTCGTCCCGGCTGGCACGCTTCTTGGTACTCAAGGTAATTACTCGGGCACAGCAGGTAATCCGACCGGGGTACACCTGCATTTTTCAATAGTGCGCGATGATGGGTCAGGGAAATTCTTGAACGAGCTGGAGATCGGTAACACCATCGATCCCTCGCCGTATTTTGGGCTTGGCCTGAATGCGACCGAGGTAGATTCCAGCTATATCCCGATCTGTCAGCCGGAGCGTGCAGGGGACTGAGCATGGCTCAAAATGCAACACTGACGGGAAAAGTGGTTTTGATCGTGGGCGCCGGCCGGCCTTTAGGACGGCTGCTGGCGCTGGGTTTTGCCCGCGCTGGCGCTAAATTGGCGCTGCACGATCTTTCTCCGGTGCATCTGGATGAAACCGCGGCGCAGGTGCAAGCGCTGGGTGCTGAATCCCGCTGCTACACCGGCGACGTCGGCAAGGGGCTGCCCTGCCGTGCCTTGATCTCAGACGTGCTGGACGATTGGCAGCAGCTGGACGTGCTGGTCACCTGCCTGCAGGCGGAGCCGCCAGCCGGGCTGCTGCAGCTGGACGAATGGGACTGGACGCGCACTCTGGAACTCAACCTGAGCGGGCCGTTCCTGCTGGCGCAGGCGGCAGCGCCGGTGATGATCGAGCAGGGCGGCGGCGCTATTATTTTCATCCAAAGCGACAAGGCGGCTGAACCGTCACCGGCTTTTAGCGCCAGCCAGGCCGGATTAAACGGGCTGGCTTTGGCAGCGGCGGCTGAGCTTTTGCCCTATAATATTAAGAGCTATGCGGTCGATGCGGGGGACCTGGGGACCGCCGGTGATGCCCTGGATCCTGCCAGTCTGGCGGCACTGCAATTGCAGGCAAAGGTGGTTTATTTGTGCACTCCGGCCGCGGTAAATTCGGCCGGGCAGGGGATTTCACTGGATTGAATTAACCGTAAGTTGGAGAGGCGGGGGATGCTTACATTTCGCGAGCTGGTCTATGGCTTCCGCAGCCTGGAGTTGGATCCCGGGCGGCCCGTCATGGTGCATGCCTCGCTCTCATCCTTTGGCGGGTTAAACGGCCGGGCAGCCGTAATGCTGGGAGCCTTGACCAGCGTTTTCCCCAAATTGATGGCGCCCACCCACACCTACCATACCATGCTCGACCCCGAAGACGGCCCGCCGAATAACGGGATGACCTACGGCAATGGTCATGCGCTTAACGCTCTGGCAGAGTTTTATACCGCGGATCTGCCGGCCGACCGCATGATGGGCGTGCTGCCGGAACTGCTGCGACAGCACCCGCTGGCCAAACGCTCCTCTCACCCCATCCTGTCATTGACCGGCATCGGCGTGGATGAGATATTGGCTGCCCAAACGCTGAAAAATCCGCTGGCGCCGCTGCACGACCTTTATGAAGCTGATGGCTACGTGCTGCTGTTGGGGGTGGGGCACAGCGTCAATACCACGCTGCACTTTGCTGAAAAACTGGCCGGGCGGCGCACGTTTATCCGCTGGGCGTTGACGCCCGACGGCGCGGTGGAATGCCCAGGCTTCCCCGGCTGCTCGATGGGATTTGACATGGCTGCTGTCTATCTGGCCGACCTCACCCGCTGCGTGCGCATTGGCTCGGCGCTGGTGCGGGCTTTGCCGGTGCGCGAGATGGTCATCACCGCCGCCACACTGATCCGCGAAGACCCGCTGGCGTTACTGTGCGACGACCCGGCTTGCGAAAGGTGCGGGGCGGTAAGGGAATCAGTGGCAACCCAGATGGCTTTTTGACAAATCCGCGATACTCTGTTAAAATACATCAAACTGGTAATCAATATTCCAGGTGGGAATGTCTCGTTCAGTCGCAAGTCGATTTGCCCCGGTCCGTTCTCAGCGCCGGGGCTTAACTTTTGACCTTAAATCACAGCCTGGCTGTGTTATGAAGTACAAATTCTTATTTTTAGAAAGGTTTGATTTTTCAACAAATGAAAGCAAATAAATTACGCATCCTGCCCCTGGGAGGTCTCGGGGAAGTGGGACGCAATATGATGGTATATGAGTACAATGGGGAGATCCTGGTGGTTGACACCGGCCTGATGTTCCCGGATGGAAATATGTATGGGGTGGATTACATCATCCCCGATTTTAGCTGGCTGGTGGAACGCCGCGACAAAGTGCGCGGTATTGTTATCACCCACGGGCACGAGGATCACACCGGCGCTATCAAGCATGTGCTGGCGGAGATCAACGCGCCGGTATATGCCACGCCGCTGACCCGCGGTCTGCTGGAGGTCAAACTGGCCAAACAGGGCGGGTTGGATAAGTCCAACCTGAAAACTGTGCAGGCCGGCGAATCCGTGCAGATCGGGCCGTTCAAGGTGGAATTTTTCCACGTGTGCCACTCCATCCCCGATGGGGTGGGGCTGGGCATCACCACGCCGGTGGGACTGATCGTGCACCAGTCGGATTACAAGTTTGACCATACGCCGGTGGACAACTGGCCTTCGGATTACGCCAAGCTGGCTGAGTTCTCGCAGCGCGGCGTGCTGGCATTGCTGGCCGATTCGACCAACGCCGAGCGCCCGGGTTGGACGCCTTCCGAGCGCGTCATCGACGGCGCCTTTGACGACGTCTTCCGCGAAACCGAAGGACGCATCATTCTGGCCAGCTTTGCCTCGCTCATCTCGCGCATGCAACAGGTGGCTACCGTCACCGAGCGCTACAACCGCAAGGTGGCCTTTGTCGGCACCAGCATGGTGGATAACATGAAGATGGCCCGCAAGCTGGGATATCTGGATATCGACGACAAGTTGATCGTCAGCATCGAGCAGGCGCTAACCATGCCGGACAAAGAAGTGGTGATCATGTGCACCGGTTCGCAGGGCGAGCCGACCTCGATCATGGGACGCTTAAGCACCGGCACCAACCGGCTGTTCGACATCAAACCCGGCGACACGGTGGTGCTTTCGTCGCACCCCATCCCCGGCAATGAAGAGGCCGTGTACGGCACCATCAACCGCCTGTTCCAGCGCGGCGCCAACGTGATCCACGAAGCACTGGCTCCGGTGCATGTCTCCGGGCATGCTAGCCAGGAAGAAATGAAGCTGCTGATTCACCTGACGCGGCCGAAATTCGTCATTCCCATGCACGGCGAGCTGCGCCACCTGTACCAACACGGCCGGCTGGCGCGCAGCGTCGGCATCCCGGCCGAGAATATCGCCATCATCGAGAACGGGCAGTCGCTCGAACTTGACAGCGAATCAATGCAGTTCGGCGAAAAGTTCGCCACCTCATTCGTCTTCGTCGAAGGCTCCAGCGTGGGCGAGGTGGACGAGGATGTGATGGCGGAACGCGAGGTTTTGGCTCGCGACGGCATCGTGCTGGTCAACCTGACGCTGGACCGTTTCTCGGGCAGCCTGCGGCGCGATCCGCAGATCACCAGCCGCGGCATTGCACTCTCGCGTGATGGCGACAGCCTGCTGACCGATGCCCGTAAGCGCATTCAAGGCTTGCTGAACGGGTCGGTCAACGGCAACCTGGCCAAGGATGTTGAGAAGGAATTGGGCAACCTGTTCTACAGCGAAACCCGCCGCCGTCCGATGATCTACGTCACCGTGGCGCGCGAATAATCAAAAAATTTATCAATACCGTAGCGGCGCACAGTGTGCGCCAATGTATTTCGAAAAACATGGCGGATTTTGTCCGCCATGTTTTTTAGCACATAGGTGAGCACGTGAATTCTGCCTCCCCCGCGTTATTTGCGTCTCCTTGCGGGATGTGGGAAGCGGGCTACGCATGGGACGAATACTGGCGGACACTGTCCGCCGCTACATGATTCCGGCCTCTTTCAAAAATTCGCCGACCTCGCGGTCATAGGCGGCGCGGTCGGCCCACACGGCTTCCACGTGACCGGCATCCGGGGCCAGGTATAAGCGGCGCAGACCCTTGCGTTTGGCGGCAAACAGACGACGCCCATGCGCCGGCGGCACTTCCACGTCGTTCATACTTTGAATAAAAAGCACCGGCATCGTCAGCTCGGC
This sequence comes from Lysobacterales bacterium, assembly GCA_035292625.1. Taxonomy (GTDB): domain Bacteria; phylum Pseudomonadota; class Gammaproteobacteria; order Xanthomonadales; family SZUA-36; genus SHZL01. Next base: position 251 of record DATDPS010000291.1, on the reverse strand, counting down.
GGCAGCCCGTTCCGGTGATGCCTGCTCTGGGGTAAAGCCGCCAAAAATGGACAACAACCGCGCGCCAATGTTCGTGATGGGGAACGCCGGCAGGTGATACTGGTCGCGCAGCCGAATCTGCATGGCCTCGCGCAAATCGGCATAGGATGAGTCGGCAATGATGAAGGCTGGGCGCGGGTCGATGACCCCGTGCTGCAGCACCGTGGCGCCGCCCATCGATTCCCCCAGCGTGCCGACCAGGCTGGCCGGAC
>DATDPS010000290.1:0-17981 GCA_035292625.1 Lysobacterales bacterium | reverse complement strand
TCCTTGTGGCAGGTGAGGCATTGTTTCGCCCCCTTGGAGTATTCGCCGCTGGCCGTGCTTGCTTCCTCGCCGGCCGCCAGCGCCAGGGCGGTGAAGCTTAAGGACAGAATCATCGTCAGCAAGACGATCATCCTGGTGGAGCTGTGTGTCCCGTCTGATTTCCTGCTCATGCGCTTGCTCACTCTGTAGTTTGTTGCTCTTTGGAGCGGCTTTAAAACTCAAAAGCAGATTAACAGTGGTTTAACCTGTTAACACGCCCTACCCAGCAATTATTTGATTCATGTCAAGTCCCACATCTTATTGATAGGAATTATTCAATTTCTTAATAACAGGCATGATCACAGATTACGGAAACCTTCGCCCATCCGGCCCATCCGCATTTGGGCCGTCAAGGGGAAAGTCAATTATCCAGGGCGCCCTGATCGATCCACAAACGTATGGTTTCAATTTCCGTCTGGCGGGCGCCTTTCGACTTTCCATGCGGCATTTTGATCGATGGGTCAGCGCGCCCTTCCATCAGTACCAGCATGTTGCTGCCAAGGCTGTCCCCGGCGATGATCATGGGGCCATTATTGGTGCCTTGCATGAGTTCCGCGTAGGAATCGATGCTGAACCCGCTGGCCACTTCGCCTTGCCCTCCAGCCTGGTGACATTCACTGCAGTAGGTGTCGAGGATGGGTTTAACATCCTGCGCATAACTCACCGTCGGTTCCGCCTGACAGCCAGCAAGGGCGATCACAATCAGCGCTGGCACTGTCTTGAGGCTGTTGCTTGCTCGATTGAACTTGTTCATGTGTTCCTCCTGCGGTTCAGCTTCTTTACCGACTTCCTGGAATACTCTTGTGGTTGTCCTGTTGGTGCACAATGGACTCACGGTACCAGGCACGAGACTGAACCTGGGTACAAGCTACGCTGGCTGTGAGGGTCTGCCCATGATGCACGTCAAGCCGCGGGAACTTTACCGGCGCTGGAAGTGCGAATAAAGGTCAAAATTTGCATCATTATGCGAAGTGGGAGTGAGCAAGTGACAACTGGTGCGGGTAAGTCATGGTGAAAATTGCCATCGTGGGCGCCGGAATTTCCGGCCTGGCCACGGCCCAGGCCATTCTGTCCCGAAGTCCTGGCGCGGAAGTGGTGGTTTATGAGGCTTCTCAGCGCGTTGGCGGCAAGGTATGGACCGAATCCGGCCCCGGGGGGTTTCTGTGCGAGGGCGGGGTCAATGGTTTTCTCGACAAAATCCCCCGCACACTGCAGCTGTGTGACGACGTGGGTTTAAGCCCGCTTGCGGCCAACTCCGCGGCGGAGAAGCGCTACGTCTTCAGCCAGCAGGCGCTTCACCGGCTGCCTGCAACTCCCGTGGAATTCATGACTTCACGCTTGTTGAGCATTCCGGGACGATTGCGCGTGCTGGGCGAGATCCTGGCCCCCGCAAGCGACCAGGCAGACGAGTCGCTGGCAGAATTTGCCCGCCGGCGGCTGGGACGTGAAGCGTTTGAAAAGCTCATTGATCCGATGGCCTCGGGAGTGTTCGCCGGCGACCCGGCCAGCATGAGCCTGAAAAGCTGCTTTCCGCGTATTCATGAAGTCGAGACAGAATTCGGCAGCCTGATCCGTGGCCTGGTCAAACTGCAAATCAAAGCCCGCGCCGAGGGCAGCAAAAATACCCTGGGCCCCGGGCCTGGCGGCAGACTGACCTCATTCCAGCGGGGCATGAGCAGCCTGACCGACGCCCTGGTGGCCCAACTGGGGCCCAGGCTGCGGACGACTGCCCCGGTGGCCAGTATTTCCCGCCAGGGCAGGGTATACACCGTGCACCTGGCGGACGGCAGGGATGAGCAGGCAGAGCGGCTGATACTGGCCGTGCCCGCTTATGCGCAATCGGACATTTTGCGCGAGTGTGATCCGCAACTGGCGCAGTTGACCGGCGCAATCGACTACCCGCCGCTGGCAGTGGTTTGTCTTGGCTACCAGGAAATCCATCACCTGCAGAGCCTCGATGGGTTTGGCTTCCTGGTGCCGTCGCGGGAACGGCGCTCCATCCTGGGCACCCTGGTGGATTCGAACGTGTTCCCCGGGCGGGCGCCCGAAGGCCACATGCTGTTGCGCACCATGGTAGGAGGAGCCAGGAGCCCCAGGCTTGCTGAATTACCCAATGACCAGCTGCTCGATCGTGTCCGTAGCGATTTGCGGGACATTACCGGGCTTGCCACCGAACCGGTATTCAGCAGAATTTTCCGTCACGAAAAAGCGATTCCGCAGTATGCAGTCGGCCATGCCGCACGGCTGGATGCCATCGATCAGGCTGTTTTGCGCCACCCCGGCCTGGTGCTGACCGGCAACGCGTTTCGCGGCGTAAGCCTGAACGACTGCGTGCTGAACGCCTGGAAAACGGCTGAATCGCTGGTACCGTGACCTATCGTGAGTGGGTGATCTGGGTCAAATAGCTGCGACTGGCGCGTCCATTCACCGGCATGAATGGGTATCATAAGTGCTTGCGGCTCACGCGATGGGTTGGCGCACCAACAAACAGGCACATAAAAAGGAAGACATCATGACCCTGGTGATCCGGTTTCCTGCCGCAGGCAATCTGCGGCACGCTTCAAGCGTCTTGAATAGATCCGGTTTGAGAAACACGCTCGCATGTCTCGCTGCCGCGGTAATGATGGCCTTGCTGCTGCTGCCATTGTGTGCCTTTGCCCAGACCGAGCCTGCCGCTCCCAAGCTGAGCAATGCCAAGTGCCTGCGTTGCCATGGACGTGAAAGTTTCGCGCGCAAGGATGTAAATGGCGAGGAGCGTGACCTGCGCGTATCAGCCGAGGCCTTCGAACACAGCGTGCATGGACAGCGCGACTGTGTCAGTTGTCACAAGAACATCACCAAGCTCCCGCACCGCAAGGGAATCGAAATCAAGGTGGGTTGCGTGCAGTGCCATACCGAATTGTGGAAGGAAGCCGGGCAATCCGGTACCACCGCTGAAAATGCCCGGCTGGGTGTGGTGATCCAGCAAATCGAGAGTTACATGGGCTCGATTCACGCCCGGCCCAGCATGGAGGATCAATCGCGCACCAACGCGACTTGTTACGACTGTCACGATGCGCACTACATCGAGCCGATCGACACCCAGATCGGTTCCGAGTCCCGCCTGAAGATTCCCGAGATTTGCGGCACCTGCCATGCCGACCAGCGCGACGCCTATTTCACATCCGTGCACGGACAGGAAAATTTGCAAGGCAATACCAAAGCGGCGGTATGCAACGACTGCCACACGACCCATGAAATTGAAGAGCCGCATGAAGCCTCGGGGCGGCTGGTCATAACGAAGAACTGTGGTACCTGCCACCAGGTAAACCTGGAATCCTACATGGGCACGTATCACGGCAAAGTCACGAAGCTGGGTTATGCCGAGACGGCCAAATGCTATGACTGCCACGGTTCCCACCAGATCAGGCGGGTCAGTGACGAGATGTCACGCATGCATGCGGACAACCGGCTGAAGACTTGCCAGACCTGTCATGCCGAGGCGACGGCCGGCTATGTCACGTTTCAGCCGCATGGCACCAGCCATGACTTCGAGAAGTATCCGGAGATGTGGATTGCTTCCAAGTTCATGATTGGGCTGCTGCTGGGCACGTTCAGCTTCTTCTGGATACACTCGGCGTTCTGGTACTGGCGGGAATACCAGGACCGCAAGCAGGGCAAAGATCGGCCCCATGTCCTGACTGAAGGCCTGGCCATTGAAGGCAAAACCCATTTCAACCGCTTTGGGCGCTGGTGGCGGCTCGCTCACCTGGTCGGGGCGCTGTCGATCATGACCCTCACGCTCACCGGCATCACCGTGCTCTACGCTGAGAGTTCCTGGGCGCCGGTAATGATGAAGATACTCGGTGGCCCGAAAGCGGCCGGCATAATTCACCGCATCGGGGCGATAGGTTTCATCACGGTATTTTTTGTGCACCTGGTCTATTTCTCAGTGCGCATCGGCCGCAACCTGACGACATTCCAGTGGTTCGGACCGAATTCCCTGATCCCCAACTGGCAGGATCTGAAGGATATCGTGGCGATGTCCCGGTGGTTCCTTGGCCGAGCGCCGCGACCCATGTTCGACCACTTCACCTATTGGGAAAAATTCGACTATTGGGCGCCGTTCTGGGGCATGATGATCATCGGCATCAGCGGGTTGATGATGTGGTTCCCGTCGATCACCGCCTCGCTCCTCCCCGGCTGGGTATTTAATGTGGCGGCCATCGTGCATGGTGAGGAAGCGTTCCTGGCAGCGGTGTTCCTGTTCACCGTACATTTCTTCAACAACCACTTCAGGCCAGACAAGTTCCCGCAGGACATCACCATGTTCACGGGCAAGGTGCCGCTGGAGATCTACCGGCATGAGCACCGCAAGGAATACGACCGGCTGTTGGCTTCCGGCGAGCTCAGGAAGTACCTGGTGGACGCCCCGTCCGGGCCGATGAGACGGGCATCCAAAACGCTGGGCGCCACCTTGATCCTGTTCGGCCTGTTTTTACTGTCCCTGGTGCTGTTGGGATTTTTTGGAGTCTAGTGGCCTGTCAAAGGTCACCAGTGACTGCACAGCCAGGCAGGAGGTAGTCTGGGTACTACGCGTTGGCTTGTTGCGGGATGGAGAACGATATGCGAAATATGCTGTTAATTGTCGCGCTGCTGGTACTGGGAGCTTGCGCTGAAAAACCTGAGCTGGCGGCCGCACCTGCGTATCAGCCCGGAGATTCCTCATACTACGAAGGCCGGCAAACCGGGGCAGTGTGTACCGAATGCCACGGCGAGAACGGCTTCAGCCAGGAGCCTGGCGTTCCCAGCCTGGCCGGCCAGCAACCGGCCTACATGATTGTTGCTACGGGGGAATATTCCAGCGGCAGTCGGCCTCACGCGGCGAAAGAGGACATGCTGAAAGCCTTGGCACAGGTCGATGTCGAAAAGATGGCCGTGTACTTTGCCGCTCAAGTGCCGCCTGTCCGCCAGCCGCCATCTTTTGGTGATGTCAAGCGGGGTGAAACACTGACCGCAGACTGTAGTGAGTGTCACGGCCCGCAGGGCATCAGTCGTGACCCGCTGGTACCCAGCCTGGCCGGCCAGGAAGCGGTTTTCCTGGTTAATGTGATCAAGTCCTATCGCGACCACGTACGCAAGCACGAGGTCATGGCCGTCGACATGAACGACAGCGATATCGAGGATCTCGGAGCTTACTACTCGGTTCAGCAGCTGCACGCCGCAGTAGACAAAAATCCGGCGGTGCAGGAACTGGTGACCAAATGTGACCGGTGCCACGGGTCGGCACTGAGTAACAGCCGGATGGTGGTGCCTGGGCTCAATGGGCAGACCGAGGAGTACCTGGTCAGGGTGATGAAAGCCTATCGTGACTATGATCGCGGCAGTTCCCTGATGCACAAGATGAGTGCGGACTACAGCGATGAGACTATCGAAGCACTGGCCAGTTACTACTCCAGCCAGCCGGTAAATTGAGCACGGGCCTGAAATTTTCCAGCCCCGGCCGACTTTTTTGACCAGGAGGAGAGATGTCATGAAACAAAAAGTGTTGCTGGTTTTATTGACGTTGATGTGTACTCCTGTGTTTGCGGGTGAGGCCATGTTGGGAAGCGGCATTGCTCCGGACCACTCAAGCGTCGCTTATGACACTTCTTCCAGGCAATGCAAGGCGTCAGACCGTGACTACGATTTCCATTGGGGAATCTCCTACACCGGCCTTGAAGGCTACCGGGTTGCCGCGTATCTGGTGGTAAATGGGCAAAAGCAACCCATAGCCGATGTCGTGCTTCCAGCCGACAAACTCCAGGGATATTTAGAAATTCCACACGTAACCTGGCCGCCGAACACAAAGGTTGAGCTTTATTTCACTCTTGAGGACGATCAGGGAACCTTGGTAGACGATGCCTCGCGCGGCGATTATGGGTGCACTGCGCCATAGGGGGTCAGATTGAAGCAGTTAAAACCCGAAGACCTGACAGTGAGGTGCTGTATCCCGGAGGAACGATATGCGAAATGCCTTGTTAAGTGTCGTGGTGCTGCTACTGGCAGCCTGCACGGATGAAACCGAAGCGCCACCGCTGGTAGCGGATATCGATGCCGGCAGAGCCATGGCGCGGGCCCACTGCGCCGACTGCCACGGCATGGATGGGCGCGGCGAGAAAGCGCGCATTCCCAACCTGGCAGCCCAACCGGCCGGTTACCTGGTTGACGCCCTTTCCGCCTACCGGGACGGCAGGCGGCAGCATGAATCCCTGCAGGAAATGGCCGCCGGCATGAGCGATGCGGATATCGTTAACATCGCCGGATACTATTCGAGTCTGCCGCCACTGCAGGTCATCGCCAGTTCGCCGGCTGCGCAAGCCACCGGCTCTTCCTATGCTGAAGGGCAGGACGTGGCCGCGATTTGCGTGGACTGCCATGGCGAAAACGGCGACAGCCTTGAGCCGGGCATTCCCAGCCTGGCTGGCCAGCAACCGGCTTACCTGATCCTGTCGACGCTGGAGTACGTGAACGGCAGCCGCGGCCACGCCGAAAAGGAGACCATGCTCAAAGGCCTGAAACAGGTGGATATCGAGAAAATGGCGATGTACTTTGCGGCCCAGATACCGGCGGTGCGTGTACCTCCGCCTTTCGGTGATCCGCAGCGGGGTGAACCACTGAGCGCATCCTGTGGCGATTGTCATGGCGCTCGCGGAATCAGCGAGGATCCGCTGGTACCCAGCCTGGCCGGCCAGGAGCCCGTGTACCTGGTCAATGCCATCAAGTCATACCGCGATAATCAACGGCATCATGAAGACATGGTGGTGGATAGTAGCGACAGTGAAATCGAGGATATCGCGGCTTACTACTCGGTGCAGCAAGCCGCGGCCGCGGCCGACGACGATGCGCAGGCAACGCGTGAGCTGGTGGCCAAATGCGACCGCTGCCACGGCCCGGCCACGGGCAAGTCCAGGATGGTGGTACCTTCACTCAACGGGCAGAACAGGGAATACCTGATGGGTGTGATGAAGGCCTATCGCGACAACGACCGCGGCAGCTCCATGATGCACAAGATGAGCGCGAACTACAGTGACGAAACCATCGAGGCGCTTGCGAGCTACTACACCAATCATGCAGCCGAGTGAAGGTCGCCGCGTGGCGTGATGCCACGCAGGCCGACGGCACAGCTTAATCGTCCGGGTTTTCCGCCGCCCTGTTCTTGACGTGCTCCGGCAGATGGTAGAACCACATCTGGTACATCGAAATTATCCACATGGCGGCAAAGGACAGGGCATTGATCATGCCCGCCAGCAGCACCACCCAGGCCCACGGCGTAAAAACCTTGGTAACGTACCAGCCCAGCACGTCGACGGAAACGCCGGCAAACGGCGCGGCAATCATGACCAATTTCAACCACACCGGGCGAATATAGGCGTGGCTGAAAATGAAGCCCATGACAAAAAAGATAAAAGTCAGGCCGAACAGGTGGATGTGTGACACGCGCACCAGTGTGAACAGGTCAGCGCCGGTATCCTGGGCGACCACCGCCTGGATGTTTTCAAAACCATCCAGGTTGGCCAGGTGCGGGTTACTGCCATCGTGACAACTCAGGCAATTTTCATTGACGATGGCTTCGATTCCCGAAGTGTAGGTTTTCTTGTCCGCGCCAGCATGGATCCAGTCGATGATTCTGACCAGGTCAGGCTGGGGGAGCATGCCGGACATGGGCCCTTGCAGAGCAGATTCTAGTTGGGTCGTTCCTGCGCTGCCACTGTATGTGACTTTGATATCTTCCACCGACAATCCCGGCTTGCTGTCGGCCCCGGAATGGGCGGCAAACACGTACAACGAGGCGAACAAATAACCCAGGCCAAGCACTAACAATGCGCTGGTAAACAGCACACGCATACTGATGGGCAGTTCCTGGAAATGCCGATACAAGCGATGGATTGCGTGATCATTCATGTGACTATATCCCTCTGACCCGGAGCGCTCGCTCCGGGTCGCGTTATCAGCGTCTACCAGCGGGGCTTGGTTCGATATTTACTCTTTGCCGGGCAACGACGCGTAGTACGCTGCCAGGTCCGCCATGTCCTGGTCGCTGAGCTCTTCCACGTACATCAGCATGGCATCTTGATCATCGGGCCGTTCGCCGGATTTGAATGCTTGCATTTGCTCGATGGCAAAAGCTTCGTCGAGCCCGGCGATGGCGGGGGTTTCATCATCGCCTTTGCCATCCTCGCCATGGCAGTCAACACAGTCCACGGATAACTCCTTGCCCCTGGCGGGATCGCCGCCGGCCTGAGCAGCGCCAGCTGCCATCAGCAGTGCGAACAGAACAGCAACTATCAGTTTCTTAGTCAACATTGTCTTGCTCCTCTTGGCATCTCGCGGGGCCGACCACCGGACCCGCTGAATTCAGTTTTCTTGCCCGCAAACCGATTTTCTATTCAGCTTCGGCGTCCGGGCATGGCAATTCCAGATACACCACGGATTTGGGCTGCTGCGATGCAAAGTAGACCACGATGCTTTCAATGTCCGACTCACTCAGGGGATCGGCCATGGCATGCATGGTCGAGTTGTCGTACACATTACTGGCATAGGCACGCATTGACTTTGCCAGGTAGCCCTTTTTCTGCCCTGCCAGCATGGGGAAACGTGGGTCCGTACTGTTGCCGTCCATGCCATGGCAGCGTTCACACCGATGCGTCCATTCGGCGGCCGTCAGCGGGGTTCGGACATTTCTCCGGGCCGGTTCCCGGGCGGCATAAAATGCCGCCAGGTCCAGCATGTCCTGTTCGCTCAGGCCATCCACAGCCTTGAACATGGATTCTTCCTGGCGTTCCCCTTCCAGGTACTGGTTCATGGCCTTGACGAAATATCGCGCGTCCTGCCCCGCCAGGCTGGGCGTATCCGCCGCGTCCGCATTGCCATCATCACCGTGGCAGGTGGCACATTTTTCTGACAGCTTGCGGCCGGACAACTCATTGCCTGCTGCGTTGGTCTCCGAGCGAACGGGTTGCTGCACGGCGTAAAAAACCCCCATTTTCCCGATAGTCTGCTCATCCAGGCTGCCAGCCAGTTTCTTCATGATTTTGTGCTTTCGGCTACCATCCACATACGCCTGCATGGAAGCCCTGAAGTACTCGGGGTCCTGGGACGTCAGGTTGGGCATGCCGGAAGCAGTGCTGTTACCGTATTCGCCGTGGCATTTGGTGCACTTCTTCAGTGAGGCTCTTACCTCACCGAATGGGTCGTCGGCCAGCCCAGGCTCGATGGCTTGTTCATCGCCTGGCGGAGAACTTCGTACCGGCGCCAGGCTGGCGTAAAAGGCAGCCACTGACAGCATACCCTCGTCGTTGAGAAAGCCACTGGCATGGCCCATGGAATCGTCAACTCGGTGACCGTTCTGGTATGCCCCTATGACCCGGTAGAGATAGACCGCGCGTTGCCCTGCCAGGTTAGGCCGCTGTTCATCGGTGCTGATGCCATTCATGCCATGACAGCGTGAACAGGAGGACTCGGCAATTGAACGGCCCTTTTCAATCATGTTTCTGGAGGGGAAAAGCATTGTTTGCTCCGCTGGCGTTATCCGCTGCGTTGCAGCAGAAAATTGTGCCCACGAATTTGCGGAACAAAGCAACAGGGCTACGGCGCTCAGTACCTGTACAGATACTTTCATGTGCATTTCTCAATCCAAACAACCGACTCAGTATTACCGGTCATTACCATACTGCGCAATACTCGCCGGTCAACAAGAGCCAGATTTGTGGGCTTTACTTGCGCTGTAACGCTAACAAGCGCAGTGCACGCAGGCACCGCGTCAGCGAGATTCTCCGCTGCGACCCGCAATATCCACCAATTCCTGAATCTCGCCCGACTGGTCTTTGACCAGCCAATGGGTGAGGTCGCCGCTGGATACCATTCCCAGAACTTTGCCATCCTCAACCACCGGAAGGTGTCGAATGCGTTGATTCGAAACGATAGCCATAGCCTCGTTCAGGGTAGTGGAGGGGGTGATGCAAATGGGATTGAGCGACATTACCGCTCTTACTTTGGTATAGGACGGTTCGAGTCCTGTGCCCAGCACCTTGGTGATGGCATCTCGTTCAGTGAAAATTCCCAGTAGTTGATTATTTTCCATCACCAGCATCGCACCAATTTCCTGCTCATTCATCAGACGTACACACTCTGTAACCGATATGTCGGGACCGACCGAATGTACCGTCTGGCGTTTTTGCTCAAGCAGGCTGCTCAAGGACTCATCCTTTCTGTTTTTCCCCGCCCTGAAGAAAATTCCGATGGCCACCACCAGAGCAAAAATGAGCAAAACGTAAAACGACCATTCGAGCACTGGCGCAGGTAACTTTACTTCTTCGGCGAGCGTTGTTCGGGACAGCAAGCCAAGGGCGGCTGATGTGGTGAACAGATATGAGGCTCTCATTACAATCCCTCCTCCGGCCGGACCGGTATCAGGTGCTCCTGGGGGGGTCGGCCCAGGGTGGAAACAGGCGTGTCAGCAGCCACAACAGAGCGAACGGGGCCATGACCAGAATCGATGCGGACACGAGGCTTTCACGTCCCCACAATGGCAATGGATAGGTCAGCAAACCCTTGCCCGTTTTGGCGATTTCCTGGCCGCCGATAACGACATTCCACCGCATCAGGAGCACATTCATCAGAACGAGCAGAGCGCAGATCGTTGCGCCGGCGAGGAATGCCCTGCCGCGAACATTACGCGCAATCATGATGCTCATGACAGTGATGGGCAGCAGAGCGCCGAAGCCGAACTGCAGCACGAAATACCGGACAAACAGCGGCCCCTGGACGTATTCCATGACCATATCGATGCCTTCTCGGCCTTTGTACACCTGATTCGCAAATGCCAATGCTTCCAGAATGACCGTGAACATCAGGAATCCCCACAACGCAAAGGTCAGTCCTTTCAGGCAGGCATGATCGATCGGCACCCGGCGCAGCTTTGACGTGAGTACGTAAAGGACCATCAACAAAGCTATGCCCGAGACAATAGCCGAGAACAGGAAGATGACCGGCATCAAATCGGATTCCCACCATTGGCGGGCTTTGAGGGAGCCATAGACAAAGCCGATATAGCCATGCAGGCCGTGCGCGGAAGGAATACCAACGATGGCCAGAATCAGCAACAACTTGCCGTCAATGGCGCGGGCATTGGGCGAAACATCATCGGACCAGAGCGTGACTGCACGGTAAAAGGCGCGCGCCAACCCGGTCGAATTTTGCGCACGTACAACATTGTCCACGCGGAACACGAACCAACATTCCAGGATCAGCAGCACCATGTAAAAGGCGGCGAAAAAGCCAAACATTGCAAATGCCGATGTCAGGTGCGGGGTGATCATGGAATTCATGGCCCGCTCAGCGTGCCCCAGGTGAAGCAACAGCGGGGTGGGCACAAAAAGCATGACACTCAGTGAGGTCAGCAAGGCGAAGCGGGCAACCGGTTTGAACTGTTGCATGCCGAACACATGGTAAAAGCTGGAAACCGTGAAGGCGCCGGCTACCAGGCCGGTTAAATAAGGGTAGATAACAATCAACACACCCCAGGGGATAATCGTCTCGTTCGGGTAGACGTAGCCGGTAAAAGGCGCGATTTCTGTCATGATACGTCCTTGTCGATACCGACATAGAAGCACATGGGGCCGTTACCACTCTCCGGCTTGAGCACCTGTACCGGGTTGTCGCGAATAAACTCGCTGACGGGACTGGATGAATCGTTCAGATCCCCAAAAATGCGCGCTTTGGTCGGGCAGACTTCCACGCACGCCGGTTGCAATCCCTTGGTAATGCGGTGATAACACCACGTGCACTTGTCGGAAACGCCTTCTTCCTCGAGGAAAAACCGTGCGCCATAGGGGCAGGCCTGGACGCAGTAACGGCAGCCGATGCAATAGTCATGATCGATGAGCACGACGCCATCTTCCGCCCTGAAAGTCGCTCCCACCGGACAGACATGGACACAGGCGGGATGAGTGCAGTGGTTGCACATCTTCGGCACAAAAAAAGCTTTGGTGACCTTCGCGTCTTTATAACGGTTGTCGAAGCGATACTCGGACTCGGAACCGGATGCAGCGATGTTCTGCGGATCAGCGTGACTGTCGACACGCGCCCGGTCTTCCCCTTCCAGATAAACATAACGCTCGACCCAGGTGCGGAAGTGGTGTGCGTCCGCGGACACATTGTTTTCTGCTTTGCAAGCCTCGACGCAGCGCAGGCAACCGATACACTTTGTGGCGTCAATTCCGTACGCCCAGCGATGCTTGGTCCAGTCGTAATCGGGCGTGGGGAAGGAAGCTGTGGCCGCGCCAACGAGACCGGGCAGGCAGCCGCCTCCCGCAATGACACCGAGACCGGCGAGCGCTTTGCCGGTTGTGCACAAGAATTCACGTCGTCCGCTTGTATTCTTGTCATTTTTCATTGCATCGCTCCTTTCCGGTATCGCTCCACTTGATCTGTGCTACTCAGGAGAATTTGCCGTCAGGCGTTCGTAGTATCTGGCCAGTTCCACTTGCTCCTCATCGCTCAGTGACCTGGCAAACTTGGCCATCATCTTGTGCTCACGGGCGCCGGATTTGTACAGGTTCATACGTTCGATAAAAACGGCAGATTCCAGGCCAGCAAGGGCCGGATTCTTCTTCACGCCTTGACCCTGTTGGCCGTGACACTTCGCGCATTTTGATGCCAGAGCGGGTGGGTCGATGGAGGCCCCGCTTGTGCTCGCATCCTGGATTTGTCCATTTGGCGGTGCTGCGTCCGGTTCCATGTCTCCCGGCGAATGCGGATCATGGCAAGTGTGGCACTGCTCCGTTGTCTCATCCGGGAATGGGTGTTCCCCCAGCACGATTTGGGGTTGCCTGGCCGGTCGTCCAGTTATGGCTTCGTGGCAAGTGGTGCAGAGCCTGATCGTATCAACCGGTACCAGTGTCTTGCCGTCGTCAGGGTGTTCCCGGTCCGTACCATGACACACCTCGCATTGGACCGTGCGGTGCGCACCGATTGACCAGACGGCATTACTGTCGGTGTGGCATGTCTGGCAGTATGCCGCGCCTCTGAATAGCGGCGTTCCAGCGGCAAGCTCGGGGACGGCATCCGCGCGGTAATGGCCGAATTTATAGAAGGATGGATCGGTCAAACAGGATTTGGTGGTGAGGCCCAGAAGCAATAAACCACCCAACAGCCCAATCAACCGAAAAATATGCTTTGGCATTCGCGTAGGCATTGTTCTGCGAAGCATACCGGGTGTTCCGCGCTTGATGCCTGATCTGCATCATGGATTTAAACCCAGCGTCAGCGCTTGACGTAGTGATAACGCTGCGCCAGGCGATCCAGGCAATGCGTGAATGTACGGCTTATTTGCGTGCTGTTGCGGATGCGCTCCATCCGGGGCCAGGTGGCCCGGCGACCGGCCTCCATCAGGTACTGGGCATCTTCCACGCTGACATTGGAGAACATCTTGCTCATGTTGAGCTCGCTGCGCGGCGGGTGGATGGTGATGTCGCCACTGTAGTTCTGCCCCACGACGGCGTGTGCTTTCTTGATGACCGATCCCAGCCCGGGCACATCGAAATGCCGGTGTACCAGGTCCAGCACATGCTCGACCTGCACCATGGGGCCCTTGATGATCACTTCCTGCAGGAAGGGCAGCAAGCCGGTTTTTTCGCTTTCGTGGTTGAGGAAAGGCACCACGTGCGGATTGATCTGACTGACGATGTAGTGATTGACATTGTGCAGGCGGTTGACCTTGTCTTTTGGAATGTCCTCGTGTACCGATCCATCGATCCAGCGGCTTTGCGGCACGTAGGGCACCGACTTGCCGTTGTAATTGCGGGCCCGCAACTGCACTGGCGGAAACAGGCCGGGGATGGCACTGGAGGCGAGGGCCGCCTGGCGGACCAGGACATTGGGCGAGGACAGGTAATTGAGCAGCCGCGGAAACTGGTGCGGATCGGCCGGTGAAACCGAGATGTTCAGGATGCGGCCGGTTTTTTCATAGGCTTCCAGGAAGGTCATGTCCTTGATGTTGCGCCGGATGGAAAGCCTCAGCTGTTCCGGGTCCAGTATACCTGCGCCCTTTATCACGTCCTTCAGCCCAAACACCTTCAACCACTCGTATTTCAACACGTCCGGCTGCAATGCCTGCTGCAATTCCTCGTTGGTGTGGGTCGCCAGGAAACCGCCCACCACCGAACCCGCACTGGAACCGGTGATGACCTCGGGCAACAGGCCCTGTTCCATCAATTCCTCGATGACGCCGATGTGAAACAGGCCCAGGGAAGCGCCGCCGCTGAGCAACAGGGCCGAGCGGCCAAAACTGCGCGCCGTGCGGTTGAAGAAACGGCGTTTGCGCGATGGCGGCAGGGTCGGTACATCGCTGTCGCACAGCAGGTCCAGCGCGGCCGTGACTTCATCCAGGTAATCATTGATCAAGCGCTTGGTGCCGGATCGCGCGTGCTGGTAGAGCACCGGGTTGGCCATGTTGCCGAGGTTTCCATGCAGCTCTTCGCGCAGGCGGAAAACCAGCTGGTCATAGTCCTGCTTGCGCCGCAGGCGGTGCAGCAAGTCCGCACGGGAAGCAATCAGGCGGTAGTCATAATCTTCAGATTCTTCCGTGGCCCGCCACTTGTCCTGGCCCTCGAGCTGGTCCAGGGCCGTGGCCGCATTCAGCCATTCTTCGTAGGTGTTGGCGTTGGCCAGTGCTTTCTCGTATTTGCGCGAGGCATTGCTCATTTTCCAATATGGTTCCGCTTGCAATCCAGTGTGCGATGCTACATCAGCTCAGGGGTTTTAACATCGTTCCAACGCAGCGGTTGGGTCCTCCATCCCGACGGCCCCAGATTACTATGGTGTACCATTTACCCATGAGTTCAGCTGATTCGAGACAGGTCCGGGTGCGTGAAGTCACTGGCAAAGCCATGATGGATGAATTCATCCGCGTGCCATGGTCGATTTACCGTGACGACCCCAACTGGGTGCCGCCCCTGCTGCTGGAACGGCGCGAAGCTTTTTCCGCCAAAAACCCGTTTTTTCAGCATGCCGAATGGAAAACCTGGATCGCCTGCCGGGACGGCAAGGCAGTTGGGCGTATTTCCGCCCAAATCGATCGCCTGTTTCTCGAATTGCATGATGAAGCCACCGGGTTTTTCGGCTTGATCGAGGCGCCGGACGACCCGGCGATTTTTGCGGCTTTGTTTTCCAGCGCTGAAAACTGGCTGAAGGCGAAGGGTATGAAACGCGTATTGGGGCCGTTCAACCTGGGAATTAACCAGGAAATCGGCCTCCTGGTCGAGGGTTTCGACACCCCGCCTTACATCATGATGGGCCATGCGCTGCCGTACTATGGAAGGCTCATCGAATCCCTGGGCTACACGCCAGACCAGGATACGCTGGCCTATGAGGTCCACGCCAACCAGTTTGGTATGCCCGAGAACATGCGTAAACTCCTTGAGCGCCAGGGACATCGGATTACTGAACGCGCTTTCAACCGCAAGAAACGCCACGATGATTTTGAAACCATGCGCAGCATCTTCAATGATGCCTGGTCCAGAAACTGGGGTTTCGTGCCATTTACCGAGGAGGAATTCCAGGCGGTGGGTAAGGAACTGCTGATGTTGTTGCCCGATGACTTCATTCGTATTGCGGAAGTGGATGGCCAGCCGGCCGCTTTTATCGCCATGCTGCCCAATATCAACGAGGTCATCGGTGATCTCGACGGGCGTCTGTTGCCGTTTGGCTGGGCGAAACTGCTGTGGAGGTTGAAAGTACGTTCGGTGAAGTCCGCCCGTATTGCTTTGATGGGTGTCCGCCGGGAATATCAGCGCACCCGGCTGGGTCCTGCCCTGGCTTTCCTGACTATGACAGGTCTCGAAGAGCCCGCCAGTCGTAGGGGCATTGAGCACGCCGAGATGTCATGGATCCTGGAGGACAACCAGGGCATGCGCAATATCGCTGAACAAATCGGCGGCAAGATCACGAAACGCTACCGCATGTACCGCAAGGAACTGGTCTGAATGAGTGGATTTTCCGCCGTGGTGCTGGCTGGGGAACGGCCGGGTGGCAGCGCCTTGAGCCACCAACTGGGCTTGCCAGCGAGTGTCCTGGTGGATGTGGCTGGCAAGCCGGCCGTGCAGCGCGTCATCGAGGCCCTGGAAAACGCGGATGTGATCACCGGCGGATTGCTGTGCGGCCCTGCGCAGGAAATTTACCGGGCCACACCCGAATTTGCGCTGGTTCTCAAGGGCACTTCGTTTCGCTGGCTGGCCCCGGCCACCGGGCCCAGCGCCAGCGCGATCAAGGCGGTGCAAACTCTCAAGCGCTACCCGGTGCTGGTGACTACCGGGGATCATGCCCTGCTGACACCCGCGTTGATTGACCTGTTCTGTCGCCAGGCGCAGGCCGCGGGCGGGGATATCATCGCGGGTTTGGCCCCATACCCGACGGTTCGTGCAGCGTTTCCTGAATCAAAACGGACTGTGCAAAGATACCGCGACGGCAGCTATTGCAGCACCAACCTTTTCGCCGTGATGAATCCATCCGGCCTGGCCGCGCTGGAGTTCTGGCAGTCCGTTGAAGCACAGCGCAAGCGCCCATGGAAAATCGCGTGCAAGCTTGGCATTGGCTTCCTGTTGCGTTACCTGCTGCGCCAGCTATCCCTGCAGGAAGCCGTGCAGCGCCTGTCCGACCTCAGCGGCTGCCGGGCCGCCTGCGTGGTGATTGATTCAGCTCGCGCCGCAGTAGATGTGGACTCCCTGGCCGACCGTGAACTGGCGGAAAAGATCCTGCAAGCCGAAGCTGCGGAGTCTGTTGATCCGGCTGCCGCCGGCAGTAAGGCTTGATCCAGATCATCGCCGCAAACACCATGTGTCAGCATTTTGTTGTCACAGCCGCATTCACCCGTTATGGTGCATGCCTGCAATGCCCCATGGCCAAGTAACAAAATACCCGCAACCAGATCATGAAACAAACCATTGGAGTTCCAGGCTTCTTTGTCGTGGGAGCGCCACGCTGCGGCACCACCGCGCTGTGCCGCTACCTGATGCGTAACCCACAGATCTGTTTTTCCCGGCCAAAAGAAACCCACTACTTCGCCCAGAACAGCGAAGTGCCTTCCGCCAGCCAGCTCAAAACCGATTACATCGACCGTTATTTCAGCCACTGTAATGCCTCAAATCGCCTGGCAGGTGAGGGTTCCGTGTCGTACCTGTATTTGCCGGGCATTATAGAGCGCATCCGGCACATCAACCCGCAGGCGAAATTCATTGCGTTGGTGCGCAATCCACTGACTATGCTGCCGTCGTATCACCTGCGCATGCAGTACCTGCTGCAGGAGGATGAGCCGGATTTCGCCAGGGCCTGGGGGCTGCAGGAGGCCCGCGCACGTGGTGAGCATATGCCCAGGCGTTGCCTGGACGGGCGCGCTTTGATGTACGGGGAAGTGGCCAGGTTCGGCGCACAAATCGAACATCTTTTCAACGTGGCGGGCCGTGACCACGCGCACGTGATCGTTTTTGACGATTTCATGGCGGATGCTTCAGCAGCGTACCGGGGAGCACTCCGGTTTCTGCAGTTGGATGACGACGGGCAGACGCATTTCGAGCCCAGATACGAAAGCCAGTTGTATCGCTACCGCTGGCTGCAGCAATTGTTTTTCCTGCCTGTCGCGCGCGGCGGAAAAAAGATGGACACCGTGCAGCGGCGCAAACGGAAGTACAACCCGGACGGTTCAAAGAAGAAAGACTGGATCAAGCGCTTGACGGACTGGAACAAGGTACCCACGGCGCCCCGGCCGCTTACTTCGGAAATGCGCGCTGTTGTGTCTGATTACCTGCGTGCCGATATCGAACTTCTGTCCCGGCTGCTGCAGCGCGACCTGGGCTTTTGGCTGGCTGACTGAATATTGGCCCTGTGCCACTTGCGGCTCAGCTTAGCTCGAGGAATCCGCATGGACA